>JBGPHU010000083.1:0-12547 GCA_041484545.1 Candidatus Eiseniibacteriota bacterium | reverse complement strand
TCTTGGTGCCGGTGCTCGCCCAGAGGAGCCACTGAGGCCTGGCGCCCGCCCGGCGGCGATCCTCGAACTGGGGACCGAAGAACTGAGCGCGGTATTCCTCCCAGACGTGGAGCGCGTTCGCCACCGCCGCCTTGCCGCGGAGCGAGAGATACCGCTCCTTCTCGCGGGGCGGCGCGTTCTTGGCCTTTTCCTCCAGCTCCTTGTCCACCGCCGTGTCGAGGCGGCTCACGAAGATGCTCGCGACCGAGTGCAGCCCCTCGAGCGAGTGTCCCGCGCCGATGCGCCGGTCGATGCCGCGCTTGAACGCCTCGGCCACCGTGACGTACTGCGGCGCCGAGAAGCCGAGAGTCACGTTGATGCTGACGCCGTCCGCGATCAGAGCTTCGATGGCGGGGATGCACGGGGGCGTGGCCGGAACTTTGACGAAGAGGTTCGGCCTCCGGACCTTCGCCCAGAGCCGCTTCGCCTCGGCGATGGTCCCCTCGGTGTCGTAGGCCAGGGCCGGGGGCACTTCGAGGCTCACGAAGCCGTCCCGGCCCGTCCCCCTGTTGAATGCGTCCCGAAGAAGATCGGCGGTGCGTGTGATGTCGCGCGCGGAAAGCTCATCGAAAATCTCCTCGGCCGATTTCCCGGCGCCCGCCAGACGAGTGATCTCCGCGGGGTAGGAATCCTTGCCTCCCGCGATGGCGTTCTTGAAGATCGTCGGGTTCGACGTCACGCCGTAGACCGATCCCTGGCCGATGAGCCTCTCGAGCTCGCCCGACTGGATGAGCCCGTCACTGATGAAGTCCAGCCAGAAGCTCTGACCGAGATCGTGGAGCGCGACCGCCGTGCTCTTCATCGGGATCTCCTCATGGAACTCAGATGCGGCGCTTCGTGGTGGCGAGCATGACGCGGCGACCCTCGGGATCGACCGTGACGATGACGCGATGCCCCCACGGCATGTCCGCGGGCGGGCCTTCGAACTGGACGCCCTTCGCGGCGAGATCGCTGTAGGCGCGGTCCACGTCCCTGACCATGAAATAGAGCGTCGGCTCCTTGGCGGGGCTCGGCTCGCCCTGGCCCTGCATCGGCGGCATGAAGCCGACGCTGGACGAATGGCCGGTCTGGACGTAGAGATAGTTCATCTGCGGATCCTGCTCGAATTTCCGGAACCCGAGGAGGTCGGTGTAGAAACGCTTCACGTCGGCGAGACGATGCGTCGTGTAGTCCATGTGCTGGCTCAAGAGACCGATGGAGCTCGGCGGCGACGGCGGAGCCTGCGGTCGCGTCTGGGTCCGGCGAGCCGGCTTGGCGGCCGGTCGCTTCGCGGCCTTCTTCGCGGCCGGTCGCTTGCGGGCCGGAGCCCTCTTCTTCGACGCGGATTTCTTCGATGCCTTCTTCCGTGCGGGCATGGATGAATCCTCCCTGCGTGAGAGATGGAGACGCTTCGTATAGAAAATGATGCCGCATGGCGGACCCGCGGGCAAGGCGTCTCGTGGCCCGCGGAAAGGGGACCATAAGCCTTTTCAGGCGTCCGATGCATGGAACAAACGGGAGGGAATCGCATGGGTTGGAATCGAAGAGGGTGGGGGCTGGCGCTCCTGGTGGGGCTTCTCGTCGCCGGCAGCGCGGCCGCGGGACATGGCGGGAAGAAAGCCATACTGATCGGGGAGACCGAGGAGCGCGACATCGGCGCGAAAATGGCCGCCTGGATTCGCGCTGAGAAGCACATCCTTGCGGACCGGACGATCACCGACTACGTGAATCGGACAGGCCAACACATTGCAAGACTGTCCGATCGGCCGGACATCGTCTACCACTTCGCCGTTATCCAGGACAAGGCGCCGAATGCTTTCTCGGTGCCGGGAGGGTATGTCTACGTACACACGGGGCTTCTGAAGATGCTCGATTCCCAGTCTCAGCTCGCCGGCGTGCTGGGGCACGAGATCGGGCACATCGTGGCCCGTCACGGCGTGAAGCAGCTTCAAGAAGGTCTCGGGGTACAGGACCTGAGCAGTCTCGTGTTCGGGGCGTCGAGCGAGTCGACCAAGACCGCCGCGGACTCGGGCGTCGTCCTCATGCAGAGTGGATACAATAAGAACATGGAGTCGGAAGCGGACTCCTATGGCGAGATGTACATGGCTCGTGCCGGGTTCAATCCAGAGGGCATGGCTCAGGCGATGGATAAGCTGGCGAAACTAAGTGACGGTGGGGAAGGCTTTTGGGAAACCTTGGCCAAGAACCATCCGCCCGCCGCGAAGCGCGCCGGGGCGGTCCGCGCCGAGATCAAGGCCAAGGGCCTGGATGCGGGGCTGCCCCTGGACCCCGAGCCCTACCGCACGGTCAAGTCGAGAGTGCCCTAGGTGGCGCTGCCGGGGGACCCCCCTCGGCGCTAGGCGGACGCGATCGCGACCAGCGCCCGTTCGACGGCATGGCCGATCGTGGCGAGCCCCTGCGTCACGCTCCCCGCGATGTGAAGCCGGAGCGTTGGCTTCCCGCGCGATTCGAGCGCGCGCAGATCGCCGAGCGCCTGGGCCAGCTCGAGCTTTCCGAACGTGACCCGGCTCTCCGGGATGGGGAGGTCCTGGGCCGCGGCGGCCGTGATCTCCAGAAACATGCCGCCCGCCGGGCCCCCCTTGTAAAGCTGTCCGATCGAATGGAGATAGCGGGGGCCGTATCCCTGGAGCACCGGGATCCGCATCGCGTCCCGGATCTCGCGCCGCAGGTGCGCGAACGCGCTCTCCGTGGCCGCCGTCCGCTCGAGAAAGGCCAGGATCGCGATGTAGTCGCTCGGTTTCTTGAGCGCGAGGAACCGTCCGATGAGCATCTCGAGGCTCGGATGCCCGGGCGTATTCGACGTGAGCGTGCGCCAGAGATCGCCCGAGGCGTATACCTCCAGCCCTTCCTCGCGCGACTTGGGCCGGCCCACGGGGGCCTCCCCCGTCTTCTCGATCTCCGCGAGGATCCCCGCGGTCAGATCCTTGCTCTCCTGGACGTTCGGCTCGTCGAAGGGGTCGATCCCGAGCACCACGCCGGCGAGCGCGGTCGCAACCTCCCAGCGGAAAAATTCCCCCGCCAGATCCGCGCGATCCGAAAGCGCGATCTCGATCCAGGGCGCGCCCGCCTGGCGCAGCTCCGCGCCGAGCCCCGAAAGCTCGGGCGCAGGTTCGGACGCTACCGTGATCGAGACGAAGCAGCGGTCGGGGGAGTAGTACCGCGCGAAGCCCTGCGGCTCGCCCTCGACGGGGACGATCCCATGTCCCTCCTTCCCGGTCGATTCCGCGACGAGCTGCTCGATCCAGTAGCCGAGCGGACGTAGGGACGGCGCCGTCAGGATGGTAAGCTTGTTCCTCCCGGCGCATGCCGCTGCGCCGATCAGGGCCCCCATGCGGAGCGCGGAGTTTCGCGCGGGATCGCCCGAGGCGCAGGACTCGGCCTCCTGGGACGCGCGCTCGGCGAGCGTCTCGAGCTCCAGCCCCAGAAGCGCCGCGGGCGCCATGCCGAAATAGGAGAGCGCCGAGTAGCGTCCGCCGATGTCGGCCGGATTCAGAAACACGCGCCGCAGGCCCTCCTCGCGCGCGAGCCGCTCCAGCGCCGAGCCCGAGTCGGTCACGGCGGCGAAGCGGCGACCCGGATCCGCGACGCGCATTTCCTCGAGGCGGGCGCGGAAATAGCGGTACTGGGAAAGCGTCTCGATGGTGCGTCCCGACTTGCTCGAGACCAGGAAGAACGTGCGGTCGAGGCGATGCGAGGCTTCGGCGCAGCGGATCGCGGCCGGATCCGTGGAGTCCAGCACCTCGAGCGTGGGCGCGCCCGGCGCCGCTCGCATGATCTCGGCCAAGACCTCGGGCGCGAGGCTCGATCCCCCCATGCCCAGGAGCAGCACGCGGGTGAAGCCCTCGGAGCGGATCTCCGAGGCGAAGGCAGTCAGCTCCTGGATCTTGCTTCCGAGCCACCGTGGGGAATCAAGCCAGCCCAGGCGGCTCAGGATGACCTTGTGGTGCTCGGGATCCTTCTTCCAGAGGGAGGCATCGCGGCGGAAGAGGCGTCCGACCGCGTCCTCTCGGATCAGGGAATCGAGGGTGGCGCGGTAGGCCGCGTCGGTCTCTCCCGCGAACTCACTGGTTCTGATGGGTGCGCTCATACTCGGCGATCTGGGCCACCCGGCGCGCGTGCCGTCCGCCGTCGAATCCGGTCTGAAGCCAGGTGTCGAGGATCGGAACGAGCGCCTCGGCCGCGGTGAATCCCGATGCCAGGACGAGGACGTTCGAGTCGTTGTGGCGGCGCGCCAGCTCCGCCATCTTCACGTTGAGGCAGATGGTGGCGCGGATTCCTCCGACCTTGTTCGCGGCGATCGCGATGCCGTTGCCGGAATCGCAGAGGAGGATGCCGCGCTCCACCGTTCCGTCGCGAACCGCTTCGGCGACCCGGAAGGCGTAGGGCGGGTAATCGGTCGACTCGGTGGAATGGGTGCCGACGTCCTTCACGTCGTGGCCTTTGCTTGCCAGGATCTTCTTCACACGCTCTTTCATCTCGAAGCCGGCGTGATCGGCTCCGATCGAGATCTTCATGGATTCTCCCGCGGGGTGTCTTGGGTTCGACTTGAATCGAAACCTGTGAATCGAGGCTAGTGCATGCGCGCGAATCCGCGCAATAGCCGAGTTGACACGGCGCTCCGCAGGGGTGAAACTGCGCGTCATGTCAACCGTCCCGACGCCTCCGCGCCCCACGCAGCCGCTGCGCGCGGAGCACGAAAAGCTTCTGGCCAGCCTTCACGCCATCGCGGAGCGCGTGGAGAAGCTGGGCGAGGGGACCACGCCCCAGCAGATGGGTCTTGCGCGCGAGGTGCTTGAATTCGTGCGCAAGCAGGTCGCGCCGCATGCCCGCGCGGAGGAGTACACGCTCTACCCCGCGGCCGACTGGGCGGCGGGCGAGGGCTCGCGCGTCACCGAGGTGCCGCGGTTCGAGCACCAGCTCGTGGTCCGCCGCTGCGAGGCGCTGGACAAGGCGATCCAGTCGGGGAGCCCCGCGGGTCGGCTCATGCATCTCTGCTACTCGATCCTGGGTCTCGTCTCGGCGCACTTCGTCACGACGGAAGAGGTGCTCCTGCCATACCTCGACAAGGCGTTCGATCAGGCGCGCTTCGAAAAAGAGGTCCTGACCCCGCTTCGCGTCGAGCGCGGCACCAAGCGCTAGGCGCCTGGCGCCGCCGTCCCGCGCGCCGCCAAGCCTAGCGCGGTCCCGAGGCTCCCGAGCCCGCTCCCCGCGCGTTTGCCGGCTGTTCACCCGCAAGCCACTCGTCGAACGCCCGGTAGTCGTAGTCGCGTCCCAGGAAGTTGTGCACCAGCTTGGCCGCCGGCGCCGATCCTCCCGCCGCGAGCACCGTGTCGCGATACCGACGCGCGATCACTGGATCGAGCAGGTTCGACTTGTCGAACTTGCTGAACATGTCCTTCGAGATCACCAGCGACCACATGTACGTGTAGTAGATCGCCGAGTAGCCGTCGAGGTGCCCGAACGCCGTCTGGAAATGCGTGTCCGGCATCGGCGGATAGGGCGTGTACTTGGGCTCGAGGCTGCGTAGGATCGCGTCGGTGTTCACGTCCTTGGAGGGCCGGTTGTAGTAGTTCAGCGAGATCGCCGAATAGAGGTTCTGGTAAGCGATCGACGTGGCGCGGCCGAACCAGTCGGCGCGGCGCATCCGCTCCACCATCTCGGCCGGGATCGGCTCGCCGCTCTGGTTCTTGGCGAAGGTCTGCAGGACGCCCGGGTTCCAGCACCACTCCTCGAGCATCTGCGAGGGCGCCTCGACAAAGTCCCACTCGGTCGAGATCCCCGAGATATTCTCCCAGCGCTGGTGCCCGCCGAACACCGAGTGGAGCAGGTGCCCGAACTCGTGGAAGAAGGTCACCACGTCGCCGTGCTCCATGAGACCGGGGTCGCCCGGCTTCCCGCCCGCGAAGTTGCACACCAGGGCGGCTTCGGGGATCTGAATTCCGTCGACGCCGTTCCGGATTCCAAAATTCGCCGCGTGGTTGTACTTGCCGGGCCGCGGATGGAGGTCGAGGTAGAACCGGCCGATCATGCGCCCGTCCTCCCACACCTCGTAGGCCTCCACGCTCGGATCCCAGACGTCGGCGTTCGCGATGCGCTTGTACGTCACGCCGAACATCTTCGCGGTGGTGCTCAGGACGCCTTCCTTCACTTCCTCGAAGGGGAAGTACGGCCGCGCCTGCTGCGCGTCGAAATTGTAATCGCGCTTCCGGATCAGCTCGCCGTAGTAGCGCCGGTCCCACTGGTCCACCGTGGTCGCGGCCGGATCGTCTTCGCGCTTGCGCTTGAGGTAGGTTCCGTATTCGTCCTGCGCGCGCTTCAAGGTCAGGCCGCGCAGCCGCTCGACGAACGAGGAGACGTTCTTGTCGCTCTCGATCATCTTGTCGCGGGTGGCGTATTCCGCCCAGGTCTTGAAGCCGAGGAGGCGCGCCAGCTCATACCGCTTGGCGATCATGCGGTCCAGGACCGGGATGTTCGCCGGATAGGCGCGGTTCAGGAACTCGTGGAGCAGGCGCTTGCGAACGTCGGAATTCTTGGCGTAGCTCATGACCGGGAAAAAGTCTGGGTATTCGATGCTGATCTTGATCTTTCCATCCGCGCCGGGGGGATGGGACTTGATGTAGTCCTCGGGCAGACCGCCGAGATCCGCGGCGCTGTCGACCGTGATCGCGCGCGAATCGTTCCGGATGTTCTTGTCGAAGTCCTGGCCGATGGCCACCAGCTCTTCACGAAGCGCGGCGATCTTCTTGCGCGTCGCCGCGTCCTTGTCCACGCCCGAGAGCCGGAAATCGCGAAGCGTTCTCTGGACGGCGTAGCGCGTGTCGGCGTCCGCGCCCTTCACGTTCAGGGAGCTGAGCGCGTCGTACACGGCGCGATTCAGCCCGAGGTCGCTCAGGAACTTGCTCGAGGCCCGCGTTTCCTCCTCGGCCACGGTCCGCACGGTGGAGTCGGGGTGGACCGATTCGATCAAGCCCGCGGCGTTGGCGGCGTTGTCGGCATGGAGCAGCGCTTCGTTGTATGGTGCGAACGTGTTCTCGATCGTGCGCGGTCCCTTGGCGTGGAGCATTCGGTCGAGCGCTTCGTTCGCGGTCTTGAGCTCGCCCTCGGCCAGGGCTCGAAAGCCCGCCGAGTCGGGGCGCCCGGTCCAGAAGGGCGGGGCGACCGGCGTGCCTGCCCGAGCGGACACGGGCGCCGAGAGAGCCATGATGATGGCGGGAACAAGAGCTACCGTACGGAGCGAAGACAAGCGCACAAATCCTCCTCACGAAACCGGACTTAAGGTGGCGAAGCGGTGGGGCGCCCAGAGCGGCCCCATGCTATCACAGCGATGACGCGGGACCGGAGCCTCCTTTACGCCGCCGCGTTCGCCCGCGCGACGGGCGTGGGGATGTCCGGAGTTCTCGTCGGGCTCTACGCCGCCGGGCTTGGACTTCCGGCCGCCGGCGTGGGCATCGTGGTCTCGGCGGGCCTCCTCGGGGTGGCGCTCGGGACCCTCGCGGTCACGTTGTACGCCGAACGGCTGGGGCGCACGCGCTGCCTGATCGCGCTCGCGTTGGTGTCGGCGGCCGGGACCGCGGGTTTCGCGCTGGCGCCCGCCGCCTGGATGCTGGCGCCGGCCGCGGCACTCGGGATGGTGAACGGGATGGGCCGGGACCGGGGCGCCGCGTTCTCGCTGGAGCAGGCGATCCTCCCGGACCTGAGCGATGAGCGAGGCAGGACCCGGGCCTTCGCCTGGTACAACGTGGTGCTGGATTCCGGGCACGCCCTGGGGGCCCTGGCGGCCCTCCTGCCCAGCCTCCTTCGTCATGCCGGAGTGGCGCCGCTCGCGTCCTACCGCGCGGGGTTCCTGGCCGTGGCCGGGTTGAGCGCGGTGGGCGCCTTCGCCTATGCCGGGCTGAGCGCGCACGCGCGGGGGCGTGCGCGGAGCGGCCTCGCGCGGCCGCTGCCGGTGAGCCGCGAATCGAAGCGCCGGATCGGCGGCCTGGCGGCGCTCTTCGCCATGGACAGCGTCGGCGGCGGATTTCTGACCACGGCGCTCCTCTCCTACTGGTTCTTCCGGCGCTTCGGAGTCGGAGAGGAGACGCTCGCGCCGCTCTTCCTCCTCGCTCGCCTCGCGAACGGCGCCTCGCACCTGGCCGCGGCGTGGCTCGCGCGGCGGATCGGGCTCCTGCGCACGATGGTCTTCACGCACCTGCCCTCGAGCCTCCTCCTCCTCACCGTGCCCATCGCGCCGACCTTCACGATCGCGGCGCTCCTGTACCTCCTGCGCGAGTGCCTGGTGGAGATGGACGTGCCCACGCGGCAGTCCTACGTGGTCGCGGTGGTCCGCCCGGAGGAGCGCGCCGCCGCTGCGGGCGCCACCAATCTCGTGCGCACGGCGGGGTGGGCCGTGGCGCCCGTGTTCGCGGGCGCGGCGATGCAGGGGGTGGCGCTCTGGTCGCCGCTCGCGGCGGGCGCGGCGCTCAAGATCGCCTACGACATTCTTCTGTACCGGAGGTTCCGGAGGATCAAGCCGCCCGAGGAGGCGGCGTGAGGCTCCGCCTCAGCCCGGCGGCTCCGCTACCGCCTGACGCGGGTCAGTTATCGCGGCGGAACGCGTAGTCTTTGGGCGAGACGGCGAACTGGCGCTGCGTGAGGGTGGATTCGAAGTAGAAGGTGTGGTCCTTGAACGTGGCTTTGGGAGAGTACCGGGTCGCCTTGAAGCGCTTCTGGGAAATGGGATCCGTGAGCGGTCCCGAATAACGGAGCGGGTCGGCCAGGAACCGCTTCTTCGTGTCGTTCCCGGCGAAGAAGTAGCCCTCCTGGTTCAGGAAGACGCGGAGCTTTGGATCGTAGGAGGCCACGCGTCTGGGATCGACCGGGTCCATGACCTTGATGTTCATCATCTGGAGGTAGTGGCCAGGGTCTTCACCGAAGACCGGGGGGCAGGTGTGTCAGCAGAATCCCACGGGCTGGCGGTTGATGTAGGTCGGCCGGATACCCGGGTTCAACTTTCCATGCTTCACGGGGCAGTGATCGTTGAGCGAAAGCTGCGACTCGTACTGGGCCTTGGCGAACACAGGCGCATAGAACTGCTGGCCTCGGGCTGCCGGGGGAGGGGGCGCCTTGGCGGGAGCCTTCGCGGGAGCCGCGGCGAATCCCGGCTGCGCGAGCGCGATCAGCGCCGTCAGCGTCCCGAACAAGCAGACCCGATCACGTATTTCCAATCTCCAATCCATCGCCCAAGTAGAGCACGAGAGCGCCCACTCTCTCCACCCGAAAATAGGGTATTCTGTTCTGCCATGAACGACCGGCCCCGCGCGCCCGAGCTAGACCCCGGATTCGCATGGTTGAACACCGATCGCCCGCTCACGTTCGCCAAGGAGCTGGGGGGGCAGGTGGTGCTGCTGGATTTCTGGACCTACTGCTGCATCAACTGCATGCACGTCCTTCCGGGCCTGGCGTATCTAGAGAACAAATACAGCGACCAACCTTTCCAGGTCGTCGGCGTCCATAGCGCCAAGTTCACGAACGAGGGACAGCGCCAGACCGTGCGCGCCGCCGTGGGGCGCTACGAGATCGCGCACCCGGTCATCATCGACGAGAACATGCGACTCTGGGGCGAGTACGCCGTGCGCTCCTGGCCGACGCTTGTGCTGGTCGGCGCGGACCGGCGCATCGTGGGGGCGGTCGCGGGAGAGGGGAATCGCGAGGCGCTGGACCGGGCGATCGCTGGGGCCCTCGAGGAGGGACGCGCCGCGGGCACGCTCGCCGCGGGTCCGCTCCGGGTCGCACGGGAGCGTTCGGTGCGCGCGGCGACCGGCCTGGCATTCCCGGGCAAGGTGCTGGCCGATACGGCCGGCGGCCGCCTCTTCGTCGCCGACTCGAACCACAACCGCATCGTGATCGCGACCCTGCCCGAGCGCGAAGGGCGCTCGCGCCTGCTCCGCACCATCGGCCACGGACGCATTGGCCGGGAGGACGGACCCGCCGCGAGCGCCGGATTCAACCACCCGCAGGGGTTGGCGCTCTCCGGCGAGACGCTCTACGTCGCCGACACCGAGAACCACATGATCCGCGCGGTGGACCTCGCGACGGGCGACGTTCGCACCGTGGCGGGGACCGGCGCGCAGGGCTACGACCGCTCCGGCGGAAAGACCGGCGTGCAGCAGGTGTTGAACTCCCCCTGGGATCTCGCGATCGAGGGAAGCACGCTCTACGTCGCGATGGCGGGCCAGCACCAGCTCTGGCGGCTGGATCTCCCGATGGGGTTCGCGCGCGCCTTCGTCGGGAGCGGCCGCGAGAATATCGTGGACGGTCCCGTGGAAGCGGCCGCATTGGCGCAACCCTCCGGGCTCGCGCTCGCGGGGAACTATCTCTACTTCGCCGATTCCGAGGTGAGCGCCGTGCGTCGCGTCGATCTCGCCGAGGAGCGAGTGGAGAGCCTGGTCGGCCGAGGCCTCTTCGACTTCGGGGATCGCGACGGGGACTTCGATTCGGCGCGGCTCCAGCACCCGCTCGGCGTCGCCGTCTGGCGGAAGAGGGTCCTGGTCGCGGACACCTACAACCACAAGATCAAGGAGATCGACGTCGAGGCGCGCACGGTGAAGACACTCGCCGGCGACGGCCGCCCCGGGACCGAGCGGGAGGGCCATGTCGCGCTCTTCGAGCCGGGCGGGCTCCACGCGGCCGGCGACGTCCTCTACATTGCCGATACCAACAACCACCGCGTCGTGCGTTTCTCCCTCGTGGAGGGCGCCGCAAGCGAGGTGGTGATCGAGGGTCTCGAAGCGCCGGCGATGCCCGACGCGCCCGCGGAAGGCGAGCCCGCGCTCCTTTCCACCGCGCGGCTCCGGTCCGGCGAATCCACCGCGTGGCGCGTCGCGGTGAAGCTCCCCGAGGGAGCGCACGTGAGCGCGGAGGCCCCCGCGAGCGTGCGCGTCGCGCGCGGCGCCGAGGTCATGCTCCAGCGCACCATCCTGGGCGAGCCCTGGCCGCTTGCCTTCGAGCTTCCGGCGCAGCCGGAGGGCCTGGCCGACCTACACGTCCAGGTTTCGTTCGCCTACTGCAATGAAGGTCAAGGAGTCTGCGTTCCCGCGAATCCAAGCTGGCGGGTTCCCGTGACGTTCGATCGCAACGGGGAAGCCTCAGCAGAGCTCGTAGCCTCCTTATCCTGATCCGGGACCGGTCATGCCGCGCTTCGTAGGCGAGCTGTTCCACGTGGGTCAGGTGTTTTCCATCCCGCTCCTGATCCTCGCCAACGCGTTCTTCGTCGCCGCCGAGTTCTCGCTGGTCACCGTGAGGCGGACGCGCCTCGAGGAGCTGCAGGCCAAGCGCACGCCGGGCGTCGGCTTTGCGCTCCAGGCCACCGGGCGCATCGATCAGATGATCGCCGCGACCCAGCTCGGCATCACGATCGCGAGCCTTGCGCTGGGATGGGTCGGCGAGCCCGGCCTCGCGCATTTCATGGAGCCCTGGTTCCGGTTTCTGCCGGCGACGTGGGGACCGGTGGCGGCGCACACGGCGGCCACCATCGTCGCGTTCGCGTGCATCACGTTCCTGCACGTCGTGGTCGGGGAGCTGGCGCCGAAGACGATCGCGATCCGGATCCCCGACGTGGTCGCGATTCGGCTCGCGGGACCGCTCCTCGCGTTCGAGCGCGTCGGGCGCCCCTTCATACGCCTGACGAGCTACGCGGGACGGTCTCTCGCGCGCGGGATGGGCTTCGCGCCGACCCCGCACCAGCACGTGCATACGGTCGAGGAGCTGCAGCTCCTGGTGGAGGACGTCTCCGAGGCCGGCCGCATGAGCGCCGAGCAGGCGGAGCTGTTGAAGAACGCGTTCCGGCTTCCGATGAAGAGGGCGGGGGAGGCCATGGTGCCGCTGGCGCAGGTCTCGCTGCTCGACGTGCGCTCCACGCCCGACCAGATCATGTACGCGGTGCAGGAGAGCGTGCACACGCGGTTCCCGGTCTGCGACGGCGACCGCGCGCGGATCGTCGGGATCGTGAACGCGAAGGACCTTTTCTACATCTACACGACGAGCGGACTGATCCAGCTCGCGGACGCGATGTACCCGCCCACGTGGGCGCCCACCGACCGCTCGATCGCCGAGCAGCTCAAGGAATTTCGCCGCATCCGACGGCAGATGGCCATCGTGGTGGACGCCGCGGGGCATCCGATCGGGATCATCACGCTCGAGGACATCATCGAGGAGCTGGTCGGCGAGATCGAGGACGAGCACGACGTGCGCGGCGTGCGCGAGGCCGTGGAAGCGGCGGCCGCGACGCGCGCCCCGCCGCGCGGGGAGCGCCCGAAGTGGGGACTACGGCCGAAGGGGTAGGGTTGGGGCGCGCGGGGCGGTCGCGCTTCGGCATGACTCGCGGAATGGAATGAGCCCGGGTGGCGGAATGGCCGACGCAGGGGACTTAAAATCCCCTGGGGGACACCCCATGCAGGTTCGAGCCCAGCCCCGGGCAGTGAGTTGGAAGGCCGCGCAAGGTTCCGCTCACACCCGGCAAGAGATCGCTCAG
>JBGPHU010000082.1:0-12613 GCA_041484545.1 Candidatus Eiseniibacteriota bacterium | reverse complement strand
GTCTTCCCCAAAAACGCGGCGCCCCGCCGGGGGGACGGGGCGTGTGGAAGTATGCCGCGTTGCTTCTAGGGGGTGCGTGCCCTCCGGGGGTGATTCGGTCGGGGGACGAAGGGCACGCCGGGGGATCGTGTCTTCCCGCTACGTACCTCCCGCGGGAATCGAAAAGTGAAAGTCGGGAGAGAGCTGCCGGATCTCGCGGGCCAGCCCGCGCATCTGCTCCAGGAGCTTCCGCTCACCGGTCTTTTTCCATTCCGAATAGGCGTCGAGTAAGAGGTCCTGCATGTCGCGAAGCATCTGCTCCTTCGCGTCCTCGTCCACCTTGCGCTCGAGGCGGATCACCTGTGCCTTGCGAAACCGCTTCGAAACGCTCCAATGTTCGCCCTTCATGTGGGAGAGCAGCTTGTGGTAGCGCTCGAGCCCGAGGGTCAGCTTCTCCAGCACAGCCGCGATCGTCTCGGCCGGGTTCTCGAGCAGCTCTCCATACGTATAGGTGAAGTGATACCAGTTCGGGCTCCGGCCCACGTCCGCCTCTTCGCCCGGCATCATGCCGTCGCGCCGGCTGGGGACGTGCGGGCCCAGGTGCTCGAACACGCCGACCGAGATCAGCAGGAAATCGCTCGGCGTGCGAAGGATCAGATACTTGAGCGAGCCGTGGCTCGAATTGGCGAGACGCCTCCACGCGCCGACGTCATAGCGTGAGAGAAGGCGCGTCCGCTCGGACGGGAGCGGGACCTGCGCCTCGAACTGATCGCGCAGCGCGCTCAAGTAAGCGTCCACGTCTTCTTGAGGCAGCGGGTCGCCGTTCTGAGGCGTCCCTTCCGCCTTCGTTAGAAGCAGACAGTTCATCGTGAAGTACTGAGTCGGCTGCAGCTTTCTCTGGCCGATCTTGGTCGCGAGATATTTTCGCGCTGCCGACATATGGACTCCCCGCGTTGCGGGCCTCCTGGCCCCGAACACCTCACCACTTCCGACCATGTGCATTTGCATCGGACGTGCCGTCGCGTCGCCGCGGAGGACCGCGCCGTGATAAGTCGCCTCGGCATATGACGATTCCCCGCGCAGAGCGCCGACTTGTGGTCGCGCGTGCCGCAGCGGAATTGTCACGGTGTGGCTTGAAGTGGCCCCCATGAAGGGTGGAAGCACCCATTTCCTCCAATTCCTCCAAAGAGCCGTGATGCGAATTGCGCGGCTACGAGCCTTTTGCAATGAAGTGAAACCAGTGCGCACGACAACATGGTTGCGTTTCCCTGGGGAGGGTGGCGGGAGCCCGCCCAAGACGCAGCCGCCCAGTCGTTTATGAGCGAGGCCTGCAGACCCCTCGTGGCACGTTACTTGCGATTCCTCTCGGTTCGCGACAAAGACCACACAACACAAACAGTCTCAACGAGGAGCCGACGCGACGATGAATCTCGGTACGAGAGGCGCGCTCACATTCCGGCTGGGCGACTACTGCTTTGCCGTGCGCGTGGAAGAGGCGGGTGGAATCCTCGATGCTGAGCGCTTGGCGCAGCTTCCGGGGGTGTCCGCTCCGGTGGCCGGCGTCGCCGCGTTCCGAGGAGAAATGGTCCCCGTCGTCGATCTCGCGGCGTACCTCGGGATCGAACGCCCCATGATGCGGGGGCACGGCTACGCGCTCGTGTTGACGCGCGGAATGGACCGCTTCGGGCTGCTGATTCCAGAAATTCCGCTGCTCGTCCCCGGCCGCGAGCTTCGCGAGTCGCCTCCCCGGAACACCGATTCCGAGCTGGGCGACCTCCTCGAGTCGGTGCTGGAAAATGACCAGGATCAGTTCCACTGCCTCAATTATTGGCGGATCTTCGAGACGATCATCCCTCCCGCCGGCGCATCCGCCGGGAGAAACGCATCCACGGAGCGGGGGAACTAGCGATGGCGGCAGCGCGGAATTTCCGGGAAGACGACCCTCGTCCAGGCAACTCCTCGCCGCCTCCGGCCGTTCTGGTCACGTTCATCGTGGCAATTCTGGCGGGCGTCGCGGGCGTTCTCGCCTCGGGCCTCATGGCCTGGGTCGCGATCGGGGCCGTATCCCTCGGCGGAGCCTATTTCGCCTCGCGCGCCGTGGCCCCGAGGAAGACGACGAGCGATATCGGCCGCGCGCGCCGGCTGCTCCTCCTTCTGGACCGCGGCGGGGCGGCCGACTGCAAGGCCCCTCCGGAGTTCGCAGACGAATGGGCGTCGCTCTACGAGAGGATGAACCGCCTCGTGTTCGAGGCTCGCACCAGCCCGCCTCCCGGCAACCAGCTCGAGCTGTTCCGCAAGCAGGTGGATCTGGCCGCTTCGCTCCTGCGCGACGGCAAGGACCCGCTCGTGGAAGCGCCCGAGCTTCGCGCGGGTCCGCTGCTGCCGCTTCTCGAGGGTGTGAAGGGATCCTCCTCGC
Organism: Candidatus Eiseniibacteriota bacterium; assembly: GCA_041484545.1. Classification (GTDB taxonomy): domain Bacteria; phylum Eisenbacteria; class RBG-16-71-46; order SZUA-252; family SZUA-252; genus WS-7. The sequence goes on along the minus strand of JBGPHU010000082.1, from coordinate 10,218 downwards.
TTCCGGTCGTGAGCCGCCTTTCGCTCGGGGAAGAAGAGGAGCTGGTCGGAGCCGGCGGCGACGGGCTTCCTCCGGATTGGCCCAAGCCGGCAGGAGAGGCTGCCGAATCCATCAAACCGGAATTCGAGAACGGCCTCAGGAACCTGGTTCGCGACATCGAGGCCCTGAAGACCACGCTCGCCGGCGGCGGCGAGAGCGAGGGCCCGGCCCCCGCCGAAGACGGAGCGCTCAGGACGCCCGCGCAGCTCGTGGACGCCGTGGTGCTCACCGCGGCCGACGGCATCGAGGACTTGGCCGCGGGGCTCATGCGCGCGAACGAGCTGGCCTCGGTAGCGGAGCGCGTGACCAACCGGGCGACACTGCTCGCGCTCAACGCCGCGCTGGAGGCCACGCGCTCGGGCAGCGAGGCGTTCGCCGCGATCGCGGAGGAGACGCGCCGCCTGGCCGAGTTCGCGCGGGAAGCGACCGACACCATTTCGCGCCTGTCCTCGGAGATCGAATACAAGGTGGGTGAGACGATCACCGCCATCCACGCGACGAGCGAGGACGCCAAGACCTCGCTCGCAGAGATGTCGGGTTCCTCAGCCCCGGTGCCTTCCTCGGCCCGGAACGCCCGCGTCCAGATCGTCCGGCTGCTCGAACGGTCGCGTGAACTCCTGCAAAGCCTCGGCGCTCCGGGCGCCCAGGGGATCTCGCGCCAGGATCGCGCGCCCCGCCAGGCCGTATCCTTCCGCTCCAGCCTCGAGCCCCGGAATTCGACGCAGGATAACGTGGAGAACGAACCCAAACCGGCCGACAAATCACCCGTCGAGGGACTCCTTCTTATAGAAGGGCTCAAACCCGGAGCCCAACTCGAGAGCTGACCCCTCGCCCCGAGATGGAGGGCACCCGAGAGGCAGCATGAGAACCGCGGCGTCGGAATACCTGAACCAAACCCAGATCATGTCGCGCCTCGGCGCGACCTTCGGCGCGCTCATCCACGAGCAGGTCGTCGCCGTCCGGCGTTTCCTCGACGACGAGACCTGCTGGGACTCGGGCGATACCATGTCCATGGCCGAGCTGGCGATCCGTCTCGTCGAGCGCAGCGCCGAATGGCTCGAGGTAGGCGAGATCGCGAGCCTCGCGGTCGAGATGCGCGAGGCGCTGGCTCAGATGGGCCACCTGCGCCCCGAGCAGCGCCAGGAGGTAGTGGCGCAGTGCCGCGTCGCGCTGGATGCCGAGGAGCGTCTGATCGAGCGCCTCCGGGCGGAGGGGTTCGTCGCGCTCGTGGAGCACGCCGGCATGGTGAGCGAGGTCCTGGACCGGCTGCGCGCCAATCTCAAGCAGGCGCGCTCGCAGGAGGTCAATTCGGCGCGCGGCATGATCGACGAGTCGACCGCCGACATCGGCAGCCAGGAGAACCTTCTGGCCCTTACCTTCGAGATCAAGAACTCCCTCATCCACCAGAACGAGCGGATCGGCTCGATGACCGACACGGTCAACGAAACGATGGACGCGGCCCAGGCGGCGCTCACGGAATGGGACGGCGTCCAGAAGGCGGTGGAGCGCCACCGGGTGTCCCGCGGCCACAAGCGCGGCGAGACGCCGAGCCCCCTCGACGGGCGCTCCCTCATCATCCATCAGAGACTTCAGGAGACGACCTCGGGCCTTCGCAGCATCTCGCACGAGTTGAATCAGCTCCTGGGGCTTCAGTATTCGCTCGAGCGCAGGGCGCGCGACCTGGACGAGCACCTCCTCTGGGAGTTCCTGGACCCCCTCGACCGGTATCTCGACGACATGTACACCGCCGCTCACACGGGCGATCGGGGCCGGCGCATCTGCCTCTCGGTGCAGACCGGCGGCGTGGGCTTCGAGCCCGAGATCGGGTCGATCCTGCTTCCGCTCGTACTGCGCCTGCTCGAAACCATGCAGCCCTTGCCCGATTCGGGAGAGACCGTCGAAGTCGCGCTCACCGCCGCGCGCGAGGGGCTGGAGGCGCGGCTCAGGATCGAGGGGCCGGTCTCGCTCGAAGCCGAGGGGCTTCAGCTCCTCGAGAATGCGCTCGAGAGTCTCGGCGGCTTCGCGTCACAGCATGAAACCGAAGGGGTGGGCACAACGCTGAGGCTTCAGTTCCCGATGGCGCGCTCGCTCCGGAGCTTCCTCATCGTCGAGGCGGGCGGGCAGCGGATCGCGCTTCCCTGGAGCGCGGTGGAGCGGATCTACGCGAGCGACGCGGATCCCGCGTGGACGTCCGCGTCCATCCCCGGCCCCATCTACTCCCTGGCGGTGCTGTTCGGCCGCGATGCGGACGCATCGTCCGACACCGAGTCGCCATCCGGCGACGGGCCGAAGCGCGCGCCCGAGCAGGAGGGCCGGCCGATCGCCGTGCTTCGCTCGGGCAGCGGATCGGCGGTGGTGAGCTTCGACCGGCTCGTGTGGCGCGAGAACGCGCGGCTCAAGCCGCTCCCCCCCCGCCTCTATCCCGTCGAGGAAGTGCTGGGCGGCATCATGACTCCCGACTCCGGAATCACGCTCGTGCTGAACCCGAGCGCGCTCCTGAAACGCAGCCACGCCGCGGCCGTCGGCGCGCCGGGGACCGCCACTTCATGAAAGCGCTCCAGATCGAGCGGATCGGGGCAACCGACGACTTTCACTTCTCTTTGCGCGGCGTGATCGACGCCGATGGCGCCCGCACCCTCGACCGGCTCCTCCTCAAGTGTCAGAGCAAGAGCGCGCGTCTCGTGCGCCTCGACTTTTCCGGCATCGAGAGCGTGTCCAGTCTCGGGCTCTCGGTTCTGACCCGCTGGGGGCGTGTCTACGAGGAGACGGATCGCAGGATCGAGATGAGCGGCGTCGCGCCCGAGGTTCGAGACACCCTCCAGACGTCCGGGGCGATCGTCTACATCGCCAACGCCGCGTCCGTGCCGGCGGCCCCGGCGGCTGAGCCTGAGGCGCCCCGATCGGCCGGCGCTGCTCCTCCCGCGGACGCGCCTGTGGGGCCGGAGATGGCTTCGCTCCAGTCCAAGCTGAAACGGAAGATCGTGGAGTTCCGGAATCTCTTCGAGATCACTCAGGCTCTGAACCTCGCGCAGGATCTGGACGAAGTCATGAACCTCTTCGGCCTGAGCGTGATGGGTCAATTCGGCCTGGAGCGCCTGGCGCTCTTCCTGGTCGACCCGGACAAGGACGGACACTTGGTGCCGCGCCACGTTCGGGGCTTTCCGCAGCATCATTTCCAGGACTTCGTCATCCCGTGGACGGTGTTCCGGCGTTTCGGGCCGGACCGCTCCTTCGTGACCCTTCAGGAGCTGGAGAGCAAACAGAGCGGCACGGAAGAGATGGCGGCGCTGAGCGAGACGGGGTTCGAGTGGGCCATCTTGATGTGGGTCCGCCGCGACCTCGAGGGCGTGCTGTTCGTGGGGGGCCGCGGCAGCCGGAGGAAGTTCGGGGAGGACGACCGGGATCTCCTCACCATCCTCTCGCACCAGGGCGCCGTGGCCATCTCCAACGCGCGCGTGCAGCGGGCCCAGGAGGAGCGAAATCTGGGCCTGGTGCGCGGCATGATGGCGCTGATCGAGAGCCGCGACGGGTACGCCAAGGGGAGCACCGAACGCGTCGTGCGCTACGTCAGCGCGGTCGCCCGGCTGCTGGATTATCCGAAGGAGCATCTGAAGTCGCTCGTCTACGGGGCGGTGCTGCGCGACATCGGAATGATCACCGTGAGCGGGCTCATTCTCAAGAACCCCGCGCATCTCTCGGAGGAGGAGTGGACGCTCATCAAGCAGCATCCGGTGCGCGGCGCCCAGATCCTCGAGGAGATGAATTTCCCGAAGGAAGTGATCGCGATCGTGCTGAACCACCACGAGCGCTGGGGCGGCGAGGGCTATCCGACCGGAATCCGCGGGCAGGAGATTCCCCTGGGAGCGCGGATCGTCTCCCTCGTGGACGCGTACGTCGCCATGACGAGCGAGCGGCCGTATCGCCGGGCGCTGCCGTACGAGAAGGCGCGCCAGGTCATCGCGGAGAACTGGGGCAGCCCCTTCGATCCGAGCGTGATCGAGATTTTCCTGAGCGTGCTCGACAAGATCGAGAAGCGCACGCGCCTGAAGGCCGGCCAGCCGCCGCTTCCCGCTGCGGCAGGAGCGTCAGGCGCGGGGGCGTCTGCCGGGACGGCCCCCGCGGGCGAGGGCGAGAGCGTCGGCCTGGGAGCCATCGATCCGCTCGCGTCCGGCGCCACGATTCCGACGGACCACGGCGCTCACGATGCTTCCGGCGCCCAGGAGTCCGGACCGAAAATGGAGGCCGAGGCCAGATGAGCCTGGACAGCCTGAGACCTGTGCTCGAGCCGCGCGACAGCAAGCACAAGCGGACGATCCTGGTCGTGGACGATGACCGCCGCGTGGTGGACCTGCTCCAGATCTCGCTCTCGCAAAACGGCTACCACGTGAACACGGCTTCGACAGGCGAGGAAGGGCTGGAGGCGGTGCGGCGTGAGATGCCGGACCTGATTATTCTCGACCTCCGGCTTCCCAAGAAGAACGGCTTCGAGGTCTGCGCGGCCCTGAAGAGCGCGAAGGAGACCGCCGCGATCCCGGTCATCATGGTGTCCGCGACCGCGGAGGTGGACGCCCGTCTCCAGGGCCTCATGCATGGCGCCGACGACTACCTCACGAAGCCTTTCTCGCCGAAGGAGCTCCTGATCAAGGTGCGCCGCATCTTCGAGCGGCTGGAGAAGACGGAGATCCTGAGCATCAAGAACCGGGAGCTGGAGACCGAGGTCGCGCGGAATCGCGAGGACCTCGTGGTGCGGAACAAGGAACTGCGCTTCCAGGTCTTCAGCCTCGAGACCCTGATGGGGCTGACCCACCAGCTCAACTCCTCGCTCGACCTGGAATCGCTCCTCGGCACGATGATCCTGAGCGTCGTGGGGCAGCTCCGGGTGAACTCGGCGTGCCTCTTCCTCACCGACCAGCGCGAGGACCCGAAGCGGCTCGACGCCTGGACCTTCAAGGGAGTGAAAGAAGATCTCGTCCGGTCCATCCATTTCCTGTACGAGGACGGCTTCATCGCGGCGATCCTCCCCACGGAAGGGGAGGAGGGCCGTCCCGTCCGGCTCCAGGACCTCTCCGGCGATCCTTCGCTGGAGGCGAGCGTCGGGCCGCTCTACGCGGCCGGCTTCGCGCTCGTCTGTCCGGTGATGATGAAGGAGAAGCTCACGGCCATCCTCGCGGTCGGCGAGAAGGTGAGCGGCCAGGACTTCCAGTCCACGGACCTCGAGATGGTGAAGGCGCTGTCGGAATCGGCAGGGATCGCGATCGAGAACGCGCGCCTCTTCAAGGACCTCCAGGAGACCTACCTCGCCACCGTCCGCGTACTGGTCTCGACGATCGAGGCCAAGGACCCCTACACGCACGGGCACACGGAGCGGGTCGCGCAGTACTCGGTGGGCATCGCGAAGGCCATGGAGTTCTCCCAGGACGAGATCCAGACGATCCAGCTCGGAGCCTTTCTCCACGACATCGGGAAGCTCCACACCAGCGATTCCATTCTGCACAAGCCGGGCGCGCTCACCGACGAGGAGTGGCGCCTCGTGAAGGCGCATCCGGTCCGCGGCGCGCAAATGCTTCAGGGGGTCAAGTTCCTCGAGAAGGCGACCGACCTGGTGCGCCATCATCACGAGCGCGTCGACGGGAAGGGCTATCCCGATGGGTTGCGCGGCGATCAGATCACGATCGGGGCGAAGATCGTGAACGTGGCCGACGCGTTCGACGCCATGACGACCGAGCGGCCCTACCGCGCCGGGCTCACCATGGACCAGGCGGTGGCGCAGCTCACGGAGAAGGCCGGCACCCAGTTCGCGGCCGAGGTGGTCGAGGTAATCGTGAAGGCGCTCCGGGAGGGCAGCATGCACGTCATCAAGAACGAGGCGCCCCGGCACCAGAACGAGAACGCCCCCGCATCCTGACGTTGACGCGGCGCGAACATCGCCGCGCGGAACGCGTTACGCCACCGACCGCGCCGCATCCGCTCTCATCGCGTCAACTTCCGTGACATCTCCCCTTGAGATCGATCCCGAGTCGAGGTCCGAGCGTCGCCGCGCTACTCCAAGATTCGCCGCCGTTTGCGCGATTCCCACGGCCCGGCCGGAGCGCGGCACGTCGATTGCGAATGCATACGATCGGCGGGACGCTCTCTGTTTGGGGGAGAGCACTGCGGAGTCGGGGCCGCGGTGTGATGAAGCCGAGGAGGCAAGGAGGCGTTCCGCCTTGAACTTATAGTGGGGGTATGGCGCGGAGGGTGGACCCGGCGGATGCGTTTCCCGCTGGTCCTAAGCCCAGCGCCGCCCCCATTTTTCGTTGACCCTTCCCACCCCCATCCGCTATATTTTTCCGCTCGTAGTCGACGGTACTCATTCCTCCTGCAAACACGGACGTTGGGCCTTCCGCGGCGTTCCGTTCGCCGCCCTGAGTTCGGCGCGCGGAGATCCCCGATGAACGGGAAGACACCGAAGAAGGTCACAGGCTGGCGGCAGGTGGGGCTGCTTTCGTCGATTCCGTTCATTCTCGCCCTGGCACCGATCATCGGGTTCGTCATCGGGCAACTACTCGACCGGCATTTCCGGACGCGGCCCTGGCTGAGCATCATTCTGCTCCTCCTGGGATTCGTGGCCGGGGTGCGGGAAACGATCAAAATCGTCAAGCTGTCGCAGCAGGAGGATTGACCATTCCAATCGATCTGGTCCGCCCCGGACGCGATATCCTCGACCGCGCGCTCCGCGTGTCATGGATCGTGGCGGCGGCGCTCGCCGCGGCCCTGGGCCCGGCGCATCCCCGAGACGCCCTCGCCGTCCTCGCGGGGCAACTCATCGCGTCCCTCCATTTCATTTTCCTCCGCAAGATTGTGAAACTCTTCACAGAAGGACGGGCGCTTTCGCAAGGTTCGCCTTCCGGAGAGCGCGGGGGGAGCGGTCCCTCGGCGGGACGCCCTGGCAGCCCCGCGCTGCCGATCGCGATCCTGGCGAAGATCGTGCTGGTCTACGGCGGCCTTCTCGCCCTGATGGCGTGGGGCCGGATGGGCTACGCGCCGCTCTGCGTCGGATTCGCGCTGCCGTTTCTCGTCCTCTTCCTCAAGTCGATGATGCTCGCGTTCGGCGCGGGCCCGGCATCGCTGACGCGGCGCCTGAAGAAAGGCGCGCTCGGCTCGTTCGGCGGCGCCGGCGCGATCCTGCTCCTTCTGTTTCCGGCGAGGGCGCACGCCGAGGGCGCGACCCAGAGCGCGACCGAGCTGCCCAACTGGCTCGTGATCCTCCACGACTTCAATCCGAACAATCCGGCAATAGCCTGGCTCGAGAAGAACCAGATCATCGTCTTCGCGTGGGTCGCGGGGTTCCTCTTCCTCTTCCTGAGCTGGCTCGCGATGCGGAAGCCGAAGATGGTGCCGGGGCACTTCCAGAACGCGGTGGAGTGGATGGTGGAGAGCATGGAGGACGTCTGCGGCGGGCTCTTGGGGCCGGAGCACATCAAGAAGCACTTCCCGATCATCGGCGCCTTGTTCTTCTACATCCTGACGATCAACCTCCTGGGAATCATCCCGGGGATGAAGTCGGCGACGTCCTCGCTCGACCTGACGCTGGCGCTGGCCCTCATCACGTTCCTCTACGTCCAATTCTGGGGAATCCGAAACCTGGGCATCGTCGGCTACCTCGATCACCTCGCCGGGTCGCCGCGCGACGCGATCGGGTGGATGATGCTCCCGGTCATGCTCCCCGTGCACGTTCTGGGAGAGCTGGCCAAGCCGGTGAGCCTCTCCTGCCGTCTTTTCGGGAACATCTTCGGCGAGGACACCCTGATCGTCGTGTTCGTCGGAGCCACCGCACTCTGTTTGAAGGCGTCGCTCACGGCGCTCGCGGTACCGCCCATGGCGGGCATCACCGCGCTCTTCATGATGCTCCAGACGCTGACGAGCATCGTGCAGGCGCTGATCTTTTCGCTCCTCGCGACCGTGTACCTCTACATGATGCTGCCGCACGAAGCACACGCGCACGAGGAGGCCACGTCTGCTCACTGAGACCACGTACGAGGAGGTGAATCCATGCTTTTCCCAGCAGCGCTAGGACTCGGACTTCCGCTCGGCATCGGCCTCGCGGCCATCGGATCGGGCATCGGCATCGGCTTCCTGGGCAAGGGAGCGATGGAGGCGATGGGGCGTCAGCCGGAGATTCTCCCCAAGCTCCAGGTCGCCATGATCATCGGCTTCGGTTTCGCCGAGGCGCTCACGATCTACGCGTTCGTCACGATGTTCTTCCTTCAGGGTCGTATCGGCTAGGCCGCGGGCGCCGCGCGAACCGCGCGGGACGCTACGGCCCGAGAGGCTTCATGGATCAGCTCGTACACGTCAATCAGCTCATCGCCCACGCGATCAGCTTCATCATCTTTCTCTTCCTCGTCCGTGGCGCGTTCAACACGATCATCCTTCCCCCGATGCGCGAGCGCCGGGAGCGGATCCGCGCGGAATTCGAGCGGATCGAGCTGGAGAAGGCGGAGGTCGCGAAAATACGCCTCGAGTACGAGGGGCATCTGAAGAGACTGGAAGCCGAGAGCCGGCAGCGCATTCAGGAGGCCGTCTCGGAAGGCCAGCGGGTGGCCGGCGAGATCCGCGAGGCGTCGCGCAAAGAAGCCCAGGAGATGATCACGCGCGCGCGCCAGGAGATCGGGATCGAGCGGGACAAGGCGCAGGCCATGCTTCGAAACGAGGTCGTGGATCTGGCGGTCGAGATCGCGGGCAAGCTGATCCGCGAGGAGCTGACCGTGGAGAAGCACCGGAAGCTGGTCGACGGCTTCCTCGCCGAGGTGGAGCAGGTCAAGTGATCTCCGCCGTCCTCGCGCGCCGCTACGCCCGCGCCCTGCTGGAGCTCTCCAGAAAGCGCGGAGAGCTGGAGGAGACTCACCAAGACTTGGAGTCGGTTTCGCGTGTCTTCGAGCGCGATCCCAGGGTCCGGAGATTCTTCGAGGCGCCGAACATCGCGCGGACGGAGAAGGAAGCGTTCCTCGAAAAACAGTTCAAGGCCAAGATCAACCGAAACATCTACGGCCTCCTCGTGCTGCTGCTCCGGCGCAGGAGATTCGACCATCTGGTCGCGATCGCCGGCGAGTTCCACAAGGTGGCCGAGGAAGCCCAGGGAATCACGCGCGCGGTCGTCCGCACCGCCGTCCCGATCACGGACGGCCAGGCGGACGCCCTGACGCGGGTGATCAGCCGGCTATCTGGTAAGAAGAAGATTCTGCTCGCGCGCGAGGTGGATTCAGCGCTCCTTGGGGGCGCTTCGCTTTCGCTGGATCACAAGGTCATCGACGGCACCCTCGCCACACAGCTCTGGCGCCTCCGCCGGCAGCTGCGCGACGCACGGGTCTGAACCGAGAGGGTTACGCATGGCGCTGAAACCGGAAGAAGTGAGTTCGGTCCTCGAGCAGGAGCTCGAGCGTTACGAATCCCGGCTCAAGATGGAGAGCGTCGGGACGGTGCTCCAGGTGGGCGACGGAATCGCCCGGATCTGGGGTCTGGACGACGCGATGGCGGGGGAGCTCTTGACGTTCCCCGGCGACCTGACCGGAATCGTCTTGAACCTGGAAGAGGACAACGTCGGCGCGGCGCTCTTCGGCGGCACGGATCACGTGAAGCAGGGCGACACCGTGCGCCGCACCGGAAAGATCGCTTCGGTTCCGGTGGGGGACGCGATGATCGGCCGGGTCGTGAACGCGATCGGGCTTCCGATCGACGGCAAGGGACCCATCCCCACGACGAAGACACGGCCCCTGGAGACCGGCGCGCCGGGCATCGTGGACCGTCAGCCGGTGAATCAGCCGGTGCAGACGGGCCTCAAGGCGATCGACTCCATGATTCCGATCGGGCGCGGCCAGCGCGAGCTCATCATCGGCGACCGCCAGACCGGCAAGACCGCGGTCGCGATCGACACGATCCTGAACCAGAAGGGCGGCGACCTTCACTGCATCTACGTCGCCGTGGGCCAGAAGGACTTCACGGTCGCGAAGGTCGTGAAGGTGCTGGAAGACGCGGGCGCCATGAGCTACACGACGGTCGTGAGCGCCGGGGCCAGCGAATCAGCACCCCTCCAGTACATCGCGCCCTACACGGGCTGCGCCATCGGCGAGGAGTTCCGGGACGCGGGGAAGCACGCCCTCGTGATCTATGATGATCTTTCGAAGCACGCGCAGGCCTACC
>JBGPHU010000081.1:0-12957 GCA_041484545.1 Candidatus Eiseniibacteriota bacterium | reverse complement strand
CCGGAACCGTTCCCGGGAATCGAACGGCGCGAGGTGTGACCCTCACGCCGCCCACTAAAGAAGTGGGGGTCGGAGCATCGTCGGCTGTTCCTCGGCGTCGACCGAGCCATCGACGGGCACGAAAATCCGAGGGTTTGAGTGCCGGCGTGCGGCGGCCCCCTATGGAAGGACGCTATGCGGTCTTGATGGGGACGTGGATTCCCTTACTCGTTTCGGCCTTCGGGATCGAGATCAGGCACGCCGCCGTTGAAGGCGGCGTTCACCTTGTGCTCATCCACCGGCATCGAAAGCCGGATGGACCTCGTGAAGGCTCCATACGAGCGCTCGATAGAACCGCTCGTCCTTCTCCTCTTCCTCCCTCTTTCTCTCACCCGACATCGTGAGGCGGAAGTCCAGCCCGTCTCTTTCGCTCGATCATCTACTACATAAGATGCGCCCGGGAATGCCGGACGGCTATGGGCTGTTGGGAGGGGGCAGCGGTAGACGAGAGTGGCATGGAGTGGCATGGAGGGGCCTCGAGTGGCCGCAGACCACGGCTTGGTCCCCCTAGGAATGCGGGGTGGGCGGCTCTCCGAATCCGCAGAACTCGAACCGGTTGCCATCGGGATCGCTGAAGTAGATCGAGAGCGCGTTCCAGAACTTGAATTCGACCGGACCTTCGACGGCCAAGCCCTTCGCCTCGAGCGAGGCCTTGAGGCTGGGAATACGCGCGCGCTCCGTGCCGAACGCGAAATGCTGCGGGCCCTTCACGTGCGCCGCGCCGAAGGAAAGCGGCCCCGCGGTGATCCCGATCCGGTGTTGCTTGCCGGGCGCCCCAGCCCAGAACCAGGCGAATTTTTCGCCGAGATTGTCCGGCGGAAGCCCGACCACGTCGCGGTAGAAGGCCGCCGAGCGCGCCACGTCGGCCACGACGAGGATGACCTCGGAGATGCCCTGGAGCGGGACTCCCGCGAGTGCTCCCTCTCGCCGGCTCACAGCCCGTACTCCTTCTGCTTCCGGTAGAGCGTCCGAAGCCCGATTCCCAGGATCTTCGCGGCCTTCTGCTTGTCGTGTCCCGTGGCGCGGAGCGTGGCCTCGATCGCGCGCCGCTCGATTTCCTGCATCGACATCCCCGTCGTCACGCTCAGGTCCTCCCCCGAGGCGGCTCGATGCTGCCTGAGCTGGATAGGAAGATCCGAAACCTCGAGCGGGCGCTTCCCCTGCGCATAGACGACCATCTCCTCGATCGTATTCCGCAGCTCGCGCACGTTGCCGGGCCAGTCGTACTGCATGAACCGGTCCGCCACGCCGCGCGTGATCCCGGTCGCCTTGCGGCCATGCTCGCGGTTGAACTCGCGGATGAAGGTCTCGACCAGGATTGGAATGTCCTCTTTCCGCTCGCGCAGCGGCGGCACCTCGAGCTGGATCACGCGGATGCGGTGGTGCAGATCCTCGCGGAATTCTCCGCGCGCGACGAGCACGTCCAGGCGCCGGTTGGTCGAGGCGATCACGCGCACGTCCACCTTCACGGTCTCGTTGCCACCGACGCGCTCGAACTGGCGGTCTTGCAGCACGCGCAGGAGCTTCGTCTGGACATTGGGCGCGATCTCCGAGATTTCGTCCACGAAAAGCGTCCCCTGGTCCGCAAGCTCGAACCGCCCCTTCCGCTGCTGATCGGCGCCCGTGAAGGAGCCCTTCTCGTGCCCGAAGAGCTCGCTCTCGATGATGCTGGCCGAAAGCTCGGCGCAGTGGAGCTTCACGAAGCGCTCGTTCCGGCGAGGCGAGAGCTGATGGATGGCCTGGGCGATCAGCTCCTTCCCGGTGCCCGTCTCCCCATAGATCAGCACGGTGGCGCGGGTCGGCGCGATCTGGACGATCTTGGCGCACAGCTCCTGCATGACGCGGGAATTGCCGGTCAGGTTCGGAACCTTGAGCCGCTCGTCCAGCCGCTCCGTGAGGGCCGACACGCGGCTCACGAGCTGCTGGTGCGAGAGCGCGCGCTCGACGACGGCCAGGAGCTTCGGGAAGTTCAGCGGGCGGAGCTGGAAGTCGTAGGCGCCCTGCCGCATTGCCTCGGTCGCGAGCTCGAGGCTCCCCGCGTCGGCGATGAGGATCACGCACACCTCGGGGTTCCGGCTCTTCGCGACCTCGAGGAGCCGCATGCCGTCCACGCGGTGCGCCTTCAATTCCGAGATCACGAGCTCGGGGCCGGTGCCGGCCGAGACGCCGGCGGTCTCGGGCGCGGGGCGGTCGAGGAGGTTGAACGCCTGCTCGCCGTCTTTCGCCCAATGAACCTCGAAGCCCTTCCCGGTAAGGAAGGACTCGAGCTGCTTTGTCTCGGACGAATCCTTGTCCACGATGAGTGCGCGGGGACGATGCAGCAACGAGGGTCTCCGGTTTCGGGGAAAGTCGCGTGAACATAGTAGCTTACGGCGGAGCAAAATGATAGCCCCCGGCAAGGCCTTCTGCCGGGGGCTCTGTGCGCTTCGATTTTTCGGGCGACCTCGATCAACTCAACGGTCAACCCGCTCGGTCCCCTGGTTCCTCTACGGCCGGTCGCTACGTCAGCGCGTCGGCGACGTTGACTCCGTATTCCTCCGGATTCAACGCGGAAACGATCCCCACCGCATAGGCGTCGCTGCCCGGCACGCGCTGGGTCAGGTCCATGACGGCGCCGCTCACCCGCTGACGGTCCCGGTCGGCCACGATCTTCACCTTGGGCCTGAAGATATCCTGGCTGTTGTGCTCCATCACGACGCCGATCTCGTTCGTGTCCAGCAGGACGACCGTGCCCGCCGGATACATCCCGACCGTGTTCACGAACGCCTTGATGAGGAGCGGATCGAACTTCTCCTTGTTCGCGACCAGCATGTGGTGGAGCGCCTCATAGGGCGTGAACGGCGTCTTCCGGTAGGAGCGGTGCGCGGTCATCGCGTCGAAGCAGTCGGAGATCGCTACGATCCGACTGAAGAGCGACATGGCCAGGTGGTCGCCCAGCTTGGGGTAGCCGCTCCCGTCGATATTCAGATGGTGCTCGAAGGCCACGATCATCGCGCGCAACGCCAGCTCGTTCAGCCCGCGGAGCTTGGAGATCATCTTCACGCCCTGCACCGGATGATCCGTCATGAGCTTCCATTCCTCGGCCGTGAGCTTGCCGGGCTTGTTGAGCACCCAGCCGGGAATGGTGGCCTTGCCCAGATCGTGAAGGATGGCGGCCACGCCCAGCTCGCCCAGCATCTTCTTGGAGAGCCCGAGACGCTGGCCGAGCGAGATCGAGAGGATGGAGACGTTCACGCAATGCTGAAACGTGTACTCGTCGTGGTTCTTGATCGCGGTCAAGCCGATGAGCGAGAACTCCTCGTTCAGGATCAGGTCGACGATCGACTGCACGGCCCGCTTGGCCTTGCGCAGATCGACCGGGCGCTTGTCGCGCGCGCTCAGCATGACCGTCTTGGTCGCCTCGATCGCGCGGTAGAACGTGCGCTTCGCCACCTTGCGGGAGTCGCGCGCTTCCTCGACGTTGATCATCCCGCTCTGCGGCACGACGGTCCGCAGCGGCACCAGGTGCTCGACCGAGAGCTTGGTCAAGGACGCGCTGAAGTCCTGGTAGGGATCGGAGGCCTTCACGTCCACGTCGAGGAAGAGCCGCACGAACTTCTTCACCTCGGGCGGCGATACCTTGCCCGCGAACGCGAATCCCGAGAGGCCGCGGTTCCGGAACTCGTCGATCAGGTACTGGTAGCTTGCGTAGCTCGATCCGTCGAGCTTGAGCCGACTCTGGTTGATGTAGAGGAAATCGCCCACCGCCTGGAGCTTGAACTCACCTTCGGCGGTGAAGAGCTGCTCCACCGTCTCGATGAAATTGACCAGCGGCCCGTGGAAGGCGACGTTTCCGACGTCGTGGATCCTCGCGGTCTTGAGGAGGACGCAGAGCTGCATCGCAAGGCTGCGCCCCTGGACCAGGATCCGCTGGACGGAGGAGTCCTGCCCACTCTGTGGGGCGGGCGCGCGCATGGCCGGTCCACTCATGACTTGGCCTCCTGGGGCGGGGCGTCCGAGGGCGGGCCGTCGTCCAAGTCATCCCGACGCGCGACCCGGCCCGTCGCGGCGGTGCGGACGGTCTCGAGCGCCGTCTCGACGGCCTTCCGAACCCCCTCGCGCTTGCTCGTGAGCTCGCGATTCAATACCTCGATCGCCTTCGGTGTCCCGAGCCAGGCCAAAGCGAGGGCCGAGTTCATGCGCTCCTCCTCGTTCGTCCCCCGGAAGAGGCCGCCCTTGGCGAGCATCTCGCTCAAGCGGGGCACGGACGAGTCCGACCCGGACTTGCCCATGGCCTCGAAGAAGACCCGGCGCTCCGCCTGATCGCGGCGCGCGAACTCCGGCGAGGAGATCGCGCTCCAGATGCTCTGCGAAGCGCGGTCGTCGCGCCGCTGCGCCAGCGTGAGCGCCGCCTGAACCCGTACCCCGGCGTCCGGATCCCGGAACGCCGAGACCAGGAAGGCGCGGCTGGTCGGGCTCTCGATATTGCCCAGCGCGCGTACCGCTTCCTTGCGCACGCGCACGTCCTCGTGGTGGAGGGCGCGGTCCAGAGCGCGTTCCACGCCCTGATGCGCGATCCGGCCGAGCACGTAGACCACGTTCCGAATGACGTACCACCGCGGATCTCCTAGGCGGGATATGAGAACATCCACGTCGTCCTTGCAGGAAATCGCAAGCGCCTCACAGAGGGCGCGGCGGTGCTTCATGTGGTTGACCTGGCCCAGTAGATCGCAGATCGCGCCTGCCGAGGTGGGGCCGATCTGCACGAGGAAATTGGTGAGAAGCGCGGGGTCCAGCTCCGGGTGCGCGTTCAGGATCGGCGCGAACTGCCCGAGGAAGCTGGGGCGCCCGATCTCGCGGATGACCTGCTCGGCCAGCCCGCGGAATTCGTTGTGGTTCTCGGACCGCTGCGCCGCGATCGTCCGCAGGCGCGAGAGGAGCTGGTTCGCGCGCGCCAGGTCCCCTTCCTCGAGCGCCAGCTCGATGAACTTCTGGAACGCCGAGGCCGACTCGAGGAAGCTCGTCGGCTCCTCTTCGGAGGTGAGGATCGCGGCGACGATCTCGAGCACCTCGTTCAGGAGCGGCCGAGCCTCTTCCACCCGGATCGATTCGCTCAGATCCTTGGACTCCTGCTCGCTCAGCGCGAACTGGACGCCGATCGACTCGTCCCAGGAGGCCTTGATCGGCGCCTTGGGATTCCAGTCGTCCGAGCGCTCCAGCACCGTCTCGCCCGGCGTCGCCACCGGCGCTTCCTCCAAGATCTCGGTGGGCGTCGACGGCCAGGGGATCCCGCCCTCGATGGCGCCCTCCTCGGGCTCGTAGCCTTGCGAGGAGCCGCTCTCGTCCACGATCTCCTCGATCGAGATGTGGACGTATTCGATGTGACGGAAATCGCGCTCCCAGAGGAGCGTGACCACGTCGTCCTGGCCCTGGCTCGGGTCGGTCGCTTTCTTCAACACCTCCAGCACGCCCCGCAATTCCTGCGGCTCCAGACCCTCGCGGAAGGTGATCTGGCGCACGCCGTCCGTGAAGAACCGGAACGCCAGGGACTCCTCGCGCGCGGCGTTGTGGTAGACCGAGTAGTCCTCGAACAGGAGATCGAACTGCTGGACGTTCAGGACGATGTCCCCGATTTCCTTCAAGCAGGACCAGGTCCTGGCCTCCAGATCGCTCTGGAATTTGTGAAGGGTCGGGTTGTTGGGCAGGTACATCCGGTAGGCCTTGAGCGTGCGCACCAGCGACTGGATCCAGTCGGCCACGCGCTTCACGTCGAGCGCGAGAACCTGGTCGCCGATCTTTTCGGCCTTCTCCTCGGGGGAGCTATTCTTTGCGGCGCTGGGATGAGCCATACGCAGCAAACGTCGGCCCTCCCCGGACGGAACTTGATCTGTTTGTGCTAGGGGCGGATGTCGATTTTTCGGGCCGAATCGTTTGCGTAGCTTTCCGTTCCGATCTTCAAGACGTGCGCCTCACGAATCTGGTTCAGGACCCGGCGGTCATGGGTCAAGAGGAGCACCTGGATGTCCTTGGCCAGGTCCTCCAGGTACCCCAGCAGGGTCCCCCGGCGCTCCTCGTCGAAGTGGGCGGTGGGATCGTCGAGCACCAGCGGGAGGGGCTCCCTTGCCGCCAGCTCCTGCGCCAGGGCCGCCCTGAGGCAGAAGTAGAAGGCGTCGCGCGCCCCGTGGCTCATGGCGTCCACGCGAAGGTCCCGCTTTCCGTCCATGCTCACGCTGGGATTCAGCTCGGAGTCCAGCGTCACGCCGGTGTACCGGCCTCGGGTCAGCTGCGAGAGCGATCTGCCGGCCGTCTGGGCAAGCCGGGCCACGTGCTCCTTCTGATAGTCGAGCACCGAATCGCGGAGCACCTCCAGGGCCATGATGAGCGCGTCCCGTTGGCGCTGCTCCCGCTGAAGGGCTTCTTCCTCGACCGCGATCGATTCCTGGAGCCCCTCGACGTTTTCGGCGTCGGAATCGCCGCCGCCGGGACGCCGCATGAGCCGCTCCAACGTCTCCTGCTCCGCCTCGATCTTGGTCCGTAACCCGGTCGCCTCCCGCTTCAGGCGGTCCGAAGCCTCCGCGGCGCGCACCGGATCGTCCTTGAAGGGCACGAGGAACGGGGTCTGGCCGACCAGGAATCTCTCCTTCGCCCGGAGCGCGTTCACCGCATCGTCGATCTCGCGCGATTCCGTCTCCAGCCGCTCGGGGATCGGCAGGGACTGCACGACCGCCGCGTGCTCGCGTCGTTCGTTCTCCAGCTCGCGCAGGGCCTTCAAGTCCGTGATGACGACCTCGACCGGGCGCCCCCTGAGATATGGATTCGCGCGGATCTCGATCACGTCGAGCTCCTGCTTCAGCGTCTTCGCGTTCTCATCGGCGACGCGGACCTTGGCCTCGGCGAGCGACCGTCCGCGCTCCGCGCTCCGCCCGAAGAGCCTCATGGCGATCATGCCGGCGGCCGCTCCGAGCACGCCTCCGATACCTGCGGCCACCGCGGACTTGGACGCCGCGTACCCCAGGAATCCCAGCGCCGCGCCCACGGCCAAGCCCATGACCAGCACGATCGCGAAGGGCGGCGCGTGCGTTTCCTCGAGGCGCTTGCGCTCGACCTCGACCGTCTTGAGATGCCGCGAGCGCTGCGTGCGGAGGATTTCGAGCCGCATGAGATCGGACTCCACCTCTTCGGGCGCGTTCGCCAGATAGCTCAGATTGTCCGCGGTCTTGCGGTCGATCTCCTGGAGCCGGTTCCTCGCCTTGCGGGCCTTCGTAAGCTCGACCCCGATCTCCGGCGCGCGCTTCAGGAGCTTCCGCTGTTCGTCGCGAAGCCGGACCAAGGTCTCGAGGTCCGAGAGGAGCCGCTCCTTCGCCATCATGTCGGCCTTGAGGTCGGCGATGCGCCGCTCGGAGGCGTTCCGCTCCGCGAAATTCGACTTGAGCTCCCGCAGCACGTACTCCGACCGGGTCAGCCGGCCGCGCAGGAGCTCGAGGGAGGCCAGGCGCTTCTCGATCGAGCGATCGGTGCGCTTCCGCGCGCGCGCGTCGAAGGGGTGCTCGCGGGTGAGCGCGTCGAGCCGATCGAGGAGTGCGTTCTGGATCTCCTGGTAGTCGGCCTCCACCGCGCCCGAGATCAGGTGCCTGAGCTCGGGTGAGATCTTCGTCTCGAGGGCGTTCTCGTGGACGAAGCAGGATTCGCGGAACAGCCTCGCTTCGGTGAAGCCGAACCAGGAGCGAAGAAGGGTGTCGTACTGCTCCAGCTCGGGGCCGCGGCCGCGCGGATTGGCGGCCCCCTGGAAGAGGACGGCCTCCACCTGCTCGCCCGTCGGACCCAGCCGTTCCACGCAGACCTCGTGGGTTCCGAAGTCGCGTCGCGTGCGGTAGCGGTGTCCCGCCGCCTCGAATACGAGTGTCGCCCGGTGGGGCGCCCCTTCCCAGGGCTTGGCCCGCTGCTCCTCCTCGTGGGATGCGAAGCCGAAGAGGGTCGCGGCCATCGCGGTCGCCAGGGAGGACTTTCCGGACTCGTTGGGGCCGATGATGAGGTTCAGCCGCTTCGGCTCGAGCACCGCCTCGAATCCGATGAGAGGGCCGAAGCCCTCGACCGCCACGCGCTCAAACCGCATGGCGGGGATTCTGGAACTCGGCGAGCCCGAGCCGAAGCGCGAGCGTCACCGTTTCCTTCTCCTGCTGCGTCTTGGCATGGGAAAGGCGGTCCAGCGTCCGCCGCACGAAGGCGCCACGGATGGTGGCCTCGTCCTTGAACTGCCCCAGCAGGGCCGCGTCCATGAGATAGGTGCGGTCGTCCAGCTCGAGATGGAAGAAGCGGTCGCGGATGGCTGACCCTATGCGCTCTGCCTCGAACGCGAAGTCGGCCGCGCCCTCGAGGCGGACACGGACGATCTCCCGGTCGCCGGCAAAGGCGGAGAGGCGCTCCATCAGGCGCCGCTCGTCATGGATCGCGGCATTCGTGAAATCGATCGTGACCTGCGACAGCGTGCGCGTGCTCCAAGGCTTCCGCTCCAGGGATACGCTGCCCGGCGAGAGCGTGGCGACGAGGAGGTAGCGCGCGCCGTCCTCGCCGAACTTGCGACCCTCGAGCGTCCCCGGATAGACCGCCACGGAGCCGCCCTCGCGCACCTCGACGAAGTTGTGATAGTGGCCGAGCGCCAGGTAGTTGAGTCCCGAGGCCGCGATCTCGGGGCGCTCGATGGGCAGGTCCGATGGCCTTATCTTCCAGGTCGGGCTGTCTTGCAATGCGCCGTGGAGAACCCCCACGTGGTAGTCGGCGACGCCGCTCCGCGTGAACTCCGCGAGCGGCCGGGCCGATACGGACGGATCGTACGCGATGCCGTAGAGCTGCACGGTCTCGCCCTTGATCGAGAGGCGCGGTCCTGGAGCGAGGCGCGGCTCGGCGATGAGATACGCGCCTTCGGGAAGTCGGATTCTCCGATAGATCGAGCGCCGGTAGGAGTAGGCGTCATGGGTGCCGGGAACGAGCACGACCGGGATGCTCGCTTTCGAGAGCCGCTCGAAGCAGGATTCCACCTGGAAGACGAGGCTCTCGTCGGGATCGTGGGTGTCGAAGAGGTCTCCCGCGATCGCGACCAGGTCGACCGGACGCTCCGGCGACGCGGCGAACTCCACGGCCCGCTGGAACGCGCCCAGGAAATCCCGCGTCCGCTCCGGCCCGTGGTCCCCCATGGAGGGGAACGCGGCCCCGAGATGCAGATCGGCGAGATGCAGGATGCGAACGCTCATCGACTCTCCTTGGTTGCCCCTCGGCCTTTCGCCCGCCCTCGGCCTTTCGTCGGCCCTCGGCCTTTCGCCTGCCCTCGGCCTTTCGTCGGCCGGCCCAGCCGTCGCAGGTCCCCCAGCGCTTCCCGGTGCGAGCGGAACGCGATCGGCCGCGGCAATCCGTCGAGCGGAAAATATCCCAGCTCGATCGCGTCGTCCCCCGCCTCGAGCTTCCCCCCGATCACGCGCGCGTGATAGAGGATCAACACGGCGCGCGTCCGCGGATCGTCGCGACCCGCGTACACGCCGAAGAGGCCCGTCAGCTTCACCCGAAGCCCCGTCTCCTCGCGAGCCTCGCGCACAGCCGTCTTCTCGGGATGCTCTCCGTACTCCATGAAGCCCGCCGGAATGCCCCAGGCGTTCTTCTTCGGCTCGTGCCCACGCCTCGCGAGCAGGATCGTCCCGCCGCGCCGGACCAGCACGCCGCAGGCGGGCACCGGGTTCCGGTACGCGATGAATCCACACAAGGAACAGGCGCTGCGGCGAACCCCGTGCTCCGTGATCTTGCGCATCCCCCCACCGCACACCATGCAGTAGCGCGCTTCGGGACGCGTCGGGCGGACGACGGCTCGAAGGCCGGCTCGCCCTTTCCTCTTACCCCTCATGGTCTTTCGCATAGACTCCCGGGACTGAAGGGGCGCCCGTCCATGGGAAAATCGGCCGGCACCCGGCCTTCCTCAAGCGGAATGTAGAAGCGGATACTCCCATGAAGGAGGCTCCGAGGCTCACTCCCATTTCTATGGTGGGCACAACGGGAAGGGAACGACGGTATTCTTGAGGCGGTCGTGGAACGAAACAGCTCAGCCGGAGGACGGACGAGCGCTCAGTAGTTGCGCTCCTCGTCTTCTTCCTCGTCCTCTTCTTCTTCCTCGGATTCCTCGAGCCCCCGCTCCTCCTCGTACTCCAGCATGAAATATTCGCGGAACGGGTCGACTAAGTCGTTGAAGGCCTTGTGCGGCGAGGAGACGCCGTATTCCCGGAGCTTGTCGCAGATTTCCCCGATCAGAGCGTCCATCCTGGCCGAGAGGTTAGTCTCCGCGATGAGACGTTCGACGATCTCTTTGTCCTGGTCGTGGGCGGCCATGGGGGTTCTCCTCGGATTGGGCTGGCAGCCCCGGGGTCAGCCTCCCGGGTCACCACTGATTATAACAGAACACCGAGCATTTTGCGCGGTTCGGAATGGGTCCTTTCGTGGGGCTCGTACCCTTGACAAGCTCGAACTCTCCCTTGAGGATGCGGGCGCGTGACCAGCGAAATTCCGCCTCCTCCCGACGATGCGGCACCGCCTTTGCCCGTGCCGCCCATCCAGGCCGCCCCGGGGCCTCCCGCGCCGCCCGCCCGCCGCGAGGCCGGCCTCGCCCGCGCCGCGGGGATCGTCTCCCTGGCGACCCTCGTCAGCCGCGCCCTCGGGCTGATCCGCGAGCAGGTCTTCGCCGCTTTCTTCGGCGCCGGATTCGCGGTCGACGCCTTCCAGGTCGCTTTCCGGATTCCGAACCTTCTCCGAGATCTCTTCGCCGAAGGGGCCATGAGCGCCGCCTTCGTCCCCACGCTCACGCAGGTGCAGGAGCGGGATGGCCGCGAGGCGGCGATGCGCCTGGCCAACCTCGTCGTGAACTTCCTCCTGGTGACGGTCTCGGTCGTCTGTCTTCTGGGCGTTCTCTTCGCCGACCGTTTGGTCCCTTGGATGGCCCCAGGGTTCGGGCAGGTGCCGGGAAAGCTGGAGCTGACCACCCAGATGACCCGGATCATGACGCCGTTCCTTCTCCTCGTCGCGCTGGCGGCGGCGGTTATGGGCGTGCTGAACACGCGGCGGGTCTTCTTCGTGCCCGCGATCGCCCCGACGATGCTGAATCTGGCCCTGATCGCCTCGGGGTTCATCCTCTCGCCGCTCTGCCCGCGATTCGGGCTGCATCCGATCGTCGGAATGGCCTTCGGGGTGCTCCTGGGAGGCCTGGGGCAGCTCCTGATCCAGGTGCCTTCCCTGTACGCCAAGGGGTTTCGATGGCGCCCCGCCATTTCCTTCCGCGATCCGGGAGTGCTCCGCATCGTGACGCTGATGGCGCCCGCCGCGGTCGGCCTCGCGGCGACCCAGGTCAATATCTTCGTGAACACGTTTCTCGCCTCGCTCCTCCAGCAGGGGAGCGTCTCTTGGCTCAACTATGCATACCGGCTCATGCAGCTCCCCATCGGGCTCTTCGGCGTGGCGATCGCCACCGTCACCTTGGCCGAGGTGTCGCGGCACGCCGCGCGCCGGGAAATGCCGGAACTCAAGCGCACGATCTCCTTCTCGCTCCGGTTCGGGCTCTTTCTGACGCTCCCGGCCACCATGATCCTGATGGCGCTCGCCCATCCGATCGTGGCGCTCCTCTACCAGCACGGGCGCTTCAACGCCCGGGATTCCTGGCAGACCGCGCAGGCGCTCTGGGGCTACGCGCTGGGGTTGTCGGCCTTCTCGGCCGTGCGCGTCCTCGTGCCGGTCTACTACTCGCTGGGAATGACGCGGATCCCGGTCACGATCTCGTTCGTGACGATCGCGGTGAACATCGTGCTGAACGTCTTGCTCATGCATCCGCTCCAGCACCGCGGGCTCGCGCTCGCGACCTCCATCTCCTCGGTGCTGAACTTCACGCTGCTCTTCGAGATGCTGCGCCGGAAGATCGGGCCCATGGGCGGGCGCGTCCTCGCCCGCTCCGGGGCGAAGATCCTCCTCGCCTCGCTCCTCGCCGCCGCGGCGGCGTTCGCCGCGGCCACGGGGGTGGAGCACGCGATGGGGCTCGTCGGCCTGATCGCGCGGCTCGCGGTCGTGGGGGCCGGGCTCGCGGCGGCCTCGGTCGTCTACGCCGCAGCCGTCTTCACGCTCCGCATCGAGGAGAGCGTGCCGCTCTTCGCGTTCGCCGCCCGGTTCCTGCCGCGGGCGGGGCGCCGATAGGAGGACCATGGATATCCAGAGCCATTTCCAGAAGCAATTCGCCTACGACGCCTGGGCCAACGAGGAGGCGTTCGCCTCGCTGCGCGCCGGAGCGCCGCCGCCCCTATCCCTCAAGTACATGGCCCACATCGTCGCCACGGAGTGGCTCTGGCTCGTGCGGATCAAGCAGTGGAAGCAGGCGTTTCCGGTATGGCCCGAATGGACGCGCGAGCAATCCGAGGCCCAGGCGGGAAAGCTTCCCCCCCTCTGGCAGGAGTTGATCCGCGGGATGCGCCCCGCTGCATTCGACCAGCCCACGGTTTACACCAATTCGAAAGGGGAGCCCTGGGAAAGCTCGGTGGGCGACATCCTGACCCACGTTCTGCTCCACTCGGCCTACCACCGCGGTCAGATCGCGGCCGATCTGCGCGCGGCGGGGTTCACGCCCGCCTATACCGATTACATCCACGCCGTGAGGCAGGGAAAAATCCGATAGGGAATGAGCGCTTCGCGGAAAATCCGTCTCGTCTGCCTGGACATCGACGGCACCCTGACCGACGGGGTCCTGGGTCCGGCGATTCCGGGGACCGCCGAGGCGGTCCGCGCCATCCGCGAGCGCCTGCCGGTGCGCCTCGTGACGAACACCACCAGCGTGCCGCACGGCGCGCTCGCGCGGCGGCTGATCGACCAAGGATTCCTGGACGAACCATCGGCGCTCGTGACGCCGGCGACCGTGGCGCGCCGGAT
>JBGPHU010000080.1:0-12963 GCA_041484545.1 Candidatus Eiseniibacteriota bacterium | reverse complement strand
TGGAACAGATGGAACCGGTCGCCCGTCCCGGGTGCGTAGCGCGCATTGAGCGCCTCGATGCCCGCGATCGCCGTCGCCAGCACCTCGGACTCGCCCGGCCGGTGCTCGGTGTCCGCGTCCGGGAAATCGGTGAGCAGCGCGAAGTGGATCCGCGGGTCCATGTTTCCCAGCGCATGGACCTCGAGCCGAGCCACCATCTCCTTCGCTCCCTCGACGGAGGAGATGAGGGTGGGAACGATCACCATCGTGCGCGCAACCTCGGGCACGCCGACGCGGAAATCCAGCCGCGCCAGGAGGCGCGGTCTGGCCATCCGATGGACGACGCGATGCATGAGCGCGACGGCGAACTCGCTGGCGGGGATCAGCATCAGGGCCACCACGCCGAAGAGTTGCCACCCGCGCGCGCCTCCCGCTCCGGCCACGGCGGTCGCGAGCGCAATGCCAAGCGCCGTGACCAGAGAGATCGAGCCCAGGTAGAAGAGCGTGCTGTGAGCGAAAAGAGTGCGGCGCATGCGCTGCCTGAAGACGGGATGGTAGGCCACGTCGATCTCGAGCTCGCGGCGTCCGCGCGCGATCAGGTGATAGCCGACGTGCGCCGTGAGGGACTCCAGCCCCTGCTGCTCCGCGGCCTGCCGGGCGCTCTCGACGGCGCGCAGCGCGACGCGCACCTGGGCTTCGCCGGTCGGTTCCGCCAACTCCTCGATCGCGTGCCGGTACCGGTCGCGGCTCGTGAAATCCATCCGTCCGTAGATTCCGGACGGGTCCCGGCGCAGGATCTGCTCGATCAGGCTCGCGTTCTCGACGTATCCGTTCCAGTCGAGGGTGCCGCAGAGCCTGAGGCTGGTGATGGAGTTTCCCATGGAGACGTGGCCCATGGCCTGGCGCTGGTGCTCGGCCCGGACCGCGTCCTCGACCGTGGTCCCGGCGGCATCCAGCCGCTCCTCGAGCTGCTTTCGCAGCTCGGCCGCGCCGGCTCCGTACTCCCGCATGCGCTGGAGGAGCTCGTCCACGAACGCGACGTGGAGGACCTTCGGCAGGGCCGGCGGGTGATTGCTCGCGCGCGCGGTCTCGAAACTCGCGAACAGATGATCGGCTTCGAAGCGCCCCGATCGGCTCTCGAGCAGGTCCTCGGAGAGTCTGCGGAGGTGCTCGATCAAGGCGACCTTGAGCATGATGGGCCATGCCCAAATCTCCCCGATCGTGAGCGGGGCCACGTTCTGGTAGGCATTCATGAACCGCACCAGCCGCTGAGGGTCCAGCCGCGCGTCGCTGTACCGGAGCAGTTCCTCGGCCATGGCGTAGATGCGGGCCACGCCGGCGCGATCGCGGGTGGCGAGCTTGGGCAGCTCCCGGTAGTAGGGTCGTGGAAGGTGGTGTCGTATCTCGCGGAATTCGGCCTCCACGAGATGGAAGTTGTCCAGCAGCCACTCGGCGGCGGGCGCGACCGCCTCGCCGCGTCGGACGTCGCCGGCGAGCGTGCGATAGGCGTCGCGAAGGACCTGAGCGTTATCGGCGAGACGGCGCAGCAGGCGGTTGGGACCGCGCCGGGGCTGCCGTGACAGCGTGAATCCGGCCGCCAACGCGCGCGCGCGCTCCTCGAGGCGCTCGACGCCGAGGAGCTCGCCGTGCAGCGGACTGACATCGAGGCCGATCAGCCGGGGCTCGCTTCCGTTGGATTTCCCGGCCGCCCCGGCCGTCGAGCCGGCGCCCATGCGCCGCGATGTAAAGCGTGTGCCTGGCATCGAACGTCGATTCTAGCTTGCCGGCGCGCGCTCGCGCTCGTTCAATCCGCGACGGGAAGTCCATCGAGAGAAGATCGCGATCCCGCGTGACGGCGAGGTTTCCGCTTTTGGTGGTGAACGTGACCAGGTCGAGTTTCGGGAAATGGTGCCGGAAGAGGACGTGGGCCGCGGCCAGCGTCGCGTGGCCGCAAAGATCCACTTCCACCGCGGGCGTGAACCAACGAAGCGGTCTTGGATCCGGTCTCCTCACGTTTGGAGCCTTTTATGGCGGTGAGCCCATGAAAACTAGTATTGTCAGACTGCTCGACTGCGTATAAGTACGGTATTCGTGGGTCGAATGACTTCGCTCTGATGGTTCCGGTGAACTAAACCCTAGGATTGACGTTCCACATGATAAGCAGGTGGATTCTCGCCTGAATTAGTCGGGCAAACTCGTGGAGAAGATGCCGCCTTGCCTACCGCCACCGCCAATCTGAAAACGCCCAAGGTTTCGTTTGCACCGAGCGCGACCGCTCGCTTCGCCGCCGAGGTCAAGGAGCGCGTCGCGGATTATTTCTCGCGTCGAAAGATCTCGCAGGGGGCCAACGCCTCCATGATCGTGAAGACCGGCGTCATGCTGGGCGTCACCTTCGGCTCGTACGCGATGATCCTCAGCAATCGATTCTCGCCCTGGCAGATGCTCGGCCTCTGCGCCCTCATGGGCCTCGGCGTCGCCGGCATCGGGTTCGGCATAGCGCACGATGCCCTGCACGGCGCCTATTCCACCCGTCCGTGGGTCAACAGGGTTCTCGGCTTCAGCTTCGAGCTGATGGGCGCCAACGGCTATATGTGGAAGATCACGCACAATATCATCCACCACACCTACCCGAACATCCATGGGTGGGATGAGGATCTCGAGGCTACGCCGCTCCTTCGCCTCTCACCCGAGGCGGAGCTTCGCCCCTTCCACCGGTTCCAGCACCTGTACGCGGTGGCCGCCTACAGCCTCACCACGCTCTTCTGGGTGTTCGTCAAGGATTACCGGTACTTTCTCAAGCGGGATATCGGGCCTTTCCTTGGCAAGCGCCATCCGAGATCCGAGATCGTCACACTCTTCCTGGCGAAGCTCATCTACTACAGCTACACGATCCTGATCCCGTTCCTGGTGGTGAAGGTGGCCTGGTGGCAGTTCCTCATCGGATTTCTCACGATGCATCTCACGGCGGGAATCGTCCTTGGGATCGTGTTTCAGCTCGCGCACATCGTCGAGGAGACGGATCATCCGCTGCCGGACGAGAGCGGAACGATGGATAGCGCGTGGATGGTCCACCAGATGGAGACGACGTCCAATTTCGCGAACTCCAATCGGCTCCTCTCTTGGTACGTGGGCGGGCTGAATCACCAGGTGGAGCACCACCTGTTCCCGAAGGTCTGCAGCATCCATTATCCCGCGCTGGGACCGATCGTCCGCGAGGTCGCGGAGAAGCACGGCGTCCCGTACCACCATCACGACACGCTGCGCGACGCCATCCGCTCCCACCACCGCATGCTGAAGACGCTTGGGACCCCGGTGGCGAGCACCGCGACGTAGGTCCTCCAGGCGCCGGTCACGCCGGCCGGTTGACGCTCCACCACTCCAGAGCCTGCTTCTCGCTCCACGGCTCCACCGCAACCGCGGCAAGATCGCGTCCGAGATCCGTCGCGCTCCGCGGTCGGTCGGCGGGATCCTTCTCGAGGCAGGCGAGCACGAGCCGCTCCAGCTCGGCCGGCACGGGAAGCTCGGTGCGCTGGGAGGGCGGCACCGGCTTTTCGCGAAGATGTCGGGCAATCGCCTGCATCCCATTGGCCGCCTCGAACACGAGGTGTCCCGTAAGTAAATAATAGGCGACGCACCCCAGGGCGTAGAGGTCCGAGCGGCCATCGAGCGCATGGCCCAGGGCCGCCTCCGGCGCCATGTAGGCCGGCGTCCCGGGCGTGAGGCCCTCGGCGGTCGCGAGCGAGTGCTCGGGTCCCGTGTCCCCCGTCGACTTGACTAGGCCGAAGTCCAGCACCTTGACGAAGTCCTGGCGGAGCCCCAGCCGTCCCATGTGGATGTTGGCGGGCTTGATGTCGCGGTGGATCAGCCCCGCGGCGTGCGCCTCCTCCAGCGATTCGCAGACCTGCCTCAGAACGTGGATCACCCGGGCGGCGGGCATCGGCCCCTTGCTCCGTACCAGGGATTCGAGATTCATCCCTTCCAGCAGCTCCATGACGAAATAGAGCGTTCCATCCGCGGTGATCCCGAAATCGTAGAGCTCGACGGTGTGCGGCGATCTCAAGTTGGCCGCGGCCTCGGCCTCACGGCGGAAGCGTCGAGCGGCGATCTCTGCCCCCTCACCGGCGCCGATCATCTCGGGGCGGATCAGCTTGATGGCCGCCGGCCGCGCCAGCATGCGGTGGGTTGCCTTGTAGACTTCGCCCATGCCGCCGCGGCCCAGGAGCTCTCCCAGCTGGTAGCTGCCCATCTCCCTCGCCTTCGTGACCTGCTGGCCCAGCCGTGTCACCACATGCGAGATCACCACGGCGACGCCGACCAGGAGGTAGTCCGGGTAGTGCATCAGGAGCACGTTGCTCGCCGGACCGAATTCCCAGGTCCCGCGGGCTCTCGCGATCAGCATCGAGAGGGGATTCATGGAAACGGCGATGAAGGCGGCGACCAGCGTCTTGACCGGCGAGTTGGGCACGATCGCGGCGAACATCAGCACGACCGCCCCGATCCAGGAAATCTCCGGCATGATGGCGTGGCCCTTTGGCCACGTCCCCCAGTGGAACATGAGACCCAGGGCGAGCGAGGTCAGCACCATGTAGAGGAGGCCGAGATCCAGGATGAATCGGGGAGGGCGGCCGCTCCGGCGCGCGTAGAAATAGAGCGCCACGGACAGGAGCACGCTCACGCCCGCGATCCCGTCCGTCGGGTCCAGGTGGCGCCACCGCGCATCTTCGGGGTGCATGGCCCCGGCGGCGAGGTGCCCCAGGAGCACTCCGATGATCCAGAGGACCGCGGCGAGCAGCGAGAGGACCCCCAGCCGGCGGGACGCCTCCCGCAGCAGATCGTCGGGGAAGGCGCGCCGCGGACGGACGCTCCTCCAGGCGCCGGTCTCCACGGGGGTCGTGCCCGGCGGCGGGCCGATCCGGTCAGGTATGGGCATCGCCCTCTCCCGCTCCTCGGAGCTCGCGCAGATGGATCGCGATCGAGTCGCTCGACCGGAGCAGCTCCGCGAGCGCCTCTTCCGTGGGCCGCGCGGCGCGCGCGCCCTTCGGCCGCCTGTCCTCGAGATAGGGCCAGAGCGGTCTTCGGATCTCGGGGGGCAGGGCGCTCTCCAGATACTCGAGCGCGGTGCCTCGGAGATGCGCATCGCTCACGTGCAGCCCGCGGAACGCGATCTGAAGCGGCTGGCGGGGCAGGACCAGCGCCAGCAGCGTGAAGACATGCTCGAGGCTCCGGTGCGCGCGATCTCGGATGACGTCGTCCACGGCGGGCGACCACGCCTCATCGTCGAACCGATCGAGCAGGCGGCGGCCCTCCCAGACGCCCGCGCCGGCTTCCACTTCGCGCAACACCGCGCCGTACACCACGGACGGCGCGACGCGAAGCGAGGGGTCGCGTTCCACGAGCCGGCTCAGCCCGCGCCCACAGCGGTAGCGCACCTCGAAGCGGCGGTCGTCCAGGCCGCGCGCCAGCCCTTCCACCGCGCGCGGGTCCTGGTAGGTAGCGAGCACGAGCGGGATCCTGCGCCGGATCGCGAAATCCTCGCGGGGATCGAGCAGCGCTGAGACGAGAGGCTGGATAGACGCCGGCCCCGCCCGTCTCAGGGCCTCGATGGCGTCGCGCGCCACGTCGTCCCATCCCAGAAGGGGAATCGCGGCGGGAATGAGCGCCTCGGGGAGAGCGCCTTCGCCCAGCATCCGGCGCGCGCTCTCCGGATCGCGGGACCGCGGGTCGATTCGCCCCGGCTGGGCCGCCGCGCTCCCCTTGGAGCCCGGCACGTATCCGCTCACCTTCGGGATCCCCATCGTCTTGAGCAGGATCGATTGCGTGACCGAGTCGTGAACCTCGGAGAGATCCAGCTCGACCGCGCGCGAGCGGAGCGCCCGCTCGAGCGTGCGGACGTACCCGGCATGCAGGCGGATCGCGGCCAGGATCGCGAGCACGGCCGCCGCGAGGGCCATCGCCGTCAGGATGAACGGCGCCGCCGCAAGGGAGAGCAGGAGCACTCCCTGCGCGATCCCACCCGCGATCAGATCGCCCACCCTTGCCGCGCCCACGTCGGCCAACGGCTTCACCGCCCGCTTTTCGCGGGCGGAAACCGGCGTGAAGAGGACTTCGTAACCGGCGCGGTAGAGAGAGTTCGAAAGGGCCGACTCCGATCCGCGCGCCAGCGCGGCAGTCGCAAGACCCGGCACGACGAGTGCGCCCGTGGCCGCGGCGGCCACCCCGGCCGGGAGTATCGCGGCCGACCCGGCCGGTCCCAGCTTCAGAAGCGAGAAGCGGCTTCCGAGCGCCTGGACCAGCAGCGTGAACAGCGAAACGACCGTGTAGAACACGGCGAAGAACCGGAGCAGTCTTCCTCCTTCTCCGAGAGCTGCGGCGGCGCGGCCCTTGAACATGAGATCCAGAAACACCTCGCTGATCGTCACGAGGAGAACGAGTGCCACCAGCCCGCGCAGGTAGCCCGATCCCGAGATCGCGCGCAAGCCGGATTGCATGCTCCTTCCCATGCTCTCGGCATCCCGCTCGAACGCCGGGCGCCGGATCGCGTTCAGGCTAGGCTTCAGGCGCGCGACGGCGATCGCGGAGATGAAATGGAACGAGGCGAGGATGGGGAGCATGGCCGTCACGGGAAGCGTCTGTCCCACGCGCGCCGCGATCAGGCCGCCGAGCGCGCCGCCGACGGTGCCCCACGCTGAGATCGCCCCCAGGTTGTGCTTCGCGGTGCGGGGATCGAAGCGCTCATTGAGGAGCGACCAGAAGCCGGAGATCAGCAAACCCCCCAGGCAGCCGCAGTGAAGATAGACGAGAACCGCGGCCGCGCGAGCAGCCCAGAGCGAGATCGCCCACTCGATCATGAGCAGCGCCGCGCTCGCTCCGAAAGCGATCGGGATGACCCGGCCGGGTCCCCACGCCGTGAGCGCCCGGGCGGACAGGAACGCGAACCCGATCGCCAGGATCGCGGTGGCCATCACCATCGCGGGAAGCGCGGCGATCCCGAAACTGGAGAGGAAGAGGGCGTCCCGGGTCGCCTTGGCGCCGACCTGGAATGCGATGCTCGCGGCCGCCGTCACCGTGGCGGCCAGGACGGCGGAACGTGTCTCGTCTAAGTCAGGGGTCACGATCGCAGTGTAACCCGGAATGGACGCTGGTCCGCCCAGGGTCCAGAGTGCGGATCTCCCCACCCTTGACAGGAATCCCTCAACGACTCGTCCTGTTTCCACCACCCCTTCTTGGTGCTAGGCTCTGCGGCATGATTCAGACGCGAGGACTCCTGCTCCTCGTCTGCGCGAGCCTCTTCGCCGGAACGGTGTCGGCGTCGCCCGGGGTGGCCCCGTGGGGTGTGAACCTCGGCTACGTCGATCCATCCGCGAAACCCGGCGAGGACTTCTACGCCTTCGCGAACGGCGGCTGGCTCAAGACGGCCCAGATTCCCCCCGACCGCCCTGCGGCCGGGGTCGGCCTCGAGCTGACCAAGATCAATGAAGAGAGACTCGCCTCCGTCATCGCCGACCTGCACAGCCGCGCCGATCTCAGCCCCGAGGAGCAGAAGCTCCGCGACCTCTACGACGCGTTCACGGACGAATCGCAGATCGAGGCCAAGGCGTTTGAGCCCGACGCCTCGGATCTCGCGCGGATCGCCTCCCTCGCGACACTCGACGACGTCGCGCGCGAGATAGGCACGCCCGAGTTGCCGCTCGGCGGCCCGTTCCGCATGGACATCGCCGCGGACGACAAGAATCCCAACGCCTACGTCGTGCGACTCGGCCAGTCGGGGCTGGGTCTTCCGGATCGCGACTATTACCTGCGCGACGACGCGGCGGTTGCCGCGACCCGCGAGGCGTACAAGAAGTATCTCGCGCAGATGCTCTCGTTCGCCGGGGTAAAGGACGCCGAACCGAGGGCGGCCGCGGTCTATGCGATGGAAAACAAGATCGCCGTGGCCTCGTGGCCCGCGGCGGACCGACGCGAAGCCGAGAAGGTGTACAACCCGATGTCGCTCTCCGAGCTGAAGGCGTTCGCGCCGGGCTATCCATGGGAGTCGACCTTCGCCGCCGCCGGGATTCCCCTCCGGTCGCCGTGTGGCGATCGCATGGTCGTCGTGGCCGAGAAGTCCGCTTTTCCCGCAATCGCGAACATCTTCGCGGCCACGCCCGTGGCGGTGTTGCGCGATTATCTGACGATCCGCTATCTGCACGGCTTCGCGCCGTATCTCCCGCGGGCGCTCGACCAGGCCGACTTCGCGTTCTACGGAACGGCGCTGCAGGGCCGTTCGAAGCAGCTCGATCGCGCGACGCGCGGATCGCGCGTGCTGGACAGCCGGATGGGCGAGGCGCTGGGGAAGCTGTACGTCCGGAGCTACTTTCCCCCGGAGTCCAAGGCCAAGGTGCAGGCGCTCGTGCAGAATCTGCTCCTCGCCTACGAGGAGGATCTGAAGACCCTATCGTGGATGACGCCGGCGACGCGGAAGAAGGCGACGGAGAAGCTGCACCACTTCACGGTGAAGGTGGGGTACCCCGACCACTGGCTCGATTACTCCGCGCTGCAGATCCGCCGGGACGATCTCCTCGGTGACCTGAAGAACGCGATGGCGTTCGAGTGGAACCGCCAGGTGAAGCGGATCGACGACCCCGTCGACAAGACGGAGTGGGGGATGACTCCTCCGACGGTCAACGCCTATTACAACGAGAGCGCCAACGAGATCGTATTCCCGGCCGGCATCTTGCAGTCCCCGCAGTTCGACCCCGCGGCCGACGATGCCGTCAACTACGGCGGGATCGGAGCGGTGATCGGACACGAGATCAGCCATGGGTTCGACGATCAGGGCTCCAAGTACGACGGCTACGGCGTGCTCCGGAGCTGGTGGACCGAGTCGGATCGGAAGAATTTCGACGCTCGGACCGGCGCGCTTGCGCGGCAATACGATCAGTACGAGCCGCTCACGGGCACCCACATCAACGGGAGGCTCACGCTGGGGGAGAACATCGCGGACTTGGCCGGTCTGGTGATCGCCAACAAGGCGTATCACATTTCGCTCGCCGGGAAGCCGGCGCCCGTGCTCGACGGGTACACGGGCGATCAACGCTTCTATCTCGCGTTCGCGCAGAGCTGGCGATCGAAGGTGAAGGACGAGACCACGCGCCAGCGCCTTCTCTCCAACCCGCACAGTCCACCGCAGTATCGGGTCAACGGCGTGGTGCGCAACGTGGATGGATGGTACGCCGCGTTCCCGAACGTCAAGCCCGAGGACCGGTACTACATTCCGCCGGATCGCCGCGTGCATCTCTGGTAGCGCGCCCCGGCGCAGGGCGGGTCCGGAAGGACCCACGAGGCAGGAAGCATCATGGATGGCCGGATCACAGGGATGCTCGCGATGGCGCTGCTCGCGGCGACTGGTGCGCCCGCGCCCTGTGCTCGCGGCTCTCCCGCGCTCGCCCCAGGTGACCCTTCTCCACCAGTAAGCTCACCCGGCTTCGACTATCTCTCGCCCGTTCCAGGGGCAACCCAGGTTCTCCCGGAAGGGAACATCATCATCCGGCCGGGCGGCATCGTGGATCCTTCCACCGTGGCGTCCGAGCTTTTCAGAGTTCGAGGCAATCTCTCCGGGCTCCATGAAGGGCGCCTGTGGCTCTCCGACGACCGCCAGACCCTGACGTTTCAGCCTGACGCCCCGTTTCTGCCCGGCGAGCAGGTGATTTGCCGCATGGGCGTGGGTTTGAGGACCGACACGCGAGGCAGCATGCTCCCGGCCGAATTCGGCTTCGCCATTGCCGGCCCGGAGCGAAAGAACCTCCGCGATCCGCCGGCCGTGGCGGAATCCGATGACGCCGGCGACGCCGCGGGCGGAAGCGGCGGCGGGAGCGGCCCCGGCGGTGGGGGCTGGCTTCCTCTTCAGCCACCGCCCCAGTCCGATTCTCTGCCTCCGGATTTCCCGCGCATCCAGGCCTCGGTGCTGGGCCCGACCGCGCCAGGGCGGCTCTTCCTGAGCAACTTCTTCCTGGGGACCGCGACGGTTCCATACCTCATGATCCTCGAGAACGACGGGCGCCCGCTCTTCCAGCGGAGGCTCGCCGCGCAGGCCCTCGATTTCAAGATGCAACCCGACGGCCGGCTCACGTATTTCGACACGGGCGCGGGGTGTTTCTATGCGCTGAACGCTCTCTACGCGGTTGTGGACAGCTTCCGATGCGGGAACGGCTACTCCACCGACGGACACGATCTGCTCCTCCTTCCGAACGGGCACGCCGTTCTGATGAGCTACGACCCGGAGCTGGTGCAGCTCGACCCGTCCAAGCCGGGTCCGGGGTTCGCGGTCGTGATCGGCCTCATCATCCAGGAGCTGGATCAGCAGAAGAACGTGGTTTTCCAGTGGCGCAGCTGGGATCACTTCAAGATCTCGGACGCGGTCGCACGGATCAACTTCGGGGGCGGGATCGATTACGTGCACGGCAACTCGATCGACGTCGATCCGGACGGGAACATCATCCTGTCCTGCCGGCACATGGATGAGGTGACCAAGATCAGCCGCGCCACGGGCGAGATCCTCTGGAGGCTGGGAGGCAAGAACAACCAGTTCACGTTCCCGAACGATCCGCTCCCCTTCTCGCACCAGCACGCGGCTCGGAGACTGCCGAACGGTCATCTGACCCTGTTCGACAACGGCAACTTCCACCTGCCGCATTTCTCGAGGGCGGTGGAATACGCGATCGACGAAGCGCAGAAGACCGCGACGGTCGTCTGGCAGTACCGGCTCAATCCGGACGTTTTCGGCTTCGCGTTCGGGTATGTCCAGCGCCTCGCGAATGGGAACACGCTGATCGGCTGGGGTGCGACGACGCCGACCATGACGGAGGTCGCACCGGACGGCTCGATCGTTTCCGAGCTGACCTTCGATCCGGGCATCGCCACCTATCGCGTGTTCCGCTTCGAGTGGCCCCCGGTCAAAGCCGCCCACGTGACGTTCGTCCCGTCATCCATCAACGCGGGGTGCCTTGGCGCATGGCTCACGGCGGTGATCGAGCCGGATCTCTCGAATTTCTCCGTTTCGGATATCGATCCTTCCACGGCGAGACTCAATGGCACGGTGCTCGCCGACGAGGCGATGTTCTCGCGGGGAGACTTAGACGGCGACGGTGTTCCCGACCTGGCGGTTCGGTTCGCGCGCGCCGCGGTCCAGCCTCTGCTCGCGCCCGGAACCGATCGCCTGGAGGTGAGCGCGTCGCTCAAGACGGGGGAGATCGTGCGCGGCTCGGCGGACGTGCGCGTGGTCCCACCCGACGAGAACCCGGCGGCCCCAGCGCCGGTCGTGTCCTTGCGGCTCGTCTCCCCGGTCGGAGCGCTTCCGGTCGAGATCGCGTCGGATGGAAGGCAGGGGAGCCTCGCGCGGACCTTCGCGGTCTACGACATAGCGGGCCGTCTCGTGAAGCGGTGGCGCGCCGTCGTCCCGGCCGGAGGCAGGACGTCATGGGATGGCCGCCGCGCCGACGGTCGGCCCGTCAGCAGGGGAATCTACCTCGTTCGCGCCGAGGACGGGCCGCCGAGTCCGGCCGTGAAGGTCGTGATCGCCCGATGAAGGCGCTCCCGCCGCGAAAACGCTCCAGGATCGGTTGATTTTCGCTCGGGAAAGGGCTATAATGATACCTTCGTAGTTCCATTTCCCGTCCCAAAACCATCCCTACAACAGTTGAGACGCGGGGTCTTGGTGTTCTCGCTGACTCGACCTTCCATCCGTCTTACCGCATTCGCGCTCGCGGCGTCGCTCGCTGCCGTTCCCCTCGCGATTCCCCGGCCGTCCCGGGCGGATGCCCCCCAGCCGCGCGTGCGGGTCGCTCCGCCGGTAAGCGGGCGAGTGCGGAACGCCAGGCGCATCGATGCCGCCAGCCAGGCGGTCGTGAATTTCGGCGAGCTGGCCCGGCAACAAGAAAAGAACGGCCCGCCGCACGGCGAGGCCCGCGCCCTTGTCTTCCCGGAGGTCGAGGAGCCTCTCGAGCCGCTCTCGACTCAGGCGCCCGGGGCCGTCCAGGCGCCTTCGGCCGCGCAGGTTGTCTCGCCCTCGCCGAACCTCAGCTTCATGGGCCTCGACGACATCGCGATGGTCGATTCCAGCTACATCATCATTCCCCCCGACGTCGACGGAGCCGTGGGTCCGGCCAAGATCATGTCGGGACTCAACAACAACTACCGCATCTTCAACAAGGCCGATGGCTCCGTGGTCAGCACGGTGGGGACCGCGACCTTCTGGGCGCCCTCCGGCGAAACCGCGCTGAACGGTCTCACCGATCCGCGCACCCTCTACGACCCCTACAACAATCGATGGATCGTGGAGATGCAGACGGTCAGCACGGGCGCCGGCGACATCCTGGTCGGCGTGTCGCAGACCAGCGATCCCAGCGGCAACTGGTTCCTCTATCGGTTCGCGATCGGCGCCACCATCGATTTCCCCATCGTCGGGTTCAACAAGAACTGGATCTCGGTTTCCATCAACCGCTACAGCGTGGCAGGCTCCTTCCAGCGCGGCATCAATCTGGTGCTGGACTACGGGCAGGCCCGGAGCGGCGTGGGCACGGGAACCCTCTTCACCATGGGGGCCAACAGCCATTTCTGCAGCGCTCCGTGCGTCACGTACTCGGCGACCGAGGACACGCTGTTCGTGATCACGCACCTGAGCAGCGGCAGCGGCACCTACTCGCTCGACACGATCAGCGGCCCCGCGGCGGCGCCCGTCTACACGGTGGGCGGAACCCTGACGCGGCCGGGCGGTGGATGGGTGCAGCCGAGCGCGCAGATCCTGCCCCAGAGCGCGCCGAACGCCGGAGCGAGCACGTGCTCGCCGCCTTGTCTCATCGAGACCCAGGACTCACAGGTGCGCGCGGCTCCGTCCTATCGAGGCGGGTTCCTCTACTACACCCAGACGATCGGCCTCCCCGCCACGGGGCTGGCCCACACCGCAGCGCAGTGGACGAAGCTCACGACCGCGGGCGCCTTCATCGACGG
>JBGPHU010000079.1:0-13088 GCA_041484545.1 Candidatus Eiseniibacteriota bacterium | reverse complement strand
CGGTGAGCAGGTCGATGGTCACGTCGGCCGAGCGCAGGAGGAACGTGTTGTACCCCGCCTCCCGGATCGCCCGCTCGCGCTGCTCCCGCGACGTCTCTGGGATCCGCTCGACGGTGTGGATCACGAACGGGTAGCAGTCGAAGTCGTAGGGCTCGAGGCTGGCGAAGACGGACCGGAAGCGGAGCTGATCGTTCCACCGGCCCCCTTCCTGGAGCTCCAGCGGCGCCACCCGTCCGCGCTGCCTGTGGACGTTCGCGATGGCTTCGACCACCTGTCCGAGCTGCCAGGTGGTCATGGCGAGACGCGGAATCTGAACCGGAAGGTAACGGCTCCCGACGAGGCCGGGCACGACCGCCCGGACGCCGGAGGTCATGTAGAGCGCGGCCGCCAGGGCATGCGCCGCGTGCTGGGTGCCCTGGGGCAGAAAACGGTCCGCCTCGAGGTAGGCGCCGTCGCATCCGCGCTCGAGCGGGACTCGGCACGCCCTCAGGCTCTCCGTGAATTGCTCGGTGACGCGCATGACCCACTGAACTTCCGCTTCGTCGCACATCTCGTCGATTCCACGGGCCAGAACCTCCATCGTGCGCCCGGACATGCCTCCATAGGTGTGGAGGCCTTCATAGAGGACCACGTCGTTGATGAACTTCTCGTGATCCGCCGGGTTGTCCGTCGTGAGCACGCCGCCGGTCGTGGACTTGGGATCCTGGGCCCCGTCCAGCGCGAGCACGTGAGCCGTCTTGACGATCTGCTTCACGATGTCCGAGATCGACCGATCGGACTGTCCGGACTCGTGACGCTGGATGTACCACGCGTTCTCGATCACGCGGGACCCGTCGAGCGCTAGCCGGATTCCCCGGCGATCGGCCGCGGCGCGCACGGCCTGGAGATTCGCGAGGCTCACCGGATGCATGCCGTCCGCGAAGGCCTGGAGCCATAGAAGGGAGATCGGCTCCCCGGCGAGCAGGGCGTCCAGACGGCCCAGATCCGTATTCCCGGTGAAGATCGGGTCGGTGCCGGTTCGCACGCTGTGCACCGGGATCGCGCGGGGCGTCAGGGTGTCGGCGAGCCCGCCGGCGTTGCTCGCCACACCCGAGCCCGATGGAACGAGGGTCGAGACGACGAGCTTGATGCACCCGAGCAGATTGTGGGTCGGGCAAACGTAGGTGTGCCCGAGACGGTCGCGCACCGCCCGGCACAGGTTGTCGAAATTCCTGGCCCCCGCGTACGCCTCGTCTCCGACGAGCTGGCCGGCGATCTGTTCCTGGCTCATCGCGCTCGTCCCGTGGGACGTCATGTCGAAATTGATCTGCGACGGGGTGAGGTTGAACACGTTGAAGTGCGCCCCGGCTAAGTGCCGCTTGCGCTCCTCCAGCGTCGGAAACGAGACGAGCCGGACGGTCTTGATCTTGTGGGGCTCGTGGAGGGGAGTGGGGATCGGCATGGTGGCTTCGGGTGGATGGGGCGTCACTCTTCGTGCGCCGTGTCCTCCGAGACGCCCGCGAGGCGAGGCTGCCAGACGCCGGCAACGGATTCTTCCACCGTCCCTTCGGGAGTCACCTCCGGGTCCTGGCGGTAGAGGACGCCGAGCTGGAAGCGATCCCCTCGCGCCGCCTCCATCGCCGCGCCGAGATTCGTCCGGTCGTGCTCGGGGGGCAGGAGCGTGCAGCGCTGATAGATCTCCTGGGCGTAGCTCGGGGTCTGGTAGGTCACGCATCCGGCCAGCACGTGCACGAAGGAGAAGCCGGGATACCGGATGGCCTCCCGGAGCATCTCGCGAACGTGCGGAAGGTTTCCGGCGTGCGTTCGGGCCACGAAGCCGCATCCGGAGCTGAGCACCAGAAGCACCGGGTTCAGGGGGCGCTCGTCCGGGCCCGCGAGACCGCGGGTGCGCTTGAACTCGATTTCGGTCGTCGGTGACGACTGGCCCTTCGTCAACCCGTAGATCCCATTGTCGAGCACCGCGTAGGTGAGGTCCACGTTGCGGCGCACGGCGTGGGGCAGGTGCCCGAGCCCGATGCTGAACCCGTCGCCGTCCCCTCCCACGATGACCGTGGTGATCTCCGGGCGCGAGAGCTTGAGCCCGGCCGCGATCGGGAGTGCCCGCCCGTGGAGCGTGTTGAACGCGTACGAGCGCGTGTAGCCCGGGAGCCGGCTGGAGCATCCGATTCCGGAGATCACCGCCAGCCTCTCGGGAGGAATCTCGAGGTCGGCGAGCGCCTGGGTCAGTCCTTTCAAGACGCCGAAATCGCCGCATCCCGTGCACCACACCGGCTCGAGCGGGGAACGGTAGTCTTTCGCTTTCATCGCGTCGCCTCCTCGAGGAGTCCTTCGAGCTCGCTGGAGTTCATGGGCATCCCCCCGCTTCGAGCCACGGAACGCGCGCCGCTCATGTCCGTCAGGCCCGAAAGGTAACGGTGGAGCTGTCCCTGGAAGCTCAACTCGACCACGAAGGTCGCGTTGAGACCCCGGCGCCACGCTTCCAGCGCCGCGATCGGAAACGGATGCAGGATCTCGGGCATGAACACGCGTCCGTCTGGGTTCCGTTCCACCCACTCCCGGAGCAGCCCATACTGGCTTCCCCACGCGATGATTCCGGTCCGCGCGTTGGGCCGGCCAAAAGCGCGGTACCAATCCTTGGTCTCGAGGGCGATCCCCTCGAGCTTCCTGAAGCGTTTTTGGTTCATCTCCTGGTGGATGGCGCCGTCGGCCGTGGGATAGCCCTCCTGCGTATGCTCGATTCCGGCGGCGAGGTAGGTCCCTTCCGGACTGCCCGGAACGCGGAACGGCCCCACACCGTGTTCCCCCGACAGCTCGAAACGGGCAGGACCCATCCCCGCCGACCATACCATCCTCTGCGGCATGCCGGGCGGGGCTTGCAGCGGCCCTCGAATTTGCCTGCGCTGCGCGATGTAGGCATCCGACAGCACGAACACGGGCAGCTGATACCGCTCGGAGATATGGATGGCCTTGTACATCGCCTCGCGGGCGTGGACGACGTCGAAGATTCCGAGCACCGCGCGCGGGAGATCTCCGTGCCCCGCATAGATCGCGTGGTTGAGATCGGATTGCTCGGTGCGCGAGGGCATTCCGGTCGCCGGACCCGCGCGCTGGCAATCCACGATCACCGCCGGAAGCTCGGCCATGCTCGAAAGGCCCACCATCTCGGTCATGAGCGAGAGACCTGGTCCGCTCGTGGCCGTCATGGACGGCACGCCGCCGAAGCTCGCGCCCAGGACCATTCCGAGCGCCGCGATCTCGTCCTCGGCCTGAACCACGACGCCGCCCTGGGCCGGCAGCTCCTCGATCAGCGTCTCCATGATCTCGGAGGACGGGGTGATGGGATATCCCGCGAAGAAGCGGAGCCCCGCGGCAGCGGCCCCCCGAGCGACCGCCTCGTTTCCGCTTTCCAGCAAGAGCCCTTTCGCCTTCCCCGCCTGAATCGGCATCGAAGGCGGCTCCGGTCCCGCGAGCGCGCGGTCGAAGGCCGCGAGGTTTCGAGTCAGCGCCTCCGGCCGATGACCGAGGCGATGCCCCAGCGTTTCGCGAGCGAGGGCCGCGGGCCAGCCGAGCACACGGCACAGGATCGCCAGGGCGAGCATGTTCTTCGGGTCACCTGAGACCTCGATCCCGTTCTCGAGCTTCGCGAACGGATACCGGTAGGGTTCGCGGTCGGAGGCTCCGATCCAGCCGGGAAGTTCCCCCGCGTCGGACTCCTCGAGCAGGACCACGCTTCCCGGGTGCAGGCGCACCGCGCCCTGGAAGCGCTTGAGATCCGCGAGACGGAAGCAGAGGAAGACGTCGGTCCGGTCCCCCTCGTAGCTGACTTCCTCGTGCGCCACGCGCAGGATCACCGCCGACTCGCCTCCGCGGATCTGAGGTCCATAGGACTGGACCATCATTCCATAGAGACCCTGCCGCGCCGCCATCCGGAGCAGGAGATCCCCCAGGAGCGCGATCCCGTCGCCGCCGCTTCCGACGAGGGCGATCACGAGGGATGGACTCGCGGTGGGCGGGCGGTCGGCCGCAGGCACTTCTCGTAACGCGTGTCGTGTAGCGCTCATGTCAGGACCTCGGTCCCCGCGGCCTCCGGCGGCTCGGGGCGGGGTGTCTGGCCCACGCGGTGAAGGATGAAGCTTGGGCAAATGTCCACGCAGGCCTCACCGCAACCGGAGCCATATTGGATACATGTTTCATGATTGATGAGTATGGTCCGTCCGTCCCATGTGATCGCCTCGGCCGGACACTTCGCCACGCACTTCCGACAGAGCGTGCAGCCCACCATGCAGCTCGCCCGCACGACCGACTGTTTCTCTTTCGCCACGCAGGAAAGCTCGATCCGATGCACCCGCGGGTAGAGCTCGAACAGCTCCTTCGGGCAGGCTGGAACGCACAGCGC
Source organism: Candidatus Eiseniibacteriota bacterium (assembly GCA_041484545.1). Taxonomy (GTDB): domain Bacteria; phylum Eisenbacteria; class RBG-16-71-46; order SZUA-252; family SZUA-252; genus WS-7. Next base: position 8,692 of record JBGPHU010000079.1, on the reverse strand, counting down.
GCATCCGGTGCACTTCTGCGGATCCACCACCGCGATCCCTTCGCTCCCGATGCGAAGCGCGTCGAATGGGCACGCGCGGACGCAATCCCCCAGGCCGAGACAACCGTTCTTGCAGGCTTTGGGGCCGCCAAAGACGAGCGACGCCGCGGAGCACGTCTCGATCCCGGCGTATTGCGCCTCCTCGCGGGCCCAGGCGCTCGTTCCGGTGCAGCGCATCACCACGACGCGGTCGAGGACCTTGCCGACGTCCTTCCCGGTGAGCTCCGCGAGCACGCGCGCGACCGTGCCGCGTCCAGGAGCGCAGAGGTTCGGAGGCACGTCGGGACGTTCGGCCACCGCTTCCGCATAGACCTGGCACCCCGCGAACCCGCAGGCGCCGCAATTCGCCGAGGGAAGGTACGAGCGGATCCGCTCCACCAGGGGGTTCACGGGCACCTGGAAGCGCATCGCGATCGCCGCCAGGGTGAAGCCGAAAAAGAGCCCGAACAGGGTGAAAAGCGCAAGCCCCCACAGCGCGATGCTCCATGCCGAATGGTCCATAGCCCCGCCTACCGAAGGAAGTTGAGGCCCGAAAAGCCCATGAACGCGAGCGCGAACAACCCCGCGAGCGCGAACGCGATCGGAAGCCCCTGAAAGCTCGCCGGCACGCGCGCCAGCTCCACGCGCTCACGCGCGCACGACATGAGGAAGAGCGCCAGAGCGAACCCCACGCCCGATCCGACGGCCAGCGCGAGCGCGTCCGCGGGGCCGGCACGGCCCGCCGCGTTCAGGAGCGGAACCGCGAGGATGATGCAATTGGTCGTGATCAGCATGAGATAGATCCCGAACTTCTGATGGAGCGCGCGGTGGGTCTTCTTGAGAATCGTGTCGAGGCCCTGAACCAGTGACGCGATCACTCCGATGAACACCAGCACCTCCAGGAAGCGGAGGTGGAGCGGGCTCATCACCCACGTATAGAGAGCCCACGAAACCATCGCGGTGACGATCATCACGAAGAGAAAGGTCAACCCCATCCCGATCGCCGTGTCGCGCCGCTTCGAGACCCCGAAGAAGATGCAGAGTCCCAGATATCGCGTGAAGACGAAATTATTGATGAGCGCCGAGGACAGGACGATGGTGAAGAACACCGCCCACGGTGAAGGCTTGACGTCCCGTTCCTCCGGCGGGTCGAGGATCCGGAGCTGATAGGACTGTGCCGGGTCGAGGCGCTGCGCCGCGCGGAGCACGAGCCGCGTCCGCGAGACCGGCGTGACCTCCCGGATCTCGATTCCCACGTCCGGGGAGCGCGCGTCGGCGAGCCAGAAATTCCCGGGGGTCAAGTTTTCGACCGGGCGGGCGAGATCGATCCGGACTCGATCCGGGCCGAGGACGCGGGCGCCGCGCACCACCCCCCGCTCCGAGGCCGAGGCGGCCCCCGCCGAGAGCCCGCAGAGGAGGATGGCCGCGGCGGCCGCGCGAAGGATCCGGACCGTCATGGCGTCCCCCCGCTCTGCTTCGCGCGCACTTCCTGGTAGCGCCGTTCCACGAAGTTGAAAAAGGCCATGAGGAGAGCGATCGAGAAAAAGCCGCCCGCCGGGAGCGCGAAGAAGAGCAGCGGCTTTCCCGGCGCGATCGGGTGGCCGAGCAGCGATCCGTTTCCCAGGAGCTCGCGGAACGCTCCGATGCTCACGAGCGCGAACAGGAATCCCAGCCCCATTCCCAGGCCGTCGAAGAAGGTGGGAACCACTGGCTGCCGCGAGGCGAATACCTCGAGTCTCGAGATGATGATCGCGAAGGCGACGATGAGCTTCACGTAGAGTCCGATCTGGGCGTACAGAGCCGGAACGAACCCGGCGAGGATCATGTCGATGGCGCTCACCCAGACGGCGATGATGATCGTGTACACCGGGATTCGAACGCGCGGGTGGATCCACCGCCGCGTGAGCGCCACGGTGACGCTCGACAGCACCTGCACGAGAAGGACCGCGATCCCGAGCATCAGACCGTTCGCGACGGTCGTCGTGACCGCGACCGCCGGACAGAGGCTGAGCGCGAGACGGAAGACGGGATTCTCCGCGAAGATTCCATTCAGGATGAGCTGCTTCGCGCTGGGCGGACGGCCCGAGAAGGAGATGGGAGCCGATTCTCGCGACGCGCTCACGGGCGGTCTCCGAGATACGGCGCGAGAAGCTCCCAGCGCCGCCTGAAATGGTTCACCGTGTCCCGCACCCCCTCCGTCAGGGCGCGGCTCGAGATCGTCGCCCCGGTCACGGCGTAGATGACCGGCTTTCCCGCCTCCCGATCCAGCAGCGTCCGGTACCGATCGCTCCAGGTGGACGCGCTCATCCGGCCGCGGTCCAGGAGCGCCGCGCGCCAGTCTTCGGGCATCGGGTCTCGCGTCACGCTCAGCGCGTTCGTGACGGCCAAGGGCCGGCCGGCGAATTGGCCCTCGAACCAGGGCGTCGCGACCTCCGCGCCGAGCCCGGGATCCTCCTCGTGCTCGAGCACCTCCACGCCCGCGACCCGGAACTCGCGATCGAGTCCGACGAAAAAACGAATCCGGTTCTTGTAGCCGCGGGCCTCTCCTTCGACGACAAATCCTATGGGCGCCCCCGCCCCGTCTCGGCGGGCGATGTAGAGCCGTCCGGCGGGTGAGAGCGGGTCCACGTCCTTGACGGGAACCGCGCCGCGCCGGACGAGCCGGCCCTCGTAGGTCAAGACGATCTCGGAGTCGCGCGCCGCGCCTTGCGTCCGGTAGACGACTTCCCGCCGCGCCGGGGAAAGAAGCTGGCGAACCTCCAGCACGGAAGCGTCGGGGCCGAGTGCCAGCAATCCGCTCACGGCGCGCCGCTCGGACCGGATCCGCGCGGCCTCCTGGTAGCGGTCCGTCGCGACGTACACGCCGCCGAGAAGCGCCGCCCCGATCGCGCAGGCCACGGTCATGGACGCCGCGATCCGGACGACCTCAGCGCGCCCGCCGTTCACGACGGCGCTCCGGCCAGAGCGACCCGCGCCGGGCGGAACCAGGTGTTCAGCGCGGGCACGAGCGTGTTCGCGATCAGAATCGCGTAGCAGATCCCCTCCGGATACCCGCCGAAGATACGGATCAACCCGGTCAGCATGCCGATCGTCAGCCCGAAGACGATCTGCCCGTCGCGAGTGTTGGGCGAGGTGACGTAGTCGGTCGCCATGAACAGAGCCCCCAGCCAGAGCCCTCCGCTCAGGAGATGCAGGCCGAGGGTGCCGCTGAAGGCCGTCGTGAGCGCGACACCCGCGAAGACGCTGAGCGGAATCGTGGGTTTGATGATTCCGCGCAGGAACAGGGTCGCCCCGCCCAGCGCGAGGAGCACGACGGAGACCTCGCCGATCGATCCGGGGCGGAATCCGAGGAGAAGCCCGGCCCACGGACTTCCCGGCCCGCCCGCCAGGCGCATCGCGGCGTCCACCCCTTGCTCGCGCAACGCAGCGAGCGGAGTCGCCGTCGTCACAGCCTCCGCGCTTCCCCCGAAGATGCGATGCGGAGCTGCCCATCCGGCGGTCATCGGGAGCGGGAACGTAGCCATCAGGAAGGCGCGGCCGATCAGTGCCGGGTTGAAGAGATTCATGCCCAGCCCCCCGAAGATCATCTTCCCGAACAGGATCGCGAAGATGCCCCCGATCGCCCCCATCCACATGGAGAGCCGGGGCGGAAGCGTGAGCGCAAGGAGGAGTCCCGTGCACACGGCGCTGCCGTCCGCGAGCGAAGGCTTCAGCTTGAGGGCGCGGCTCGAGAGCCATTCGGCGGCCGCTGCCCCCGCCACCGTGGCGACGATCACGGCCAGGGCCGGAAACCCGAATACGAAGACGCCCCAAACCGCCGCCGGCGCGAGCGCCGCGTTCACCCACCACATGATGCGTGCGGTCGTCTCCGCCGCGTGCAGATGCGGCCCCGGCGCCAGGACGAACGGCCGTTCGGGGCTCATCCGCGCGCCTTCAGGTCGCCCGCGCGACGAAGCGCCGACTTGGCAAGCTGCATGAACTGGACGAGGGGGCGCTCCGAGGGACAGACGTAGGTGCAGCATCCGCATTCGTAACAGTCGAGCGCGCCGAAGGTCTCGGTCTCGAGTGGACGGCCCGCTTCGACCCGGATCGACGCCTGATCGGGCTCGAGCCCCAGCGGGCAGGCCTCGACACAGCGCCCGCACTGGATGCAGGCCATGAAACCCCGCTCGAACGGACCCCTGCCGCGTAGGATTAGCAGCCCGTTCATGCTCTTCGTGAGGGGAAGGTCGAGCCTCGGGAGCGCGCGGCCCATCATGGGTCCTCCGGCGATGATCCGCGTGGCGTCCGGCCGGATGCCGCCGCAGAAGGAGACCAGATGCGCCAGCAGGGTTCCGATCGGCGCGAGCACGTTCTTGGGGTCTAGGATACCGTCCCCGCTCACGGTGACGACCCGATCCAGGAGAGGCTTCCGGTACCGGACCGCGTCATGAACTGCCGCGGCGGTCGCGACGTTCTGCACGAGCACGCCAACGGCCGAAGGAAGCGCGCGCGGCGGGACGACCCGTCCCGTGAGAGCGGTCACCAGCTGGCGCTCCGCTCCCTGCGGATACCGCACCTCGCACGGGACGACCTCCACGCTCGCTCCGTTCCGGGACGCCTCCGCGGCCGCGCCGCGCAGGCCCTCGAACGCGGCGGCCTTGTCGATCTCGATCCCGATCGACACCCGGTCGATGCCCAGAATCCGGGCCATCGCGAGCGCCCCTTCCACGATCTCCAGCGGGGCGCTCCGCATGAGCCGGTAGTCGGACGTGAGGTAAGGTTCGCATTCCGCCCCGTTCACGAGGAGGATGTCCACCCGGACGCCCTCGGGCAGCGTGAGCTTCCGGTGCGTCGGATAGGCGGCGCCCCCCAAGCCCACGATGCCCGCTTCCCGGATCCGCGCGAGCGCCTCCTCGGAAGAGATCGATCGCCATCCAGGATCCTCCGGAAATTCCAGCTCCTCCGAGTCTTCGGTGCGGGCGATCACGATCGATTCTGTCGTGATCAGCGTCGGATGCGGGCGCTTGTCGATCGGCTTCACCTTGCCGGTGATGGTGGCGTGGATCGGAACGCCCCCGGCTTCTCCCTCGGCGATTCGCTGCCCGCGAACCACGCGATCCCCCTTCTTCACGAGCGGTGTCGCCGGGGGCCCGATGTGCTGTTGCAGAGGAAGCCAGACCTCGAGCGGAGAAGGCTGGATCGGTTCGATGGGGCGCTCCGCCGTGTGTTCCTTGCTCTTCGGAGGGTGGGTCCCGCCGTGGTGGAATGTCCGCAGGGGTATGGAGGCCATGACGCTACCCGACAAAGTGCGTGCTGAGGACTTCCTGCCATCCTCGAAAGCGATCCGGACCCAGCAGAAAAGCCGTCGTGGAGAGATAGTCGGATTCGACCCCGGTGCGCGCCTGGACACTGGCGCTCAGATGGCCATTCGAGGGGCGGCCGCGCCGCGCGTCGAAGAGGTGCCCCACGCGGATTCCGGCGAGCGCATGGAACTGCTCGGTATTTCCGCTCGTGGCCACGGCCGAATCGCGCAGGCGGAACACGTGGTCCACCCGACCGGTGACCGGGTGGAGCACGGCGACCGGCCAGCCTTCGGGTTCCTCGTCAGGGGTCCCCAGTCCGTAGACGTTTCCGCCCACGTCCACGAGCGCGACAGAGACCCCCTCCGCCCGAAGCGCATCCACCGCGCGATCCAGGGCCCATCCTTTCCCGATCGACCCGAGGTCCAGCGCCGTTCCCGGGCGGTCGAGGCCCAGCGTCCCCGCCCCGGAGTCGAGGACGACATGGCGCCAACCGATGGTGTCGAGCGTGTCGCCGATCTCCCGGTCCGAGGGATAGTGGTCGCGTGGCGAGCCGTAGAATCCGTAGAGCCGCATGAGGGGAAGAATCGTCGGATCGTAGATGCCTTCCGACCGGCGCGCGGCGCCCGCGGCCATGGCCACCACGGTGGCGACCGCCGGGCTGACCGGCACGGCATTACGGCCGGCGGCGGCGTTAGCGCTACTCAACTGACTGTCCGCGCGATGGATGCTCATCTCGTTATCTACCAATCGGATGGCTGCGAACGCACGCTCGATCGAGCGATGCGAGCGGGAGGGGTCTGGGTCCCGGATCGAAATTCGGACCCAGGTGCCGAGCGCGGGTCGGGCGATCTCGAGAGTCCCGCGGCGCGCCGGGCTGAAACGAAGGAGCGATCCGGCGATTCCGCCGCCAGCTAGGAGTCCGAGGGAGACTAGAAAACGCCTGCGGGTGATTCCGTCGGTCGGTAGGCCCTGCTCAGCAACCGGTTGGTGCCGAACCGATTGGAACATGGAAACACTCCGCGCGCTCGCGCTCGATTCTCGTCTCGTCTCTTCTCACCCATACGCCAAGAAGAAGGCAGGTTTCGTATATAATCTCTCGGTCATAGTCTCAGGTATCCAGACCCCGGCATAGGCATACCTTGGTAGCACCTAGGAGGGTTGATGGGAGACGTTCCGCCATTCTTCGTCGAGGCCGATCTGTGCACCGAATGCGGCGACTGCATCAAGGCGCTGCCGATGGCGTTCCGGAAGGTCGAGGACGAGGAGGTCGCCGAGGTCTACAACACGGAGCTGGATGAATCGAAGCTCCCGGCGCTCAAGAAGCAGATGGCCGAGTGCCCGGGGCACGCCATTCTCTGGAAGAAGTAGAGGTGCCGCCGCGGGGCGGGCCCGATCCCGTTCAGACGCTCGCCCGCTCCGGCTCGATTTCGGCAAGGCGGGCGGTGAAGTGGCGCAGGACGGGAGCCTCGTACGTCAGCCGGAGGCCCCGCAGGGACTCCCGGCGCCCGTGAAGCTCGATCACCGACTGCGCGACGTAACGCATGTGCTCGTATGTGTAGACGCGGCGCGGCACGGCCAGCCGGACCAGATCCAGCTTGGGATACACGTCCGCTCCGGTCTCAGGGTCCTTGTGGCCGAACATCAGGCTGCCCACCTCGACGGCCCGGATTCCGTAATCCCGGTAGAGCGCCGCGACGAGTGTCTGTCCCGGGAACTGCGATTGAGGGATGTGGGGGAAGAAGCCCCGCGCGTCGATGTACACCGCGTGGCCTCCCACGGGCCTCACGATAGGCACTCCCTCTTGTATGAGCATCTGGCCGAGCCCGCGGACCTGGTTGACCCGGAACGCGAGGTAGTCTTCATCCAGGACCTCGACGAGCCCTCGCGCCATTCCTTCGAGGTCGCGGCCGGCGAGACCGCCGTAGGTCGGGAACCCCTCCACCCTGAGGAGTAGATTCACCACGGTCTGCTCCAGCGCGTCCGCCTGAAACGCCAGGAACCCGCCGATGTTGACGAGCCCGTCCTTCTTGGCGCTCATGGTGCAGCCCACCGCGCAGTCGAACACCTCGCGCGCGATCTCCCGCACCGATTTCCCGGCGCAGCCCGGCTCGCGCTCCTTGATCAGATAGGCGTTCTCGGCGAAGCGACAGGCATCGAAGAAGAGCGGGACACCGTAGCGGTCGCAGATCTCGCGCACGGCTCGGGCGTTGGCGAGCGAGACCGGCTGTCCGCCCCCCGAGTTGTTCGTGATCGTGAGCATCACGAGGGGCACTTTGCCCCTTCCCCGTCCGGAGAGGAGCGACTCGAGGCGAACGAGGTCCATGTTCCCCTTGAAGGGATGCTCGGCCGTCGGGTCCAGCCCCTCCGCGATGACGAGGTCGAGCGCCTCGGCGCCTTGAGCCTCCACGTTCGCCCGCGTCGTGTCGAAGTGACTGTTGTTCGGAACGATCTGGCCGGGTTTCAGCACCGAGGAGAAGAGGAGGTGCTCGGCCATGCGGCCCTGGTGGGTCGGGATGACGTGCTTGTACCCGGTGATTTCCTGCACGGTTCGCTCGACTCGATAGAAGTTCTTGCTGCCCGCATAGGACTCGTCTCCGAGCATGAGACCCGCCCACTGGGCGTCGCTCATGGCCGATGTGCCCGAATCGGTGAGGAGATCGATGTAGATCGAGTCGGCGGGCACCCCGAAGATATTGAGGCCCGCGCGCTCCAGAAGGAGCGTGCGCTCTTCCTTGGAGACGTAGCGGAGCGGCTCCACGACTTTGATACGGAAGGGCTCAGCGGGAAAGCGCATGGGTAGAGCGTACTCGACCGTTGGCAGGTCCCCCATGGTCCGAACGTAGCACGCGGTCGAACCGGGCGCAGCAGGGATGGAGATTCGCCCCTCGGATCCGCTCAGTGCATGTAGTGCGCGTCCATCTCGCCCGCGCGTATCGCCACCTTGAGCCGATTCGCCCGCGGCGGGATGGGGCAGTTGTAGTGCTCCGAATAGGCGCACGCCGGGTTGTAGCATTTGTTGAAGTCGAGCACGTAGCGGCCGTCGGGCCGCGATTCGGCGTCGAGGTAGCGCCCCACGCCATAACTCTCCCTGCCCGTCGTGGCGTCGGTGAAGAACAGCCCGAACTCTTTCTCGCCCACACCAGGCTCGAGCAGGCGCGTGGCCTCGAGACGGCATGGGGAGCCCTTCACATTGAAATCGAACCAGCCCACCCGGATGGCGCGCCTTTGATTGCCGCGAGTGGAGAGGATGATGATCGTGTCGGGCTTCGGATTGGGCGTGAGCGCCGCGACGATGTGGTAGGAGAGATCGGGCGGGAAGAACCGCATGCCTTTGTACAGCTTGTATCGCGGGCTGTGCGGATCGAACACGATGATGGCCGGGAAGCGCT
>JBGPHU010000078.1:0-13177 GCA_041484545.1 Candidatus Eiseniibacteriota bacterium | reverse complement strand
GGACGAGCTTCGGTGGCGCGGCCCCACCAGCGGCTTTGCCGCTCATGCGGAACGAATCGGGGGCGCTCGTCTGCTCGAGCGCTGCCTGAAGGCTTCCGGCGGAACGTGACTCCCTGAGCGCAGGCGCGCCTCGTCAGGCGGCGGGCATCGCGGCTTCGCGGGGCAGGCGAACGCGGAACATCGTCCCATCGCTCTCCGAGGAGGTGGCGGTGATGGAGCCGCCGTGGGAGCGGGCAATCTGCTGTGCGATGAAGAGCCCGAGGCCGAGCCCTTCAGTTCTGGACGGCAATCTCGACCTGCCCTTCCGGAACGCATCGAAAATGTATGGCAGTGTCGCCGCCGGAATGGGCTCGCCGCGATTGGCGACCTCGATGGCGACTTCGGTCTTCCCGCCGTTGATCCGCAGATCGATCGGCGATCGTGGCTCGCCGTGCTGGACGGCGTTGCCGACGAGATTGGCTAGCAGCTGGTATATCCGGTCGCGGTCCCACATCCCGATCAGGTCGCCGTTGAAGTCCACGCGCAGCGGCCGCTCCGAATGCGCAAGCTCGGTCTCTTCCACCAGCTGCCGGCAGACCTCGTGCATATCGAGGCGTTTGGGGTGGATCGGAATGCCGCCGCCCAGCCGGCTCCGGGTCAGATCGAGCAATTGATCGATGAGACCCACCGCCAGATGCGCGCTCCGCGCGATTCTCCTCGCCACCTCGGTATCCTTCTCGCCGAGCCCTTCGCGTTGGAGCAGGACGTGAGCTGCCAGGAGGATCGTGCTCAGTGGGTTGCGGAGGTCGTGACCGACGATCCCGATGAGCTGCTCGCGGAACTCGCCGATCTCGTCGAGGCGCGTCTTCTCGAGGGCGGCGGCGGCCTGGTCCGCGAGCGCCGACAAGACCCATTCGTCCTGCTCCGTGCCGGTCGAAGGGGTCGGCCGGATCACGATGAGAATCCCTTTGATCGCTCCGGCCACGACGAGCGGAACCCCGAGGAAGCTCTCGGTCGGGGCGCCGAGCAGGTCCGCGAGGCGCCGGATCAGCGCCTCGCTCAGCGGCTCGCGAAAGCCCTCGACCCGCTTGGCGTCGATGCCGACGGACGAGCGCAACGACAGGAGTCCCTCGTCGTCCGTGACCATGAGGAGCGCCGTCTTCGCCTCGAGCAGATCGGCGGCTCGGGCGACCGTAAGCAAAAACACCTCGTCGAGGGTCGCCGCGTACGTGAGCGCGCGGCTCACCTCCGTCAGCTTCCGGATCTGCTGGAACCGGGGCTCTTCGGCTCGAATGACCTCTTTCACTTGCGCGCCTTGACGATGCGCAGCCCCCCGTCGCCGATCTTCATCTCGCGCGGCTGAAGATCGTGGGCGATACCCCGCGCTTTCGCGATGCGGAGCGCCCTCGCCACGATCCCGTTGCGCGCCTGGAGCTCGAGGAAGACGATGTTGTCGGTCATATGGCTCAGCCGGCCGTGGGTCTCGTCGATCGCCATGGCGGGTGGATCCGTCTCGAGCGTGAGCATGCTGCTTACCCCCATGACCGCGAAATGCTGCACCATCGCGTAGAGGTAACCGTGCATGCGCGTGGGATCGCCGGCGGCTGTGGCCAGGTCTCCGAGCGCGTCGATGACCACGCGGCGGATGGGGTTCCGGCGCATGGCTCGGAAGATACTGACGACGATCCTGTCGATGGACAGCTCGACCGCCGAATAATATTGGAGCTCCAATCGACCGCGGGCGTCGTCGTCCAGCTTCCCGCCGATCTGCTCCAACTGGTGCGCGAGCTGCGTGGGGTTCTCCTGGAAGTTGACCAGAAGGCAGCGCTCGCCCCGGCGCAGCCCCTCGATGACGAACTGAATTCCCATCGTCGTCTTTCCGGACCCCGTGGGACCGGCGAGGAGCGTGGCGCTTCCGGTAGAGAAGCCGCCCTTGAGCATGGGATCGAGCCCGGGCACGCCCGAAGGAGCACGGCCTGCGTCTCGCTTGTAGGAGGCCGCCTCGATTGGGCTGACGAGGCGCGGATATACCTGTAAACCCTCATCCGTGATGTCGAAGGCATGAGACCCCTGCCGATAGGAGCTGCCGCGGAGCTTGAACACACGGAGGTACCGCTCGTCGCGATTCCCGAGGGCGTTTCTCGCCAGCTCGATGATCCCGTCCGCAACCGCGAACTCGGGATACGTTGCGATGTCCTCGTGCCGGTACTCTCCGACCAAGAGGACGGTCGCATTGTACGCGGCGAGGAGCCCGGCGACCTCGTGCAGCATCAGCCGCATTTCCTGAGAGGATGTCGCCAGGTCGTGGATCGCCTTGAAGGAGTCGATCACGATGACTTTCGGCTACAATGTTTTGATCGCGTCTCTGAGCTTGGGAAGGAGCGCGGTGACACCCTTCGCCGACAGCTCGGCGCCGAACGCCTCGTACTGGACGGCATGGCCCATCTTGTCAGCGTCGAAGAACCGGAATTGCTGCAGGTACCGGATCACCTTGTCGAGCGGCTCGGAAAGCGTCGTGAGGTAAAGGATCGGCCGGCGCTCGTCGCCCGCGTTGGCGAAGATGAACTCCTCGGCGAGCGTCGTCTTGCCCGATCCCGGCGCGCCCATGATGATGTTGATCGAGTTCTCCGGGATCCCGCCTTCGAGGATCTCGTCCAGCTCGCGGCTGCCGGTCGAGAGGCGCCTGACCGGAGTATCCGCCTCATGAAACATTTTGAGTTCTCCTGATTCGTGCGCCTCGTGCTTCGAGGAGCTGTCGCACCGTGTCGACCAACGTGTGCTCGGCGAGGGGCTTCATGAGGAAGGCATCGGCTCCCGCTTCTCGCGCCCGATCGGCCGCCGCCAGGATGCTGAAGATAAGCACGGCGATATCGCGCGTTCGCGGGTCCGCCTTGAGCTGGCGGCAGAGCATGAGCCCGTCGAGCGTGGGGACGAGGATCTCCGTGATGATGATATCCGGTAGGGTCCTCTGTGCTTGCGCCAGGGCGCCATCACCGTCCTGCGCGAACCCTACCGAATAACCCGCCTGATTCAGGAAGTGCGACTCCAGCTCGCGGACGTGCGGATCGCGGTCGACGACCAGGATGATCGCCTTCCCTCTTCCTCCCAGCTCAGGCTCGAATGCCATGTTTCCACTCACGGTAGTTCTACGGATGCGGATTGGGTCGTGGACAGCGGAGGGATTTCCTTCGCGCTCCAGACCCTACCTTTACGTTCCCGTCGCTGTCCACGAAGTTATCCCTCGCAGGACACCGGGCGCGGTCGGCTCACAGAATCCAGAACTGAACTCCTTGCTGTTGCAGGAATTCGCGGGCGCCGGGTCCGCGCAGATAGGCCAGCGTGGAGAGGGTCCCCGCTTCGACGCACGTAGCGGTAGACACGGTCACGGCTCGCGGCGCGTTCTCCACCGGCCAGCCGGTCTTGGGATTCAGGATGTGGCCGAGTCGTTTCCCCCGCCACAATACGAACCTCCGGGCGTCGCCACTGGTCGCCAGCCCGCCGCGCTGGAGCTCGATCCGATAGAGCGCCGCCTCGCCTGGCCGGCTGGGGTCGTCGATGCCGGCGACCCACGGCCGCCCGCCGCGCCGCGATCCGCTGGCCCATAGGTCTCCCCCGAAGTTGACGACGAACGCCTCGCGAATCTCGCGGGCGATGAGCCCCGCGGCGCGATCGACCGCGTATTCCTTGCCGATGGCCCCCAGATCGATCTCCATCCCCTCCGGCATGACGAGAGTGGAATCCTCCCAGGTCACCCGGTCCCACCCCACGTCGCGAAGCGCTTCGCGCACGACGGCGTCCGACGGCACCCGGTCGCCGCCATCGAACTTCCAGGCCCGCCGGAGCGCTCCGGATGTGATGTCGAACAGACCGTCGGACATCTCGTAGCAGGTCGCGGCGTAGTTGATGAGCCCGGCGGTCTCGTCGTCCACCCGGACGGGCTCCCCCGCCGCGTGATTGATGCGGTGAACGATGTTGTCGGGGCGGTAGCGGCTGAATTTCGCCTCGACGCGCTGGGCCTCCGCCTCCGCGATCCGGATCGCGACCTCGGCCGTTTCGCGCACGTCGGTGTCGATCAGCACCTCGCAGGGGCTCGCCATCGCGGAGAAGCGGGCGATGTAGTAGTTGTCGAGACGCGTCAGCAACGAGGCTGGAGAGCCCGGGCGGGAATGCGAATGTGTGGAGCGGGACAGACGAAGCCTCAGATGGCGACGGAGTAGGCGACCACCAGCGAGCCGATGTTGACCGGCGGGAAGAGGTCGAAATCGCGCTGGACTCCCACCACTTCCGCCGGATGGCCCTTCCCGAATTGGCGGATGTACTCTGCCCGGATGCTCCACTCGCCGGGCGTATCGGGGAGCGAGAACCCGAGGGTCGCGCCCACCGTCACGGTCCGGAGCGGACCCAGGCGCTCGTCGCTGGATACGAAGCTCGGGAGCGGGGCGCCCTGGATCAAGCCGAAGTGGAAGAAGTCGGCCGGAAGCTGGGAGTAGTAGCGAATGTGCGGCTGCACGTAGACGCTATCTTGTAATTCGCGTCGGTACTTGAGGTCGAACGTGTTGGACTTGATACCCCAATCGTCCCAGTAGTAGCGGTGGGAGAGATAGAGCACGTCGCGGACGAAATGGTAGACCGAGCTGGTGAGAATGTCGTTTCGTTCCCTTCGGGAGGGCCGATTCTCGGTCACCTGCCCTACCGTGAGCCCGCTCGAGGGATCCATGAGACTCACCACCTTGTACGGCTCGGTGAGGTAGCCGCGCTCGATGGAGCGCGAGCCGTTCACGCCGAGCATCCAGCGCCGCGTGATGATGCGCGAGATTCCGACCATGTCGCCATCGACCCGCTTCGGATTCCACGCGGTCCCGACGATGATGTTGCTGTCGGAGAGGGCCAGGTGCGTCCCCCCGTTCGGAAAGACGTCGTCGCGGTTCAGGCCGGCCCCCACGGTGACCGTGGTCAGCTTGCGCATCAGCTCGAGCGAGAGCTTGGCGTTCGCTCCGAACGACTGGTAGTCGCGCTCCCGCGAGAAGTGTCCGCTGACCATCGGGGTGAAGAACCCGAACGGTTTCTGCCAGTCGGCGTCCAGCGCGAGGCGGGTGTCGTGGAAGGAAGCCACCGGAATCGCTCCCGGATCCGGGGCCTCGCCGCCGCCGCCTCCTCCCGAAGCCGCCGTGACTGTCTGGATGTTGTCGCCGTTGAGCGTTGGTGGCGGGATCCCCGAGGGCAGGGCGCCGCTCGGCGACGCTCCCGTGATGACGTCGATTCCGATCTGACCCGAGAGCGATTGGCCGTCCGCGAAGAGCCGCGTGACGCGAACCGTGGGCTCGGCCACCTTCGCGCGGGCCTGCTCCCCGTAGATCAGGAGCGACGCGTCGAGCTGTGTGGTGCCGGGATCCGCCTTGGCGACCGCGGGCGTGCCCGAGGCGAGAAGAATGCATGCCGCGGCGCTCAGCTTGGCCCGGAGCGAGGACCCGCGAGCGGTCGAGGAGGACCGGCGGGGGCCGCGAGGCTTCAATTGCACCCGCAGCCGCCGCCGCCGACTTCCTGGCCGCCGGTCGAGCCTTCCTTGCTGAAGTAGACGTGCTCGTCGACGGCCTGGATCGTTGGATTGGGAGTGAAGCGCATCTTCTTCTCGGCCAGCAGATCCCGATCCCAGGGCTGCACCGTGGCGCAACCTCCGGCCATGGCGGCCAGAAAAAGAAAGAAAGCGGCTCGGCGAAGATGTTTCGCGGCCGCCGTCATTTCGGTAAGGCCGCCGCGATCTCCGATTCGATCGCCGAGGCCCGCTTCGGGTCGAAGCCCGGGTGGGTGGACAGAATCGTGCCGGTGGCGCTTACGATGTAGCTCGTCGGCATCCCCCAGACCTTGAACGCCTTCGCCGTCTTCCCGGACGGATCGAACGCCACCCGGAACGGAGCGGGATACTTCAGGAGGAACGATTCCGCGGCGTCTCGGTCCTTGTCCAGATTGATTGCGACGATCACGAGCCCCTTCGCCGCGTACCGATCGTTGAGCGTCTTCATCCATGGGAACGACTGCTTGCATGGGACGCACCACGACGCCCAGAAGTCTACGTAGACAACCCTGCCACGGAGGGAGTCCAGGCTGACGGTTCCATCCGCGGTGGGAAGGTTGAAGGCTGGGGCGGGAACGCGGGTGGACGTACCCGCGGCTGACTTCTCCGCACATGCGGGAGCCGCGAGACTGAGGAGCAGAACGAAGGTCGAGAGTCCCCACATCATAGACTTCGCTGTTGCCCTCTGTCCAAGAATGGCGTCCTCGGCGGTTGAAGGCGCAAGCCCTTCTCCATCCCGGCGGCTCCTTGAAGGTACACCCCGGTTCATCTTTCGGTTCCGTGAATTCGGGCGGCGACGAGGCGGGCGCGATCCTCCCAGCGGCCGGTTTGTTCAGCCCATCGGCGTCCGGCGCGCGCCATGCGCTCGGAGAGCGCTGGGTCGGTCAGAATTCGCACCAACGCTTCCGCGAGGGCTTCGGGATCCTGGGAAGGAACTAAGATCGCCCCGTCCGGCGCAACGGCCTCGCGCACTCCCGGCTGATCCGCCGTTATGGCGGGCACGCCCGCCGCCTGCGCCTCGGCCAGCACCATTCCGTAACCCTCGACATCGGTGGGATCGCCTGTCGGCTCCGGGACCAGAACGGCGCACGCCGACCGGTTCCGAAACGCAGCGACTTCGGCATCCGTTCGGGATCCGAGGAACTCGACACAATCTCCCACTCCGACCTCCGCCACCATCCTTGTGAGCCGGGTCCGATCTGGGCCGTCACCGATTACGGTCATCCGCACGCTGGGGATCCGCCGAACCACCATCGGCAGGGCCGTTATCAAAGTGGCCAAGCCCTTTCGGGGCACGAGGCGGCCCACGAAGAGAATGCGGGGCTCGCCACGATCGCTCACGGTCGGAGGGACGACGACGCCCGGGGTGAGAAGAACCGGCTCGGCCCGGACGCCGGCGTCGCGAATATATCCGGCGGTAGCCAGGCTGTTGGAAAACAGCGCGACGGCCCGGTTCAAGGTCACCCGGGCGAGCCACCGGGGCATGCGCCGCACATCCATCCCGTGCGTGATCACGCCGTAGCGAAAACCGAATAACGCGAGCAGGGCAGCCGCTGCCAGGGCGTTCGAGGCATG
Source organism: Candidatus Eiseniibacteriota bacterium (assembly GCA_041484545.1). Lineage (GTDB taxonomy): Bacteria > Eisenbacteria > RBG-16-71-46 > SZUA-252 > SZUA-252 > WS-7. The sequence goes on along the minus strand of JBGPHU010000078.1, from coordinate 6,051 downwards.
CCCGAACACAACGAAATCCGCATTCGCGCGCGTGCGCCACCGTGGCAATCGCCAAAGTAGCGGCAAGTACGAGGGGCGCATCCAGAGCCACGGAAACAGGTTTCCGGACTCCGTCGTAACGGAAGAAAACCGCATACCGACCGGCGCCACCGCAACCGCTGTGTTCCCCGCAGCCAGCCAAGCGGAGAGGAGCGCCTCGAGATAGCGCTCGATTCCTCCGTGCATCGGCGGCGCGATCTGGGTGACGAGCAGCAGGCGCAGTGGCCTCATGCGTCCCGCTCGATTTCCGACCTCCAGAATTCGAACTTCTCGAGCGCGTGAAGCAGCCGGGACTTGGGTGCGTTGCTATAGAGGCGCAGGTGACGGTAGGTCCGCTCGGCGTCGGTCCACCTCTTCCCCGCCTTGAAGCCTCCGACAAAGCTGAGCTCACGGAGGCCGGGGTCTTCGAAGCATTGCTTCACAAGGCGGAGCATGAGCCAACTGCCGAAAGACGCTTTTTCGTAGCGATGATCATAGTAGGTAAGAAAGGCGTACATGCGGTCGTCATGGCGGAGGCACAGGAGACCAGCCACCGGGTTGCCCTTCGCTCTGAGAATGCTCGTCTGATACGAGAGTTCTCCCGAATCATCCATCATGAGCGCTCGAAACAGCTCCCGATCCGGATCGGACAGCCTCGTTCCTCGCTCCACCTTCCAGCTCAGGCTCTCCAGTGACGCAAGAGCTTCGAGCGACCGCTCCACGCCTTCGGGTTCGGCGATTACATCGAAGCCGAATCCCTCCATCGCCTGAACCGTTCGCTCATTGTGGAAATAGGTCTTTCGAAACTTTTGACTTTCCTCCCGAAAGTGATCCTCCCACGACCGTTCGACGGCAAGAACCGACTCTGGAGGACCCGTCCCTCCGTCTCGAACGCGAAATTCGGGAGATTCCGCGGCGACTCGCATCGTTTCCTCCGCCACCCCGGAATCCGTGGGGAGGTGATGGAGACCGATGAGATCCCACTCCTTGGAATGGCCCCGCCAGTAGGCCAGGACCTGCCGGAGGATATCCGCGCGTCCTTGCGGCGCGATGATTCCTCCTCGCGGAACGCAGAACTCAACAGAGCGGATGGAGATCCCGCGAACCCGAATCTTCCGTAGGATCATCGGGGCGAGACCGGCGAGCCGCCCATCCTGCCTGACGAAGAGGACTGCGGGGACAGCGTTCGGTCGACGCAGGCGTAGCCAAGTAAGATACATGGCGGGCGATTGGTAAATGGAGTGCGTGGGATCCTGGCGCAGCAGCGCTTGCCATTCGGATCGTCCAGCCTCGATCTCGGAGATCGACCGCAGCCGTTCCACGCGAAAGGGGCTCATGGCAGCAGGCATCGGGGTGGGTCGATCACCCGCTATTTTGTGACCTCGCGCACCACGATCGCGACCGACGAAGCGATACCCGCGAACGGCAGGAGCTGACGAAGCTTTCGCTCCCACGAGGCGAGGCCGCTCGCTGGAACGTAGAGGCGGTCCCCCGCCGTCAGCATCACGTCCTTCCCCGCGAGAAGGTCCGAGAGCTTCATCCTGTACACCGTGGAATCGCGCGGACCCGGGCGCACCAGAAAGATGCTCTTTTTCTTCGCCGTGACCACATTGGGTCCTTGGGCCTTCGCCAGCGCCTCCAGGAGCGTCAGTCCCTTGGCGGGAACGTTAAACGTCCCCTGCTGACCAACCTCCCCGAACACGTACACGACCCGGTCCATGACGGAAGGGAACGAGATCTTGTCTCCGTCCTTCAGGATGATGTCCTGAACGTCGCTCTTGCCCTGCTCGGCGGCGCGATAGTCCAGGCGATACGCTTTACCGTCGCGTATGAGGACCCCTCGCCTCGTGTCCGCCTGCGGCGTGAGTCCCCCGGTAGCGGTCAGGACCTCGGTCGCGGTGAGCTGTGCATCGCTCAGGTAGACCTTCCCGGGGCGTTGGAACTCCCCTTCCAGATTCACTGCCTGCGAGCGGTATGCGACGATCTCCACGTCGACCTGAGGCGGCGTGTTGGCGATCTTCGAATACCTGCTCTGGACGAGCCGGCGCAGTTCCACGACCGTCTGACCCGCGACATCGAGGCTCCCAAGGAGTGGAAGGGTGATCGCGCCGTAGTCATCCACGGTGGAAACGCGGCGCAAGTCGCCTCCGCCCAGAGGCACCTGGGAACCGAGGTCGGCGCGATTCACCACGAGAACAGTGATCTGGTCCAAGGGTCCTACTCGATACTGCGGTCGCTTCTCTCCGAGCGCGATCTTTGGGAGTTGCCTGGCGTCCGGAAGAACGCTCAGGGCGGGCTCTGTGGGGTCGGGCGGCGGGCCCGAGATATGACGCCCAAAGTGCATGCCGGACGCGCATCCGGAGTTGCCCAGGATCATCACGAGGAGCACGACCGTCGTTCGTCTCAAGCTTGAACCCCCTGTGGCTCACTTTTTCCCGGAGAGGACGTTGGGCGGCAAAGAGCCTCGATAATAGGGCCCACCAGCTCCGGTCGCTCGAACAAAAAGTCAGGGTAGGATCTATTCAGCGATCCGGATTTGACTGCGGCGAGAAGGATGTGCCCTCCCCGCCATTCGCTCGATCCGAGGGGTTTTCGCCCATATAGCCGATCGACGATACCCGAGAACCACACGGCGAGGCGCGCGATGGCCTCCCGGGGCCCCAGCTCCCGTTGCCCCGTCGCATCGTGAGTCTCGATCTGGACCACCCGATATCCCATACCCTCGAACAGCGCCCGAAGCTCCTCCGGCGTGTATTCTCGCGGGTGTCGGGCGCCGGGGGACTCCTGCGTGTACTTGTCGTAGATGTTTTTGCCCGCGATCAATTTGCTTACATTGAACCATCGGAGCACGTTGGGGGTCGTCACGACCACGGTGCCCCCCGGCCGCAGGATCCGATGGCACTCCGCGAGCATGTGAACAGGATTCCCGTAGAGGTGCTCAATGATCTCGCAGACCACGACGACGTCGAATGCGCTGTCGGGGTAGGGAAACGAGTTCTGCTCCGCGTTGAAATGCTCGAACGGCAGGATCAGCCGGGCCCCGGTCTTGCGGTCTTCGAGGACGGTCTCATAGCGTCCGTTCGGTCGTTCCCAATATTGAACGAGATCCAGATCGTAGTCGCAGATACGCCGCATCAGGAAGGTCATGAAATAGAGGCCGGAACCCAGTTCGAGGAGGCGTCCTCTCCGCTCCAGAACCGGAATCAGGTTCAGGGCCCGGACGCAGCGGTCCAAGTGGTGCTTCACGTAGGCGTCCCGGTTCTCCGTCAGAAACGGCGGCTCTCCGGGCATCTTGTGATTCACCCACTCTTCGACCGCGGCCTTCACACCGGGGGAATCCACCGTCTCAGTACGTCGATTCATTCGTCGTTCCGTTTCGGGGCGTGGGATGCCGTGAGCACTCGCGGCGCAGCGCCGAGTGATCCATAAAGTTCTTCTGTCGCCGTCGCGTAGCGGTCCCACGAAAACCGCTCCGCGGTGGCACGGGAAGCGCCAGATAATTGCCTATAGAGGGTGCCATCAGCCATCAACTTCGTAAGGCGCTCGGCCATTCCCTCGTAATCCCAAGGGTGGTCCACGAGAAAGCCGTTGCGCCCGTCCTCGATCCATTCGTCCCCGACGGCGACGTGGCGCGACGTGGCTACCGGAATCCCGGCGGCCATGGCTTCGAGGACGGTGAGGCCGAACGACTCGTAGAGACTCGGCACGACCAGCGCGTCGGAGGCGCCGTAGTAGCGCTCCACATCGGACCGCATGCCGCAAAAGACGAGGGCCCGTCGCTCGACCAGTCGGGCAATCTCCGAGCCAAGGTCCGGAAAGACCTTCGGAGAATCGTCACCCACCACGACCAGCACCGCGTGCTCCGGCAACTGCCTCAGGAGCACGATCGCGTGCCTGAGCCCCTTCAGCGCGAACCGATTTCCCACGAAAAGCAGCACGAAGCGGTCTTCCTCGATCGCGAGTTCTCGCCGGACTTGGCCACGCCAGGCGGCACCAAGTCCGCGGTGGAAGCGCTCTAGATCCACCCCGTTGGGAATGACCCTGATGTCATCGGGATTGCGCCCATAGCCGCGCACGATTTCACGCCGGGTCTTCTCTGACACAGAGGTGAGGACGCGGTGCGGGTTCCTCAGGTGATAGGAATAAAGTGGGATCTGCGTATAGTAGGGTAGCATCCGTTTCATTGTGACATCCCGCCTCGGCCCGGAAGGCAAGGATCGCATGTCTCGCAATCCCTCGCTCGGCACTCCGTGGCTCGTGAACACGTGAGCGGGATACCAGACCGGAAAATGGAGATGAACGAGATCGAAGGTTTCACGGCGCAGCCGGCGCCCCGCCAGGTAAAAGTACTCCCAGTCGCGGAGATGCCTTCGCCCCGTGATCGGAGGGATGTGATGGAGCCGATATTCGGACGAGGCGGAATCGTGAACATCCGCCGCGAACACATCCACCCGATGCCTGGCGGAGAGCCGCTTCGCCAGCTCGATCACGCAGCGGCTGATCCCCTGGTACGTGTCGTGGCTCCAGGTGACGAGGGCGATTCGGAGAGAGGACTCGGTCACAGGGAGCAGAGGATATCCAGATTGCGCGCGTTCTGGTCGCGGCGGCCGATGGGGTAGACGGAATAGCGCCCGAAGAAAAGCCCCCGGGAGAGATAGATCCCCTCGTTCTCGAACGCCTGGTAGATGCGCTCGGGAGGATCCGGAAACTCGACCAACATGTAGTGCGTCTCGCTGGGGATGAAGCCGATCCCCGCCTCCGTCAGACGACGATGGATATGCGCGCGCTCCTCATCGAGGGATTGCCGGACCCCATCGTAAAAGTCCTTGTCTTGAAGCGCGGCAATCGCGGCGGCTTCCGCTACCGAGGAAAGCGCGAACGGGTGCTCGAGGCGATTGAAGAGGCGTATCGTCTGAGGTGCTGCGTACGCGTACCCAATCCGCAGGCCCGCGAGTCCGTAGAATTTCGAGAACGTCCTCAGTCCGATCACGGGGTGGTCCGTCTGGAGGACGATCTCGTTCCCTTTCAGAGTCGCCGGATTCGTGCTGAACTCCAGATAGGCCTCGTCCACGAGAACCGGGATGTGCGGTGGCAGAAGTTCCAGGAAGCGAAGGAAATCGTCCTTCGCGATGCCGTTCCCGGTCGGGTTGTTGGGGTTGATGAGATAGATGAACCGGGTCTCCACGCCGACGGAGCGCGCGATCGTCTCGAGATTATGAGAGAAACCGCCGTCCGGCCGCCGACTCAAGGCGACCTTCCGGACGCGCACGTCGTGCATGGCCGCGAAACGCTGGAACATGAACCAGGTCGGATCCGTAGCCAGCGCCTCGTCTCCGGGCTGCGCGAACGTGCGCACCGCCCGCTCCACCAGCTCGGCCGAGCCGGCCCCGAATGTGATGCACTCACCCGGGAGCCCCAGCTGCCCGCTCAGGATGGCGCGAAGCTCCTGGTAGTCCCCTTCCGGATACCTTGAAAAGTCCAGCGGGCTCGATCCGTCGAGGACCTTGCGCGCGCGAGGGGGCATGCCGTGCTGGTTCTCCGCTCGGTCCAACGGGACGATTCCCGCATCGGCTCGACTCAGGGGGGTTCCTGCGCGCGTCAGCCGCGGAAAGCGGACATGCTCGAATGAGGCCAGGGGGCCGGCGAGCAGCGCCTCCGCTTCAGGGTCCTTCGCGAATCTCCAGGCTGCCAGGATGCGGCCCTGAAGAGAATTGTGCGGGGCGGTCAGCGCGTGGACGAAGAGCGGTACAACCGATTCGGGGGGCGGGAGCATCTCGTGATCCTCCCACCGAAAATGGGGCCGTGAGAGGCGCGTGCGAACCGTCCCGAGCTGGACCGCAGTCACCGTCGTGCCGCCCCACCCGGCGTCGAGGGCGAGGCATCGCGTAAGACCCTCCAGGCCGAACTTGCTGACGACGTAGGGAGCCAGGCGAGACGCAGGATATCGCCCCGCACCCGACGAAACGTTGACGATCCTTCCCTGCACGCCATTCTCGCGCATCCACGAGATCACCGCCCTCGAGCAGAGAAACG
>JBGPHU010000077.1:0-13192 GCA_041484545.1 Candidatus Eiseniibacteriota bacterium | reverse complement strand
CCCGCACCGGCGACGACTTCCCGGCTCGTGGGCTTGTATCCGATCAGGACCACCCGCAAGGTATGCGTTCCCGCCGGAACTCCTTCGATCCGGTAGGTCCCCGTGGCGCTGCTCGTGGCCCGGAGGGAAGTGTCGTCCACCCGGATCACCGCCGAGGGGAGCGCTTCTCCGCTGCTGTCGGCGACCGTGCCGGTAAGGGTCGCCATTTGGGCCGCCACGGGACGAGCGGCGAAGAGCATCAGTACGCCAACGACGATTCCCGAGATGCACCACACGAGCCTCATTGTGTCCCCCCTCTGTGGTGAGCGGTACGAGCCGAAGATGGGTTCCAGCCCAGGCCAGGACGGAGCCTACATCCACCAGCGGGCTGGAGCAACCTTAGCGCCCCCTGACGACAGCCTGAGGGTGGGTCTCAGGCTTGAGTGCGCGGGTGCGACGGGGCGGTTTCCGGACCCGAGCCCGAGTGCCGCATCAAAAGGGTGTAGGATGACGGAATATTGAGAAGACACAATCCCATGTGCCAGTCGATTGTCCGTGTCATCGCTCGGTGCGCCGCGCTCACCATTCTGGCCTTGATGCTGCTCGCCTGCGGAAAGGGCGGCGCGGCGACGGCCCCCTTCGTTGCATCGCATACCCGCGCTCCCACGCCCACCGGCGGACCGATCGACCGCGAGGTCGCCTCGTTCGTAAAGTTGATGAACGCGCATCGAATCTCTCTGGGACTCTCGCCGCTCATCTGGGACAGTCGCGCCGCCGCCGTCGCGCAGGCGCACAGCCGGGAGATGTTCGAACGGCACTACTTCAGCCACACGTCGCCCGACGGCCGCTCGACCTGGGACCGGCTTGACGCGCGCGGCGTCACCTACTCCCGAGCGGGCGAGAACATCGCTTGGGGGCAGGAGACCGGAAGCGCCGTTCTCAGGGCTTGGCTCGATAGCCCCGGACACAGGGCGAACATCGAGCGCGGCTCCTACACGCACCACGGCGTCGGCAGGGTTGGAACCTACTGGACGCACGTCTTCATCCGGCCGACAAGAGCGCCCCAGCTTCGCGCTAGAAAACGGCCATTGCACGAAGACTATTTGTCCCACGAGTAGCGCCGGGAGCACGGGCCGCACTAGTTAAGCCGCATCTTGATGCGTTTGCTTGATCACCACCCTCCGTGGAGGTCTTTGATGAGTAGATCGATCGTTTCCCTCTTCGTCCGCATGCTCCGTCTTGGAACACGGCGGGTGACGATGATCGCATTGGTTCTGCTCGCCATTCCCGGCACGGCGCACGCCGACCGGCGATACTTTCTCTACACCTATTCGCCCTTCCTCGACCCGCCGGGGGAGATGGAGGTCGAAACCTGGCTCACCGCCAAGAGCGGCAAGCAGGACCCGGGGGTGGGAACGCAATGGGAACCTCGCGCCGAGTTCGAGTACGCGATCCACGGACGCCTGGGCGCTGCGGCCTACCTCAACTATGTCAAGCAGTCGGGCCACGGCCTCAAGTTCGACTCGCCATCGATCGAGCTGATCTATCGGCTCGCCGACCCGGGGAAGATCGCGGGCGATCCGGCGCTCTATCTCGAGACGACCGAGCGTGGCGACGAGCTCGAGCTGGAGTCCAAGGTGCTGCTCGCTCATAGGCGTGGCAAGTGGATCTCGGGCGTCAACCTCATCGGAGAGTTTGAATTCCGGCACAACAACGAGGAGCTGCTTCCGAGCGGCGCCGTCCTGCACAACGCCTTCGCGGGGGAGATCTCCGGTGGAATCGCCTTCGAGCTGAACCGACGGCTTTCGCTTGGGCTGGAATCGCGCTACCGCTCGGAGCACCCGAACTTCGGCCAGCAGGCGGCGGCGCTGGCCTCGGTGGGCCCGAACGTCAATGTGCGACTGGGCGGGGCGCAGTTCGGGCTCGCTGTGCTGCCTCAGGTGTGGGGCAGCCCGCGGACCTCGGGGAGCCGCAATCTCGACGCCTTCGAGAGAGTTCAGATCAGGGCAGTCTTCGGAATCGAGCTTTAGCCAGTCAAGCCGATGGAAGATACCCGCCTGCACGTGAGCCCAGAAGCACCGACCTACAATTCGATCTCGGCCACGGCCCGCGCCACCCAATGGTCGGTCCGGGACGTGAGGCCGATTCCAGTGCCGACCTTCAGCGTCAGCTCCTTGGGAAGGGCGAGCCAGACTTGAGGGAAGACCGTCGCCGTGTGCTCGGAGGGATCGCCCTTGAGCTCGGCGCCCACGCGCACGGCAGTCTCCGCCGGGTAACGGACGCCTAGGGCATAGGCGAACGTGATCTCCCGCTCGCCTGTGAGCCTGACGGGAAAATCGAGGTTCAGGGTGGTGTTGAGATCGCGCGAGACATCGCGTGAGAGTACGAGGCGAGGGGTGAGTACATCTTCGCTCCCTACCCCCGTGGAAGCCCGCGTCTCGTGCTCGTACTCTGTGGATGCGGCGACGTCCAGCGGCCACCTTCCTTCCTCGGCGAATCGAGCGCGGGTTTCGAGGCGCAGCCGTCCAAACTGAAAACCCTCACCCCGGTGAAGGATCTGTGCGGCCCCATCCGCCATCCAGTGGGAGGAGATCCCGTACTCGAATGCGCCGGTATACCAGCCGGCCGTCCGGTGGTCCGTGTCGCGGCGTGCCTCCGCCCATCCCTCGATTTCGACCTCGTGGCGGCCGAGAGTGACGTAGACGAAGGTCTCGTCCAGATAGTCGTCCCGATGAGCGTAGGTCACGGATGGGAACAATAGGAGAATTGCGACAGCCGCGAACGTGACCTTCATCTGAGCCTCGCCGGGAGGAACTTGCGAGAAGGGCGGCCGATGTTCGGGCCACCCTTCGATTTCGCCCGCGGGGTCCGCGCCCCATCCATGGAGGAGGCATGGGGGTTCGGCTATTCCGAGCAGCGGACCCCGGAGAGGCTCGCCGAGCATAGCTGATTTAGAACCGGTGGGGGGAGCCTCCAGGTACATTTATGTGGCAGATTTCGCCCCTGCGGGCAGGTCTATGCCGCGTCCTGCCGGTTGCAATTCCGCCGTAAGCGCTAGGAACTTACGCTCCTGTGGTGAAGCAATGGATGGCCGAGCCGCGATCGTCTTGTATAGGAAAGACGAATGTCGCTTCCAGGCGCTTCCCTTTGGGAGTAGCCTTCTAACTCTCCCCCGTGGCGGACAAAGGCAAACTCCGGAGGATCGCCCCCGGATCCTTCAGTCGGCATGCGCGTGCACGCAGAGGCGAACACCCATGAGCCCTTCGAATCCATTCTCGCGCGGACGTTCACTCTCGATGATTGCCGTCACCCTGCTAGCCGTGTGCCTCCCGGGGTGCTCCAAGTCCCCGCCACTGAAACCACTCTCGAACGGGGGAGTTGAGGCAAGCGCGTCGAGCGCGACGATTGAAGGAGCTGCCGGCTTCGGATCGGGGTCCTTCTATCCCCTTGCCGTCGGAAACAGCTGGTCCTACGAAGGCGGAGGGACGGCTCGCGTCCTCGTCAGCGACGGTAACCCGTCCGTGGAAGACTTCATTTACGCCTTCACCGAGACGCACCGCCTGATCGGAACGACCCACCACGAAGGAACCGCCTATGTAGTCGAGGAGCAGGTCAATCATAGCGTTCCGGATAGCTATTATGGTCCGACGACGTGGTGGTCCCGCATGAGACAGGACCGCTTCGGGCTCTTCGTCTTGGACACGCTGCTCCAGAGCCCCCCGAGTATCGACGGAGCTCGATTGGTGGGGGCTCCTGGGCACCAGACGAGCCATCCCTATCGGATCGACTCAGCGGCATGGCGGCACAGTGGTTCGGACGATCCGTCGCTCGAGCGGTTCGCCGATCGCGTCGAAATGCTGCGGGAAGCGATGCGCGGCATCACCCGACGCGGCGCTGGATCCGCTGCACCTACTGGCCTGGAACTGCGGTTCCTTGTCTACCCCCTGCGCCCTGGCGTGAGTTGGAGCACCCGCCCGGATTTCCCTTGGCCTGTCTGGGTGGACGGGGTGGAGGACCTGAACACCCCTGCGGGAAAATTCCCCGCGTACCGGATCGGGATGAACCCCTTCGGTACCTCGCTACAGGATGGAGAGTGGATCTACCTTTGGTACTCCCGCCAAGGGTACCTAGGGTATTCAATGCACACGTTTGCGCTCGCGACAGGTCCGGACGGCCAACCCACAGGGGGCACCTACGTTCTGGACGACTCGATGAGGGTCACGTCCGTGCAGGTCGGTCCTCCCCGCTAGAGGACCCAGGCCATAACCCGGAGGTAGGCCGCGCATCCGGTCAGGGCTCTCACTCCTCGCTGCGGCGCTTCTGCTCCTCGCCGTCCCCGCCAACGCCACGCATCCGCGAGGATCGTGTTGCAGTCGCTGAAAGACTTTCTGGCGACCGTGGTTGCCGAATCAATTCGCCCTTATCGGAAAGGAGACTGCTGAGCAGTAAATTACGATGATCGGCACGTCTCTCTCTCACTACCGCATCCTCGATAGACTGGGCTCTGGTGGAATGGGAGAGGTCTATCGAGCCGAAGACCTGAGGCTCGAGCGGCTTGTCGCCATTAAGCTCGTCTCGACCCGGCTCAGCGAAGAGAGACCCGCTCTGGAGCGCCTGCTGCGGGAGGCGCGCGCGGCGTCGGCGCTCAACCACCCCAACATCGTCACGATCTACGCGGTCGAAGAGACGAACGAGGCCGCCTTCCTGGTGATGGAACTCGTCGAGGGGGAGAACCTCCAGGATCGAATCCGGCGAACGAGTCTCGACCTCGATACCGTACTTCGTTTCGGGAGTGAGATCGCGGACGCGCTCGAGGTCGCTCACGCCGCCGGGATCATCCACCGCGATATCAAGCCCTCCAACATCCTGATCACGCCCCGTGGAACCGCGAAGGTGCTCGATTTCGGCGTGGCCAAGCGCCTCGAAGATCTGGACCATTCGCGAGGTCGCGTTGTGATCGCGGATCCGGACCGTACGGTCACCATCTCCAACATGGCCGGAACGGCCGCCTACATGTCGCCGGAGCAAGTGCGTGGCGATGCCATCGACGCGAGGAGCGATCTCTTCGGGCTCGGCTGCGTCCTGTACGAGCTCGCATCGGGAACCCCGGCATTCCGTGGGTCCGACACGGCATCCGTTCTCCGGGCCATTGAGACCGAGGAACCCACGCCCATCCGGAGAATTCGACCCGACCTTCCGGAGCCGCTCGAGTCGGTGATCGCTCGCGCCATGGCCAAGGATCGCGACCATCGGTTTGCGAGCGCCGCCGAGATGGCTGCCGCGCTGCGCTCGATTTCGGCGCGCTCCGCTGGGGGGATCGGCGACTTGCCCGGCTCGGTGACGTCGTTCGTCGGCAGGGAGCGGGAGATCGAGGAGATCATCGGACGACTCGAGGGAGGCCGTTGCATGACGCTCGTGGGATCGGGCGGGTGCGGGAAATCACGCCTCGCGCTCGAAGTGGCAGCCGGGTTGCGCCAATTGCTCCCTGGAGGGGCCCGGCTTGTGGAGCTCGCTGGCTTGACCGACCCTGCCCTTCTCGAGCAGACCGCCGCCTCGGCGCTGGGAGTGCGGGAAGCGCCCGGACGCGGGCCCATGGAAACGATCGAGGATGCGCTGCGCGATCGCGACCTCCTCGTCGTCCTTGACAACTGCGAGCACATGTTGGAAGCCTGCGCTGTATTCATTGCGCGGATTCTCCGGAGTTGCACTCGGGTCCGCGTTCTCGCGACGAGTCGAGAGCCGATTGGCCTTTCTGGGGAGGTGAGGTGGCGCGTTCCCTCGCTGACGCTTCCTCCACCGGACGGCACGGGCCGCGTCGAGGATCTTTCCAGTTTCGAGTCCGTACGCCTCTTCGTGGACCGCGCCCGAGCCCTCGGAAGCGGTTTCGAGCTGACCGTCGCGAACGCGGACGTCGTAGCGCAGGTATGCCGACGCCTTGACGGCATCCCGCTCGCTATCGAGCTCGCGGCGGCGCGCGTGCGCGTCCTTCCGGTCGCCCAGATTCTCTCTCGCCTCGAGGACTGCTTCCGCATTCTAGCAGGGGGGGAGCGTCCCGGGCTTCCGCGCCAGCAGACGCTGCGCGGCACGGTGGATTGGTCGTACGCGATGCTGACGGAACAAGAGCGCGCGCTTTTCGACCGGCTGAGCGTTTTCTCAGGGGGAATGTCGCTCGATGCGGTGGAGTCCATCTGTGCTGTTGCGCCTCTCGCCCCCGAAGAGATCCTCGACGTTCTCGGCCACCTCGTCGACAAGTCGCTCGTCGTTCCCGAGGAAGGGCCTGGAGGTGACGCCCGCTACCGTCTGTTGGAGCCCCTCCGACAATACGGCCGAGAGCGTCTCCTCGAACGCGGTGAACGCGAGGCCATGATTGCACGGCACACTGCGCATTTCGCAGCGCTGGCGGAGCGCGTGGAACCCGAGCTGGAAGGATCGGAGCAGGCCGCTTGGCTGGAGCGTCTCGAGGCGGATCACGATAACTTGCGCCTCGCCATCCAGTCCGCCGTCGCCACTGGCGACTCGGAGCGCGCACTCACGATCGCTGCCTCCATCTGGCGCTTCTGGTGGGTGCGGGGCTATTTCAGCGAGGGGCGCGCGAGGTTTCACGCGATCCTGCCCATGTCCGGAGCGGCAAGGAAGGACGCGCTTCGGGCTCGGGCACTAGTCGGCGCTGGGCGGATGAACTATGAACTGGGCGAGTTCGGCGCGGCGCGAGCGCACCATGAGGAGGCGCTCGAGATCCGGCGCGCCCTTGGAGACCGCGCCGGTGAGGCGATGTCGCTTGTCAACCTCGGCATCGTGGCCCATGGGCAATCCGAGCATGCCCTGGCCCGTAGGCATTATGAAGCCAGCCTGACGATTCAGCAAGAGCTGGGCAATCGGCGCGGAGAAGCGATCTGCCTGAACAATCTGGCCTGGCTGGCGGACGAATTGTGCGACTTCGAAGACGGCGCCAGACTCTTCGCGCGGAGTCTCGAGATACGCCAGACGCTGGGTGACAAGCGCGGCATGTCCATTTCGCTCAGCGGCCTGGGGAGCGTGGCCCGCCATCGCGGTGAGTTGGACGCGGCACGCGAGTACTACGGTCGAAGCCTCGCCATCCAGCGGGAGATCGGGGATCGTCCCGGGGCGGCGGAGTCGCTTCTGAGCATTGGCGTAGTAGCGGCGACCGGAGGCAATGTCGAGGAAGCGCGGCGACTCATTCGGGAAGCGCTCTCATTTCTCCGCGACCTGGGAGACCGGCTCAATAGGGCGTACGCCATCGACGCCCTCCTCGTAGTGGCCTCGGTCGAGGGTGATTCCGTGCGCGTCGTGCGACTCGCAGGACTTGGGCGCGCCTATCGCGCGATGTCGGCGTATCCGAGGACGCCTGCAGACGAACGGCGCATTGGCGAGATCGTCGCTCAGGCGAAAGGAGCTATCGGGCCGGAACGCGCTATGGCCACGCTCGCCTCAGGAGCCTCGCTCTCGTTTGAAGAGGCATTCAGGGAACCGGAGGGTGCCTACGAATAGCTCGATTATCGAGGTGGGTCAGCCAGTGAGATAGCATCCCCGCGGTGAGCCGAGTTTATCGAGTCCGACCGGCCCCAAAATATCCTGTCACCAAACCCACCCGCCGCGACATAGCCCTATGAAGCGGCCGGTGGCCCCGGAAACTCCGGCGCCGCGGCGCCGCGCTGCAGGCAGGGGGTACCAGAATGTCTCCCAGAGTCTTCGAGGCGCAGCGGGTCCCACGTAAGATCGCGACCCTGAAAACCGTCGATGGGCGCACGTATCCGCTTCGGGCGGCCACGATCCGCGCCCGCGCGGAGGGTGGACTCGCCGCCACCACGCTGATTCAGGAGTACGCCAACCCGTACGAGGAGCCGCTCGAGGTCATCTACACGCTTCCGCTCCCGGCGGACGGAGCCGTGCTCGGCTACACCGTTCATGTCGGAGACCGGGTCATCCGCGGGGAGGTCCAGCCTCGCGAAAAGGCGGAGGAGGCCTACCGGCACGCCCTCTATGAGGGACGCACGACGGGGCTCCTCGAGCAGGACCGTGACGATACGTTCCAGCAGCGGCTCGGCAATATTCCTCCGCGCACGGACGCGCGGATCGAAATCGAAATCCTGCAGCCTCTCGCATTTCTCGCGGGAATCGGAGGCGACGCGCCGAGCTGGGAGTATCGCTTCCCGACGGTCGCGAGCGTGCGATACCAGGGGGAGCCCGGTCGCGTTCCGGATAGCGAACGGCTCGACGTCGATCGAGATGGCGACGGCGGCATCCCCGCGCGCGTTGCCTTGGACCTGACGATCGCTGACGAGACGGCGCGGGGCGGACAACCCTCCTCGGCCAGTCACGGCCTCACCTGCGAAACGAAAGAGGGCGGCGTCCACGTGCGGCTCGCGGAGGCTTCGCGGCTCGACCGCGATCTCGCGATCCGCTGGGCCGCGTCGGTCCAGGACGTTGGCGTGCGCGTCGTCGAGGGCGGGGGACTCCCGGGCGACGACGGCCGGTATGCCCTTCTCACCATCACACCGCCTGAAGCACCCAAGGCATTCTACCGCCGGGACCTCACAGTGCTCCTCGACACGAGCGGCTCGATGGATGGAGAGCCGCTCCGGCTCGCGAAGCGGGTCGTGGTCCGGCTTCTGGAGAGCCTCGGGGAAGGCGACCGATTCGAGGTGCTGGCGTTCGCGAACGAGACGGTGCGGGTTACGAGGGGGCTCGTCGAAGCCTCGCCTCGACAGGTGCGTGACTCTGTCGCGCGCGTCGAAAAGCTTGGGGCCGGCGGCGGCACGGAGATGTCGAAGGCCATGGGCGAGGCACTGCGCCCCCTACGCAAGGATGCCCAGCGTCAGATCCTGCTCGTCACCGACGGCCAGATCGGCTTCGAGCGCGAGGTAATCGCAAAGCTCACCGCGGAGGGACATGCGGTCGCCCGCGTCCATGTCGTCGGGGTGGGGAGTGCCGCAAACCGCGCTTTGACTCATGGAGTGGCCCGGGCCGGACGTGGCGTGGAGCTTCACGCGTCCGATGACTCGACCGCGGACGAAGCTGTTGCGCGACTCATCGCCGGGAGCGCCTCGCCCGTGCTGGTCGATTTGACGGTGGGAGGCTCCGCGGTTCAGGCCGCGGCTCCGAGGCGACCGCGCGACGTGTTCGCGGGGCAGCCCCTCGTGATGACTGCGGAGCTCAAGCCCTCGGGCGGAATGCTGGGGGTGACGGCGATCCTGGCCGGCTCGCGGGAGCAATGGATCTGGCGGATGGAGACCCCGGCCGCGGCATCGTCGGCGACTCCGCTTCCGTTGGGAGCGCATCACGGACGCGAGATCATCGCGGATTTGGAATCGGGAGAGGTGTTGAAGGAGGACGCGCTTTCGTACTTGATCGGGCGAGGCAGCGGCGGCGCGGAGAGGGAAATCGAGCGCGTTGCCATGCGCCACAAGATCGTCAGCCGCCGCACCAGCCTCGTTGCCATCGCGGAAGAACCCTCGGTCGATCCGCTGGCGCCGCGTCGCCGCGAGCGCTTGGCGGTCGAGCTGCCGGCAGGGGTCTCCGCGGAGGGCGTCGGGCTGAAGAGATTCCTCGGTGGGCCGGACATTCGCTATAGGCTGTCCATGGGCGTTCCTCCCACCGCGCAAATGCGGTCCATCTCGCGGCTTCAGATGCGCGAGGCCGAGGCGCCGAGCTTCATGAGAAGGGCCGACACAGGAAGCGATCAACATCATGTCACCGCGACGGCCCTACATATTGATGGGCTCGACGCCGTCATCGAGTTCGAGGTCCCCGTAGACGAGTTCTACCTTCCCACGGGCGATCTGATGTTCCTGGTCATAGGCTCGCAGATGGGCAAGGCTCGAGTTATCGAGGAGAAGAGCGCCGCGCGAGGCCCGCATGCAGGAGGTCTCCTGGTGCGGCTTGCGCTCCGGCTCGAGAAGGGACTCGAGTGGCCAGCGGGGGAAGAAGTCGAACTACACTGGAAAGACCTAGATGATCGAGAATTCATACTGACTGTGTCCATTTCGCCCGAAGCCGATCAGGCGCCTTAGAAACGTGACCGCGATCGATGCCGCGTTCGAGAAAGCGCGCACCGGTAGTCGTGAAGCATTCGCAGACTGGATGGGGAGCGTCGAGCTCCCCATCCGTCTTGGTCTGCGCCGTTTTGCTCAGGCCGTCGATGTGGAGGCGGTGATGCAGGAGACATTTCTCAGGATGTGGCTTCTCTCCCAGGACGCGGAGCGCGAGCTGAGCGGCGAACACGCGTCGCTCCGGTTCGCGATCGGAGTGGCGCGAAATCTCGCGCGGTCCGAGGCCAGGCGCTCGGGACGCGAGAACGCACTCCCACCGGAGGATCTCCCCCAGCCCGCGGTCGAGCCTGAGCCGATCGTCGACGCGGGGCTTCGGCGGGCGATTGTGGAATGTCTCGGCAAGGTTGCGGCCAAACCGCTCAAGGCGCTCCGCGCGCGAATGGATTCGGAAGGAATGATCCCGGACCGCGACATAGCCACGACCGTCAGCATGACCCTCAACACGTTCCTTCAGAACATCGTCCGCGCCCGCAAGCAGGTCGCCGCCTGTCTCGAGCGAAAAGGGATCCCGCTTCAGGAGGTTCTGTCGTGAGCGAGAGCGATCGCGATATCCTGATCGAGGCGGCGGCCACGCCTTATCGCGAGCGCGACGTCGAGGGGCGCATCGTGCCGCCACCGGCATGGTGGGACTTATCGCCGGAGGCGCGGGAAGAGCTTTTCCAGCGGCAGCTGCTGAGCCGTGCGATCGAGAGGGCAGCCGATCTCAACGGGCGGAGCGGCACGGTGAGAGCGGTCCTGCACCGAATCAGGGGGTGAGGCGTCGTGGACTTGGCCGGCTGGCGGGCCTAGAGTCGGCGAGCCATCCCTTTCCGGTTCACCATGGGGGTCCAGTGGATACCCTGGTTGGAAAAACCTTCTCCCACTCCCGCTACCGCATCGTCGAGCAGATCGGCGAGGGCGGAATGGGTGTCGTCTACCGCGCGCGTGATGAGCATCTGCATCACGATGTCGCGATCAAGGTGCTTCGCCCAGGCACGATCGCGGACGAGCATGCCCGCCGACGCTTCCGGAAGGAGGCGGAGGCCCTCTCGAGGCTGCATCACCCAAACATCCAAACCGTTCACGACTTCGATACGCAGGAAGGGGTGGACTTCCTGGTCGTGGAATTGGTGTCCGGTCCCAGCCTGGCGGATAGATTGGGAGCCGGCGCGCTGCCCGAGAAGGAGATAACGTCGCTGGGCTCACAGATCGCCGCGGCGCTCGAGGAGGCTCACGAGTGCGGCATCGTGCACCGGGACCTGAAGCCCGGAAACATCAAGGTGACGCCCAACGGCCAAGCGAAGGTGCTCGACTTTGGCATTGCCAAGTTCCTGAGGCCACTCAGCGCGACTGCGACCACCGAGAGCCTCACGGAAACGGACTACGTCGCCGGCACGTACCCATACATGTCGCCCGAGCAGCTGCGAGGAGAGGAGGACCATCGCTGCGACATATGGGCGACGGGAGTTGTTCTGTACGAAATGGCCACCGGCCGCCGCCCCTTTGAGGCGAAAGTGCTCGCAGCCTTGGTCGCCGACATCCAGACCAAGGCCCCGCCCTTGCCGTGTCAGATCAACCCCAAGCTTTCCGCTCGCCTGGAAAACATAATCTTGAGGTGTTTGGAGAAGGACCCCGAGCACCGCTACCAGTCGGCCCGGGACCTACTGGCAGACATCCGTCGCTTCGCCGCGCCCGCTCCAGTGCCCGGCCCCCTCCCGCCGGGACCTAGCCCTCGCAACTGGGCGATAGCGATCGTGACGACATCACTCGTGCTCGCGGCGCTGCTGGCGATGAATGTCGCCGGTCTGCGGGAACGGCTGCCCCGAATCGCACGCAACGTGCTCGCGCCGCGGTCGTCACGGCCCCCGATTCGCCGCCAGCTGACCTTCTCGGGCGACGCGGGGCTGCCATCGCTCTCGCCGGATGGGCAGTTCCTCGCCTACGTCGTTGGGGGGAGCATCCTCGTCCAGGATCTGTCCGGCGGATCGCCGGATACGCTCGGCACGCTGCCGGCAGTTCACACCCTGGAGTGGTCTCCCGACGGCACCCGGCTACTCGCAGGCTCGGTTCAGCGAGCCGTCGTGCTGCGGCGTCATGGCGGGGCCGTCCGCGACGTGCCCATCCCCGCCCAGTTCCCGATCGTTGTGCGCGCGTACTGGCTTCCCGACGGTTCCCACGTGAGTGTACACGGAAGCTCCAGTCGGCAGATCCTGGTGGTCGACCTGGAGACGGCGGACACGGTGTCAGTCCCTGTCGGTGGATACTATACCTGGCTCAGGGAGGGATCTTGGTCCCCCGACGGACGCACCTTCGCCGTGGCAACAGAGTCCGCCGGTCCAGGGAGATGGGCGATCCATACCGTCGCTCGTGATGGACGCACGGAAGTGATTGCCGAAGACGACAGCTTGCCGCTCAGCTCGCCGCGGTGGTCGCGGGACGGGTCCGCGCTGTTCTACGCCCGTGGTAGCGATGCGATCTGGCGCGTGCCTGTTTCGGCACGCACGGGACGGCGCCGCGGCGCACCGGAAGTGGCACACCAACAACTCGATCCGCTTCATTCCAGCGACCGCGCGCTCTTTTCTCTGACACCGGACGGGCGGCGGATGGCGTATACGATCGACTTGGAATACTCGAACCTCTGGTTGCTCGAATCCCGTGGCTCAGGATCGCCGCCGCTCCAGGTGCAGCTCACGAGAGGGACGGCGATGCGCTGGAGACCTGTGGT
Source organism: Candidatus Eiseniibacteriota bacterium (assembly GCA_041484545.1). Taxonomy (GTDB): domain Bacteria; phylum Eisenbacteria; class RBG-16-71-46; order SZUA-252; family SZUA-252; genus WS-7. Next base: position 439 of record JBGPHU010000077.1, on the reverse strand, counting down.
CTCACCCGACGGTCGCTGGATCGCGTACGCGGAAGAGGCCGGTGGCGCGACCGAGCTCTTCCGCATGCCGCTCGAAGGGGGAGCGCCCTCCCAGATCACATTCGGCGCCCACGTTACCTCGGGCAATGAGATCGCCTGGTCGCGGGACGGGAGCCAACTGGCATACCTGTCCGGACCGGGGGGTGGGGGAGGGGTCGGCCGCGCACAAGTCTGGGTCGCCACCGTGGGGGACGGCCGCCTCCGGGCCCTGAATCGGACCTCCGGCGGTGAACTGACATGGGCGCCCGGCGTCCGCATCGCGTATCAATCCGAGACCCACCGCAACATCTACCTGGTGGATCCAGTCTCCGGGAACCAGCGCGCTCTCCTTTCCGACACGACGACGGGATTCGTCTTCAGTCCGCGGTATTCGCCCGACGGCCAGCGTCTGGCGGCGATT
>JBGPHU010000076.1:0-13287 GCA_041484545.1 Candidatus Eiseniibacteriota bacterium | reverse complement strand
CCGAACGAGGTCGCCTATTACGTGGACGGCTTCTCGCAGCAGGATCCGCTCACCGGAGTCTCGACGACGGCGATCAACAGCGACGCCATCTCGGAAATCGTCGTCCAGACCGGCGGATTCAACGCCGAGTACGGCCGGATCAACTCGGGCGTGGTCAATCTCGTGACCAAGGAAGGGAGCGAGAAGTACTTCGGATCCGCCGAGGGGATCTACGGCGATATCATGAAGAACAGCCGGGGCTACAAGAACTTCAACGCTTCCCTGGGAGGGCCGCTGGCTCCCAGTCTGAAGCAGGTCACCTTCTACGCCGCCGGCGAGCGAAAAGACGTCGAGGATCGGAGGCCCAGCATCATCACCGACGAGGTGGCCGATCCCTCCCAGCCGGGACTCTTCGAAAACGGTGTTCTTCCCTCGAACGATAGCAAGACCTGGTCGGGCATCGGGAAGCTCTCCTGGAAGCCGGGCCCGCTCAAGACCCTCAAGCTCGGCGGCACGTTCAACCAGGACAAGTGGCAGCAGTACCAGAATGCCTACCGGTTCGACCTGGATCACGCTCCCAGGTTCCGGGACAAGAACTACTCGATGTACGGGACCTGGAACCACAGCCTGAGCACCCGCTCGTACTACGAGGTGAAGGCGAATTACTTCCTCACCGACCGGATGCGGGGGGACGGGGTCTTCTTCGATGACCTCAAGAAGTACGCATTCACCCAGGGCGCGGCGGATCCGAGCTACGATCCGACCGACGCGCTGTTCTGGTTCGGCGCGGACAATCCGTCCGGGCCGCACGTATTCGACGATTTCCTGCACCGGAACTCATCGTATTACGGCGTCGCGGCCGACTACGCGAACCAGGTTTCGACCTCGCTCCAGCTCAAGTTCGGGGGCGACTACCAGCGGCACACGCTGCGCTACTACGACCACTACTTCCCGACCCAGCTCTATGAGGACAGCTCCGGGGTCCTCCTTCCCAAGAACACGCTCGACGTGGACCGCTACGGGTACGACGCCTTCGGGAACCAGATCAACGGCGGGCTGGACGGACCCAAGCACCCCAAGGTGGCCTCGCTCTACGGACAGGGCAAGTACGAGCGTCTGGGGCTCGTCGTGAACGCGGGCCTTCGCTTCGACTACCTGACGCCCTCCACGCAGGCCCTTCGAAGCGAGACGACGCCGCTCCAGTCGGACTCGGGTGATTCCACGAATCTAGCTACCCAGCTCGATCCTCAAGATTTGGAGGCGTCGAAGGTCTACAGGCGCCTGAGTCCGCGGCTCGGTATCGGATTCCCGGTGAGCGACCGGACGCTGGTGCACGTGAACTACGGGAAATTCTTCCAGCAGCCCAACCTCCAAGATCTCTACGTGAGCTATGCCTTCCTGGAGCACAAGGTTCGCACGGGCGGATATTTCGTCGGATTCGGGAATCCCAATCTGAGGCCCGAGCGGACGACCGCGTACGAGATCGGAATCGCGCACACGCCGACCGACCGCTCGAGGATCGAGGCGGCGGCGTACTACAAGGACGTGAAGGACCTGGTGGAGATCACGAACATCCCCTCGTCCCCGAACGCCTTCTCCTCCTACCGGAACCGCGACTTCGCGACCATCAAGGGGCTGGATCTCTCGTACACGCTCCGGCGCGTGGGACACGTCTCCATGACCGGTTCCTACAGTCTCTCCTGGGCGACCGGGACGGGCTCGGTATCGCAGACGCAGCGCAACATCGCCTGGACCGCGAGCGAGGTGCCGAAGATCGCGACGCCGCTCGCCTTCGACCAGCGGCACAAATTCTCGTGGAACCTGGACTACCGGCTCGCGAAGGGCGAGGGTCCCGCCTTGCACGGCAACCGACTGCTCGAGAACAGCGGCATCAATGTTCTGCTCAACGCGGGCAGCGGCTTTCCGTACACCCCCACCACGGTCTACAACGAGGTCACGCTGGCCAACGTGGCGTCGCAGCCGATCGGGCCGGTCAATTCCCGCTACGGACCCTGGACGGTCCAGGTGGATTTGAAGGCCAGCAAGGGGATCGATCTCGGAGGCCAGAACCTCGACGTCTACGTCTGGGTGCTCAACGTCTTCAACCACGACAACATACGGACGGTGTACACGGGAACCGGGAACGCCGAGACGACCAATTTCCTGAACACCGACGAAGGCCAGTCGGCTTACAGCACGGCGGACGCGCAGCAGCGATACTCGCTGGCGGAGCGGAACCCGACGCTGCACGACTCCGGCCGGCTGGTCCGGTTCGGAGCCAAGGTGAGTTTCTAGGCCATGCAGAAGTTCATCGCGAATCTTGGGCCAAGTGAGACGAACGGAAGGGGGGAGCACACGATGCGATTTCTGCGCTGGCTCGGGGTGGCGGGCATGATTCTCACGCTTGCGGCCTCGGATGCGGCGGCGGCGGTGAAACCGGGGGTGAAGCCTAGCCGCCGGGCGCCGCATCGGGCCGCGGCAACCATAGACAACTCGACGCACATGGACGCCAACAATCTCGACATGGTCGTGACCAATCACGGCTCCTTCGCCTACGACCTGGTGACCGGCAACGCCGGACTCATCTACCCCAAGGGCTCGACCAAGACGGCCGTCTTTGCGGCCGGTCCCTGGATCGGAGCCAAGGTCAACGGCCAGGTCCGGATCGCGGTGGGGGAGTACTCGCAGGAATTCACGCCGGGTCCGATGGCGGGGGGAACCTTTCAGCCTGACAATGCCCGGTTCCGGAACTACAAGATCGTCCGCGGCAACACGACCAGCGCGGACTATCTGAACTGGCCGGTCGACCAGGGAGCCCCGGTCGATTCGACCGGAGCGCCACCTTGCGGTGCTTGCGCGCCGGGTCTAGCGCCCGCGCTCCTGGGCGACGCGATGATCTGGAGCGTGTACAACGACGCCGATCCGACCACCCACACCAATCGTGCCGGATCCACGGCCCCGCTCGGCGTCGAGATCCAGCAGAGCACGTTTGCGTTCAACCGCTCGGGAGCGCTCGGCAACATCATTTTCGTCCGCTTCAAGATGATCAACAAGGGCGGAAACCAGCTCGACAGCATGTACGTCTCCGCATGGAGCGATCCGGACCTGGGCGGGTTCACGGACGACTTAGTCGGATGCGACACCACGCGAAGCCTGGGCTACGTCTACAACGCCACCAACTCGGACCAAGTCTACGGAAGCACGCCGCCCGCGGTCGGCTACGACTTCTTCCGGGGTCCGATCATTCCCTCCGGAACGCCGGGCGTCTTCGACACACTCGGGATGACCTCGTTCAACAAGTACATCAATGGGACGGATCCGGGCAGCTCGGGTGAAACATACAACTACATGCAGGGGCTGAACGCGGACGGCACTCCGATCATCGACCAGGTGACACTCCAGCCCACCCACTTCCAGGTCCCCGGCGATCCGGTTACGAGCACGGGATGGCTGGATTCCAGTCCCGCGGACAGGCGACTGCAACTCTCGACAGGGCCCTTCAGCATGGCGCCAGGGGATTCCCAGGAGATCACGATCGCGATCATCGTGGGGCAGGGCACCGACCGCCTCCAGTCGATCACGGACCTCAAGAACAAGGACGACCAGGCGCAGATCGTCTTCGACCTGAACTTCGATATCCCGGCGCCTCCGCCCTCCCCCAAGGTTTACGCCCAGGAGCTGAACAAGGCCGCGCGGCTGGTCTGGGATCAGACAGCCGTCGGGACGCACTCCGCGAACGCAGTCCTGGGTCAGGACTTCGTCTTCGAGGGCTACCGGGTCTGGCAACTTCCGTCCCAGGGAGGGTTCAGCGACGCCAAGGTCATCGCCACGTTCGACCAGATCGACGCCTACGACAACCTCTACACCGACATTTTCAATGCGCAGGTGGGAGCCATCGAGCGTTTAGAGGTCATCAAAGGGCCGAACGAGGGTCTTCGATTCCAGCTGGACATCACGTCCGACGCCTTCCGCGGCGGCCCGCTGATCAACAACAAGACCTACTACTTCGCGGTCACGGCCTACGCGCTCGATACGCTCCACGTCGCGCCGTACAACATCGGGGTGAACCAGGTGGGTGAGATCACGGACGTGCTGGAGAGCGCCCTGAACGTCGTGGCCGTGACCCCTGCCGGTAGCAACTCCGTCTTCTCGGTCACAGGCCGGCAGATCGGCACAGAGGTGGTAGGCGCGACGATTTCGGTGAGCCAGGTAGGCACCGTGAGCGATTCCCTGTACCACGTCGTGCTCCTGCCGAGCGGCGACTGGTCGGTGATCAGCGTCGCCTCCGGAGATACGCTGTTCACAGGGCCCGGCAACCCCGCCACGGGCGGATTCGACTCGCCCGTCGTGAGCGGGTTCACCACGCAGGTCCTTCCCGCTCCGACCAACCCCTCGATGATCGACCAACTCCTGGGAGGCGCCGGTCTCCTGGGCGCAACGGACTCCCTCAACATGGCGGGTGGAGCGCAGCCCGACTCCTCCGGCACGATTGTCTTGAAAAATTACATCGTCCCGTACGACATCGTCAATTTCGACTTCAGCGATACGGTCCAGCACGATTACCTGCTCCGGCTGCTGCCGGCGGCCACGGAGCCGGCCTGGGAGTACGCCGGTGGGGATCCCTCGCCTCAGGCCGCGTTCAACGTTCCCTGGGAGGTCTACGACCTGGGCCAATGCTCCTACGAGGATCCCTCGGACGACGTGAAAATGTCGATCATGGTACGAGACCGCGACGGAAGCGGCACCTTCACCTTCGGCGACGCGGTCTACATCCGGAGGATCCCGTTTGCCTCGGTCGCATGGGGCACGGCGGGAATCCTGTCGACCGATTACAACGCGGCAAACGACGATCAGACGCTGGGGAGGTTCACCCTCTACACGGCCGCGGGGGGCAGCGGGGCGGTCACGTACCCGCTGCCCGGGGGCCGCTTCCGCGTGCGGGGCGGGGCGATGTGCTCCGGAGACACGTTCGCGTTCAAGACGGTGCCGTCGGGCTCCGCGCCTGGGACCGTCGTGGGGAACGACATCAAGAAGGTTCGCGCGGTGCCGAATCCCTACTACGCGCACTCCCAGTACGAGCTGACGCAGTTCGACCGGGTCATCAAGTTCACGAATATCCCGGCGTCCCGCAACGTGACCATCCGGATCTTCAACCTGGGTGGCGATCTCATCCGGACGATCCGACGCTCCGCCTCGGCCGGTGACGACATGTCGCGCGCGGAGATCCAATGGGATCTGAACACCGAGAACCGGCTCCCGGTCGGGAGCGGGGTCTACATCTACCGAGTCGACGCGGAAGGCGTGGGTAGCAAGACGGATCGACTCGCCGTCTTCGTCGAAAAAGAGCGGTTGGACAACTTCTAATGGAGGGCCCGATCGCGATGGAACCCGAACTGAATCCTTCCCAAAGACGGAGGATAAGGAATATGAGGGCCCTTCTCATGAAACTCGCCATCCCGATGGCGCTGCTGGGCCTCGCCGGGCCTGCGGTCGCGGGAGGGCTCGACCGGATGGGCACCGCGGGGGCGCAGGAACTGCGCATCCCGGTGGGCGCCGCCTCGATCGCCATCGCGGGTTCCGCGGTGGCGCTCGGAAACGGAATCGGCAACATCTACTACAACCCAGCTTCGCTGGCCGCGGTGGACAACCCGGAAGCGATCGTCTCCTACAGCACCTACCTGGCGGATTCCAAGGTGAACTACGGCGCCATCTCGACGAAGGTGGGCTCGGCGGGGAACGTGGCGTTCTCGATGAAGGTGCTGAACATCGGCGACATCATCGTGACCACCGAGGCTGCTCCCGAAGGGACCGGAGAAATCCTGAATCCAACCTACTCGGTCTTCGGGCTCACCTACGGTCGCAGGATGACCGACCGAGTGGCCCTGGGGTTCACGGCCAATTACATCAACGAGAAGATCGCCCAGACCTCGGCGACCGGCTTCGCGGCCGATTTCGGCGTGCAGTACGACACCGGCTGGCGCGGTCTCCGCTTCGGATTCGCGATGAAGAACATCGGACCGAACATGTCCTTCTCGGGGCCGGACTTCGAGCAGCGGTTCACGCTCCCCGGGGACGATCCATCAGCCCAGCCGCACGTGGTTCAGCTGGAATCGACCGGCTTCGAGCTGCCGTCGTACCTCCAGATCGGGGTCTCCTACGATGTGGGCGTGGCGGAAAAGCAGCACGCCACGATCTACGGCACGTTCCAGGGGAACAATTTCTCGACCGATGAATATCGAGTCGGCGCGGAGTACTTGCTCGGAGAGCACATCGCCCTCCGCGGCGGATACGTCGGCCAGCTCGCGCTCAGCTCCGCGGACCGGCAGCCCGACTATCTCTACAGCTACAATTACGGCGCGGGCCTGAACTTCAAGATGGGCGACCGTCCGCTGAGCTTCGATTGGGCGGGGACCCACGTAGGGCAGTTCTTCGGCGACAACCAGCAGGTCTCGCTCCGACTCGCGTTTTGAGCGGGACACACGACTCGAAGGCATACCGGGGCGGATCTTCGCGGGTCCGCCCCGGCCCTGTCTCATCGCGCGCGCCCAGGGCGCTGATCCTGGCGGCGGCCCTGCTCGCCGCCATTGCCGGCGCTGCCGGACCGCAGGGCATCGCCCATGCCTCGTCGCGATGCATCCCGTTCGGCCTCCTCTCCGATTCGCTCTCGGCGCTCCGCTCCGAAGTCATCGAGGGCTGCCACTTCGGGATCCTCGCGGTCTCCATGGACCATGGCGACACACTGCTCGCCCTGAACCCCGACGACCGGTTCATCCCCGCGAGCAACATGAAACTCTTCGTGACGGGTGCCTTCCTCGAGCAATTCGGGCCGGCAGCGCGCGGAGTGACGGAAGTGGGCGCGGGAGGGAAGCTGGAGAAAAAGCACGGTGGCCGGGAGCAGGAGCTGAAGGGCGACCTGATCCTCCACGCCTCGGGCTATCCGGATGTGGTCCAGCTCCTCCATCCGGGCTCCCGAGGGCTCCTGGACTCGCTGGCGTACCTGCTCCACGAGTCGGGACTCCGGAAGATGGAGGGGACGGTCTGGGTGGACGGGACCATCTTCGCGCCGGAACCCTACGGGCCGGGCTGGGCCATCGACGACCTGCCGTTCTCCTATGGAGCGCCGCTCAACGCGGTGCTCGCGAACGGGAACGCCGCGACGCTGCTGGCGACCGCGACGCCCCGCGGCGTCACGCTCACGCTCGACCCGCCCGACACACCGCTTAGGATCGTGGGCCGAGTGTCGCTCGCGGATGCGGGTACCATGCCGGTCCTGTCGATCACGCGCGACCCGGGGTCCTTGGTCCTTCGCGTCACGGGGAGGATTCCGCGGGGCGGCGAGGCCAAGCGCCAGGTCTCGGTGCCCGATCCGGACTCCACGGCGGGCCTGGAGCTCGTGGGGGCGATGCGCCGGGCCGGCATCCAGGTCCGCGCGAAGGTCGCCGTGGTGGCGGCCGGCGCGAGCCCTCCGGCGCAGACCGCCACGCTCGTGCGCCTCCTGTCGCCCCCGGCGTCCGAGGTCGTTTCCATGGTGGACGCCTACAGCCTGAACATCGAGACGGAGGCGCTCCTTCGCCACCTCGACGCGGCGCCGGTCGGGAAATCGGCCGGTCCCGCGCTGCGGCGGCTCAGCTCCATGCTCGCGGCCACAGGTATCGACACGCTCGACCTCTCCTTCGTCGACGGATCCGGGCTCTCGCCTTTGAACCTCGCCACCGCGCGGGCCTTCGTGCGGTGGCTCCAGTTCCTCGACCGGGATCCCACCCTGGGCGGTATCTTCCGCGAATCGCTGGCCTCGCCTGGAGCGATGGGAACGCTCCAGAAGCGTTTCCAGGGCCTGGGGCCCGGCGTCATCCTGAGAGCGAAATCGGGCACGCTGACCAACGTGAGCGGACTTTCGGGCTACGTCACGACCGGGGGAGGGGAGAAGGTGGCGTTTTCGATCCTGAGCAACGGGAATCGGGGCGCGGTGGCGTCCGCGCACGCCGCGGAGGAGGCGATCGTCGGAATCCTGAGCCGGTTCACGAGAGGCGGCGCGGGCCCGGTGACCGGCGCGCCGGAGTCCAGGCCGCGGATGGTCCCGCGTTGATCGCCCCCGAGCGGCTTCGTCCGGGAGACCGGATCGGCATCGTCGCGCCTTCGGGGCCCGTCCTGCGAAAGTACGTGGTCGCCGGGCTCCGCGTGCTGGAGACGGCGGGATACCGCCCGCAGCTCGCGCGCCATCTCTACGACCGGCGCGGGCACCTGGCGGGAACGGACGCGGCGCGCGCGGACGATCTGAACCGGATGCTCCGCGATCCCGACATCCGATGCGTGCTCATGGCGCGCGGCGGCTACGGCGCCATGCGGATCGCAGCCCAGGTGGACTGGGCCGCGATGCGCCGCGATCCGAAGATCTTCGCCGGCTACTCGGACGCCACCTTCCTGCATCTGGGCTTCCAGGCGCGCTCCGGCGTGCGCACGCTGCACGGTCCGAATCTCCACGGCCTGGGCTTCGGACGCCGGGGCGAGATCGTTCGGTGGCTTTCGTGGCTCTCGAACCCGCTTCCCGCCCAGGGCATTCGCGAGCTGGCGGCGCCGCTCAGGCTCTGGGGACGGCGCTCGGCCGTGTCGGGAACGGTGCTGGGAGGGAACCTCGCGCTGGTGCATCACGCCGCCTGCACCCCCTACATGCCTTCGCTACGGGGCGCGATCCTCTTTTTCGAGGAGGTGAACGAGCCGCCGTACAAGATCGACGCCATGCTCACGCATATCGCTCTCGCGGGTTCCCTCCGAGGTGTCCGCGGCGTCGCGCTCGGGAGCTTCATCAACTGCGTCCCGAAGCCCAAGCACAAGGAGCTCAGGCTGGGGCAGGTCCTGCGCGATTACCTGGAGGGATTGGGCGTGCCCGCGCTCGGCGGAATGAAGGCGGGGCACGGACGGCGGAACCTGCCGCTGCCGCTGGGGGCGCGCGCCACGCTGGATCCGCGGCGCGGCCGGCTCATCTTCGAGGAGGGGCTGGTCGCCTGATCGAGCGAGCCCTCACGCGCTCCGGGGCTCCGGGCGCCGGGGCTGCCCGGAGATCAGGCGTACACGCCGCGGAGCGTGATCGCGTCTACCACGCGCTTGATGGCCAGCATGAAGGCGGCGACCCGGAGCGAGACCTTGTGCAGGTCGGCCATCCGCGCCACGTCGTTGAACGAGTCGACCATGATGTGCTCCAGGCGCTCGTTCACCTCGCTCTCACGCCAGAAGTAGCCCTGGCGGTCCTGGACCCACTCGAAATAGGAGACGGTCACACCTCCCGAATTGGCGAGGATGTCGGGGATCACCATTACGCCCGCCTTGTTCAGTATCTTGTCGGCCTGGTGCGTGGTGGGGCCGTTCGCCCCCTCGGCGATGATGCGGGCCGAGATGCGCGAGGCGTTCACGTGGGTGATCTGATTCTCGAGCGCGGCGGGGATCAGGATATCGCACGGGACCTCGAGGATCTTCTTCCCCTCGACGGGCGTGCCGCCCGCGAACCCGGCCACTGTCTTCTTCTCCATGTGGTGTTTCATGAGCGCGGCGACGTCGAACCCCTTCGGGTTGGCGACCCCTCCCTTGACGTCGCTCACGCCCACGATCAGCGCGCCGTCCTTGGCGAGGAGATTGGCCGCGACCGAGCCGACGTTGCCAAAGCCCTGCACCACGACCTTGGCGCCCTTCAGGCTCATGCCCATCTTCTTCGCGGCCTCGCGGATCACGAAGAGCACACCGCGTCCGGTCGCTTCACGGCGTCCCGCCGATCCGCCCAGCTCGAGCGGCTTTCCGGTCACGACCGATGTGACGGTGTGGCGCGCGTGCATGGAATAGGTGTCCATGATCCAGGCCATCGTCTGCTCGTTCGTGTTGACGTCGGGTGCGGGGACGTCCGATTCCGGACCGATCACGTCGATCATGTCGGCCGTGTACCGCCGCGTGAGCCGCTCCAGCTCGCCCTTCGACATCTTGGAGGGATCGCACGCGACCCCGCCCTTGCCGCCGCCGAAGGGGATCCCGACCACCGCGCACTTCCACGTCATCCACGCCGCGAGCGCCATGACTTCCTCGAGCGTGACGTCGGGGTGGTAGCGGATGCCGCCCTTGGCGGGACCGCGGATGATGGAGTGCTGGACGCGGTATCCGGTGAACACGCGGAAGCTCCCGTCGTCCATCTGGACCGGGAGCTTCACGATGGTCGCGCGGCGCGGCTCCTTGATGATCTGGATGAAGCTTGGATCCAGCTTCAGGCGCTGCGCGGCTTCTTCGAACTGGAGTCTTGCGTTCTCGAGCGGGTCGAGCTCCTTCTGGATATCGGAGCCCATGTCCATTCCGGACGAACCGGTCACGGTCGACATCGGTGGAGTCCCTGGGTGGGAGGCGCTAAGTGACGAATATGCTTCGTGTTTGAGCCCGCGGTAGTGTAGAGAAGAGAGGGGTCTCATTCAAGCATGTACTATCTCTTCTATATTCCGGTCGGCACGGAAGCCCGCGTCCGCGGCGTCCCCTGGGGGACGATCGCGTTGACCGGCGCGAACCTCGGGGCGTTCCTGTACTTCCGCTCCACCCCGGGGTCCGAGCCCGATTTCTATCGATTCATGCTGCATCCGGACGCTCCCTCCGTCCTGACCTCGATCACCTCGTCCTTTCTCCACGCGGGGTGGCTCCATCTCCTGAGCAACCTCGTCTATCTCGGGATCTTCGCTCCGCCCATCGAGTCGCGCATCGGAACGGTCCGGTTCCTGGCGGCGTACCTGTGCTTCGCGGGGCTCGCGAATCTGGCGCAGGCGGGCTGGATGCTGGCCTTCGCCCCCGATCTCGCCTCCATGCCGATCCTGGGCGCGTCGGGCGCCGTCGCCGGCGTGATGGGGCTATTTCTCGTGCGGCTCTACTTCGCGCGGCTCAAGTTCGCGGCGGTCACGCTGATGTATTTCCAGGGCATCACGAAGGCCAACAAGTTCGCGCTCCCCGCGTTCGCGGCGATCATCCTCTGGTTCGTGCTCCAGGGGGTCTACCAGCTGGTTACGCCCGTCGAGGGAACGGCGTACATCTCACACCTGTCGGGACTCCTGATCGGGGTCGCGCTGGGATTTCTGATGGGTCTCGCGGGGGAGGGAAGGCTGGAGCGGAGGCTCTTCGTGGGCGACCGGTACGCGGAGCGCGGCGAGTGGTACGCCGCCCTCGGAGAATACGAGGGCTATCTGGTCAAGCGCCCCGACGATCCCGACGTGCTCATCCGCTCGGCGCGCGTCCAGAGGGTGACACACCAGAGCGCCGCGTCGCACGCCCGATTCCGGGACACGATCGCGTCCCGGCTCAAGGCGGGCCAGGTCGAAGAGGCATGCGACACTTTTGACGAGATGAAGCGGCTCCTGGGCGACGTCTCGATCCCTTCGGGACATCTCCTCCGCATCGCGCGCTCCTTCGAGGAGCGGGGGAGGGCCAGTGACGCGAGCCGGGCCTACGAGGCCTACGGACGCCATTTCCCCGAGGCGCACGGAGCCGCCACGGCGCTCCTCAAGTGCATCGATATCGAGCGACGCGTCCTGAACAACCCCGGACGCGCGCAGTACGTCTGCCAGGAACTCTTGAAACTGCCGCTCGCGCCGGATCTCGAGCGCCTCGCGCGGGAGCGTCTCCGGTTGGTCGAAGAATCGCTGGCGCGCCAGCGGGGCGGGTCGCCCCAGAGGATGGCTAGCGGAGCCGCCTGAAACCGCGTGTCCGGCGCCGCTACGGCAGGCAGTTCAGCTCGGCCAGGTCCTTGTTCCGGGTCGAAGAGTCGAAGAGGTAGACCCGGAACTGGCGTCCCGGCAGAAGCTCCGCGCGCGGGACGCAGCGCGAGATGAGCCCGTTCGCCTGGCTCACCTTGCTCTCCCTGACGACCAGCTCCTTGGGAAGGAGCGCGCGGCTCTGCGGCACGTACCAGAGGAGCACGGTCGTGTCAGCATGCGTGTCGTACGGAACCTTGATCTCGTAGGTCCCGCTGCCGTCCGTGATGGCGTTCCCAGCCAGTTCGCCATCGATGAACAGATCCACGATGACGTTGTCGATGGCGCGGTCGCTGATGTCGAGCACGGTGCCGGCGAACACCCCGAGCTGCCGGTCGACGCCCAGCCCCTGGTACTCCTCGAGCGTCTTCGTGGCGCGCTGGGAACGGGTGTCCGGGCGAGGCCCCGCCAAAGAACCCGTAGTTGGCGCAGCAGCTTGCGCCGGGGCGGCTGCGAAGGCTGAGGTTGCGGAAAGCACGAGAACACTCAAGATGGCTCGCATCATGGTCGATACCCTCCCATGTGGCGCGATGCCTGATGAGATCTCTGTCAGGCACGCTAGCACTCGTATCCCGGCCTGTCAACGTGGCTTCGGGGAGAAATGCCCTTGCGTCCCCGTAATCGCGTCTGGTACGGTTCGCACAGTTCATGCCATGAAAGCCTCCGTCCGCCAGGGCGGGGGGAAGGAGTAAGCCCACCATGTCGAGCCACGGATTTCGGGAGGCACGGATGTTTCTCGACCAGCTGATGGGCGTCTTTTCCAACGACGTCGCAATCGACCTCGGAACCGCGAACACGCTCGTGTATCTCCGGGGGAAGGGGATCGTCCTGAACGAGCCCTCCGTCGTCGCGGTGGACCGCACGACGGGCAAGGTCATCGCGGTTGGGAAAGAAGCGAAGAGCATGCTCGGCCGCACGCCCGACGAGATCGTGGCCGTCCGTCCGTTGAAGGACGGCGTCATCGCCGACTTCGAGAAGACCGAAGACCTGCTCCGCGAGTTCATCCAGAAGGCGCTCCGGCGCCGGACGTGGGTGCGCCCACGGATCATCATCTGCGTGCCGTCCGGAATCACCGAGGTGGAGAAGCGGGCCGTGCAGGACTCCGCGCAACATGCCGGAGCCCGCGAGGTTCTCCTGGTTCCGGAACCCATCGCCGCCGCGATCGGCGTCGGCCTGCCGGTCGGGAAGCCTTCGGGGAACATGATCATCGACATCGGGGGCGGGACGACCGAAATCGCCGTCATGGCGCTCAACTCGATCGTGAACCAGCAGTCGATCCGGGTCGGCGGGGACGAGATGGACGAGGCCATCGTGCAGTACGTGAAAAAGGCCTACAACCTCCTCATCGGCGAGCAGACCGCGGAAGCCATCAAGATCAAGATCGGCTCCGCGTTCCGGCTCGAGCAGGAGGAGGAGATGGAAATCAAGGGACGGGACCTGGTGGCCGGGATTCCCAAGACCATGAAGATCTCCTCGGTGGAGGTCCGCGAGGCCCTGAGCGAGCCGCTCCAGCAGATCGTGGACGCGCTCATGCAATCCCTGG
>JBGPHU010000075.1:0-13374 GCA_041484545.1 Candidatus Eiseniibacteriota bacterium | reverse complement strand
GTGGTCCTCCACCCGGAGATCTATGTAGCGCTGCGCGAACTGGGGGCGCGTGGCGCTGGGGCGGACGACGAGAAGCGCGGCCGACTGCATGCCGCGCTTGTCGCCACCCGCCGCCTGCGCGGCGTCGAGCGCCGCGAGAAGCCGCTCAGCCATTTCCCCGTGGGTCTCGCGGTAGGCCTTCGCCATCCCTGCGACGACGGCGGGCCCGGCGAGGATGTTCCCCTGGCACGCGAAGTCGGCGCTCTTCTCGCTCCCCGCCCAGTCGAGGCACTTGCCGCCGGTCCAGCTCGCGACCCCGCCGCGCGCGTCAGCGATCCCGACCTGGCGCGAGTCCCAGACCGAATCGGTCGCGGCCAGGGCGCGGAGCGTCTCGGAGGCCGAGAGCCCGGTGCGCAAAAGGGCCAGCGCCTTGGGCCCGAACGAGGGATCCACGCGCGCCTGAGTCGCCACGACGCCCACGCCCGCCTCGGCCCAGGGAACATCGGAGCCCACGCTGAAGTACTTGGACTGAACCGCGACCCCCAGCTCCTGCGTGACCGAGTCGTAGGCCACGATCGAGAAGGTGCCGCGGTCGGATGAGGCCCGTGCGGGCGAGGCGGCGGCCGCGGCGAGGAGTAGGGCCAGGCAACCGGCGGCGGCCGCGGCGAGGCGCCCGCGCGCCTCCCTGGCGGCGGCGGACGTGCGACGAAGCGGGACGTGAGCCATGGCGCTCTCCTTGGCTAAGTTTCAGGGGCTCCGGGCAGGCAGGCGCGTGCGCGCCCGGCAACTCGCCGAGTCTCCCCGAATTCTCCCGTGCGGTCAACGCCGCTCCGGGCGGATGTCGTTCCGGTCGGATTGTCTGGAATACACCTGCCCGGCCGGGCGTAGGAAGGGCACGATGCGTGCTGATCCCTTGAAACCCAGGCCCCACATCGATCCCCGGTATTACCAGATAGCCGTTCTGTCCGGGCTCCTGGTCTACGGCCTGGGCTGGCTCCACTTCGACATCACCCCGGCCCGGGCCGCGCTCCTTCTCGGCACGGCACTCTTCACGCAATACGCCTGCACCAGACTCTGGGGACTCCCCCGGTTCGACGCCAAGAGCGCCCTCATATCGGGACTCTCGCTCTGCCTTCTCCTGCGCACCAATTTCGCGGCGCTCGCGGTCCTCGGGGCTGCGATCACTATCGCGAGCAAGTTCGTGGTTCGTTGGAAGGGTAAGCACCTCTTCAATCCGACCAATTTCGGACTCGTGTTCCTGATGCTCCTGGGCGCGCCGGTCTGGGTCTCGCCCGGACAGTGGGGAAACGTCGCCTACTTCGGATTCCTGATGGCCTGCCTGGGCGGCCTGGTGGTGAACCGCGCGGCCCGGAGCGACGTGACGTACGCCTTCCTGATCTCCTTCGCGGCGTTCCAGTTCGGGCGAGCCGCGTGGGCCATGCAACGCTGGGCGGTTCCCCTCCACCGGCTGGAGAGCGGCGCGCTCCTCCTCTTCGCCTTCTTCATGATCTCCGATCCGAGGACGACGCCCAACTCGCGCGCCGGAAGGATCCTCTTCGCCTGCCTCGTGACGGCTCTCGCCGGATTCGTCCAATTCGGCCTCTATCGTACGAATGGAATCCTCTGGTCGCTGGCGATCCTGTCGATGTCGGTGCCGCTCATCGACCGATTCCTGCCGGGGCCGCGTTACGAATGGAATCGTGTGCGTACGGAACCTCAACCCAAAGGAGTCCCCGATGAAGCGCCTTCTTATCTCCGGCAGCCTGCTCTGGATCGCCCTCTACTGGGCCAACCCAGCGCTTAGCTTCTGCGGCTTCTACGTCGCGCGCGGCGACGCGAAGCTCTTCAACCACGTGTCCAGGGTCGTGATGGTCCGCGACGGGGACCGCACCGTGCTCACGATGTCGAACGACTACGAAGGCGAGCCCGACGAGTTCGCGATGGTCGTACCGGTCCCGACCTTGCTCCAAAAGGGGCAGATCCACGTGGGCGATCGCGCGGTGCTGGATCATCTGGACGCGTACTCGGCGCCGAGGCTGGTGGAGTACTTCGACGAGGATCCGTGCCGGCGGATGGTTGCGGAGGAGCGGGCGATGATGGCGCCCCAGGCGATGGGGATGGCGGACCGAGCCAGCGTCGCCCGCGCGAAATCGCTCGGCGTGACCATAGAGGCGAAATACACGGTGGGCGAATACGACATCCTGATTCTCTCCGCGAAGCAGAGCGGCGGGCTGGAGACATGGCTCACCGAGAACGGGTACACGGTGCCGCGAGGCGCGCGGCGCGTGCTCGCGAGCTACATGCGCCAGGGGATGAAGTTCTTCGTGGCCAAGGTGAATCTGGGCGAGCAGAGGCGGCTTGGGTTCGCGTACCTGCGCCCGCTCCAGATGGCCTACGAGTCGCCGAAGTTCATGCTGCCGCTACGGCTCGGCATGGTCAACGCGCATGGAGCGCAGGAGCTCTTCGTCTACGCGATCACCAAGAACGGGCGCGTGGAGACGACGAACTACCGCACGGTGCGTCTCCCCGAGGGAATGGACATCCCCGAATACGTGAAGGACGACTTCCCCCGCTTCTACCGGGCCCTGTTCACGCGGCAGGTCGAGAGCGAGAACCGCGAGGCGGTGTTTCTCGAGTACGCCTGGAACATGAGCTGGTGCGATCCGTGCGCGGCAGACCCGCTCACGGCCGATGAACTCCGGGCGCTGGGCGTGTTCTGGCTGGGCTCTCCGGGCGCGGGGGGGCCACAGGGCTTCGCCCCTGGCGGCGCGCAGAACACCTTCATCACACGCCTCCACGTGCGCTACGACGCGGCCCATTTCCCGGAGGATCTCGTCTTCCAGGAGACCGCGGATCAGACCAATTTCCAGGCGAGGTACGTGCTGCGGCATCCCTGGAAAGGCGACACGACCTGCGAGGCGTACCGCGAATACAGCCGAAGCGTGCGGGAGCGCCGGACGAAGGAGGCCGAGACCCTCGCCTCGCTCACCGGGTGGGACGTCGCTTCCATACGGAGGAAGATGGGCGGTGACTGGTCCGATACTGGCCCCGGCAAGCAGCCCCAATGGTGGGAACAGATGTGGCATAACTAGACTCGCCTGGACTCGGCGGTGGACGGGAAGTAGGCCGCGTGGCGCGGTAGTACCGGCCCTCTTGCGGGAGAGATCCGGGATCAAGACTGGCATCATCCGTGCCGATATTCACAGGGCATGGCAGCCATACCACAAATACCCGCCGGACGCTCCCGTTCCACGCTCTTCGCGGGCCTCAGGGTTCGGCTTCTGGCACTCGCGCTCTGTTGCCTTCTGCCGGCTGTCGGCGTGGTCTGCTACGTCGGTCTCGCGATGCACCAATTCGAAAGGAGCGAGGCTCGGAACGGCGCGCAGCGCCTGACCTCTCTCATCTCCGCGGGCCAGAATCACATGGTCGATGCAAGCAGGCAACTGCTCCTCAGGCTCGCCTCCGAACCCCGCGTTCACGGGACCTATCAGGGCTGCTCCAAGTACCTCGCGGAGGTTCTTCGCATGAACCCTACGTACGCGAACCTTGGAATGGCCGCACCGAACGGCGACGTCGTGGCGAGCGCCATCCCTTTGCCCCGGCCGGTCCATGACGCGGATCGCTCCTGGTTCCGCCGCGCGATCGACCCGGGCGACTTCGCATATGGGAGCTACGAACCAGGGCGCGTCGTCGGCAAGCCTGTCGTGAACTTCGCCTATCCGGTCTTCACGCCGTCGGAAAAGCTCGAGGGCGTCCTCTTCGCATCGGTCGACGTCTCCTGGTTCGAGAACATGGAGTACGGTGGAGAGGTCCCGGCCGGCTCGATTCTCGCGATCCTGGACGACGCGGGAAACATCCTGGCGAGCCACCCGGGGAACTCCGGCTGGGCCAAGTCCCCGGAGGCACGGATGCGCCTCGGCCAGATCCTCCGCAATCATGGAGGGACCCTGGAATCGGCAATGCTGGACGGCACTCCGCGGCTGTGGTCCTTCTCCCCCCTGTTCAGCGCCTCCACCCCAGGGGGCTACGTCGCGATCGGAATTCCCGACGGGTCCGTCTTCGCCGAGTCGAACCATGCGGCCGCATGGACCCTGATCGCCGTGCTGTTCATCACCGGTCTGGGGGCTCTGGGGGCATGGATCGGAAGCGACGTGCTCGTGATGCGAAAGGTCGGGAAGCTCATCGAGACATCGCGGATGCTCGCCGCGGGAGACTTGGGCGCGCGATCCGGCCTCTCCCAGGACGCCGGAGAGCTGGGACAGCTCGGTCAGGTGATGGACGACATGGCGGCGTCCTTGAGCCTGCGGGAGCAGGAAGTACGGGCCGCGGAGCGCTCCCTCGGCAAGAACGAAAAACATATGGCGGCTCAACACGGAGTGGCCAGGACGCTCGCCGATTCCGAATCGATGTCCAAGGCGGCCCCCGAAGTTCTGCATTCCTTCTGCCGCGCCTTCGGCTGGGACGCGGGATTTCTCTGGATGGCGGATCCCGATGCCGGTGTCCTTCGCTGCGTCGGGGCGTGGTCCTCGCCGGGTATCCAGGCGGACGATCTCGTCAACGCATCCGTCAGGATGACGCTCGCGCGCGGAGAGTCCGGTCCCGGGCGCATCTGGGCCACCGGGGATCCCTATTGCGCCGGCCGGTTCGACGCGGACGGGGCGGTGGGCCGCACGGAAGCCGCAGCGGCCGCCGGGCTGCGCTCCACGCTCGCGTTTCCCATTCCGGGAGGACCCGAGATGGTCGGGGTGCTCGAATCGTTCAGCAAGAGCGAGGCGGAGGACCAAGTCCCGGTCGAGGCGGTGTCGGTCCTCACGCGACAGATCGGCCAGTACGTCGTGCGCAGGAGAGCCGAGAGGACCCAGGCGCAGCTGCTCGGCATTCTGGAAACGACGAGCGACCTGGTCGGATTCGCCACCCCCGAGGGGCGCGTTCTTTACACCAACCCGGCCGGACGGAAAATGCTCGGCGTCGGCCAGAACGAGGAGATGACTCAAATCGCGGACTACTACGATGCCCCGAACGGGAAGTTGATGGCGGAAATCGCGATTCCGACCGCCATGAAGGATGGAGTCTGGGTCGGCGAGGTCACGATGCGGCGGCGTGACGGGCAGCCCGTCCGTGTGTCGCAGGCCGTCATGGTGCATCGGGCGGGAAACGGGGAGGTCGAGTACACGTCCACCATCGGCAGAGACATCACCGAGAAGGTGAAACTGGAGGAACAGCTTCGGCAAGCGCAGAAGATGGAAGCCATCGGAAGCCTGGCCGGCGGAATCGCCCACGACTTCAACAACCTGCTCACCGCCATTCAGGGCTTCAGCGATCTGGCGCTCACCAGGCTCGACAACCCCGAGATCTTGAAGCGCGACATCGAGGAGATCCGCCGCGCCGGCGTGCGCGCGGCCGCGCTCACGCGGCAGCTCCTCATCTTCAGCCGCCAGCAGGTTCTCGAGCCCCGTCTGCTCGACGTGAACCTCTTGGTGACCGAGCTGGGGAAGATGCTGCGGCGCCTCATCGGCGAGGACATCGAGCTGACGATCTCCTGCGGAGAGCCGGCGGCCATCATCCTCGCGGATCCTGGCCAGATCGAGCAGGTGATCATCAATCTCGTCGTGAACGCCCGCGACGCGATGCCCGAAGGCGGACAGCTTTTCGTCGAGACTTCTCCCATCGAGATCGACGGTTCCTATGCCGCGATCCGTCCGGGCCTCAAGCCAGGCTCCTACGTCATGCTCGCGGTGAGCGACAACGGAACCGGAATGGATGCCGCGACCCAGGCGCGAATCTTCGAACCGTTCTTCACGACCAAGGAGCCGGGCAAAGGAACCGGGCTCGGGCTCGCGACCGTCTACGGGATCGTCAAACAGTGCGAGGGGGACGTCCATCTGTACAGCGAGCCCGGCGAGGGAACCACGTTCAAGATCCTGCTCCCCCGATCCGGCGCCCGCGCGGACCTGAAACCGGCTGACGGCGCGGGGGAGCGGTCCCGGGGCGGATCGGAGACGATTCTGGTGGTCGAGGACGAGGAGGCGGTCCGGTCCCTGATCCGAAGCTCGCTTTCGCTTCGCGGCTACACCGTGATCGAAGCCAGCGACGGCGCCGAGGCGCTCGCAGTTCAGGCCACGGTCAAGGGTCCCATCCATCTGGCCATCTGCGACATGGTCATGCCCTTGATGAATGGCCCGGAAGTGGCGGCCCGGCTCGGCTACTTGCGTCCCGACACCAAGGTGCTGTTCATCTCCGGCTACGCGGAGAAATCGGTCCTCCGCCGCGGCCTCTCGCAAGGCGCCGCGTTCCTGCATAAGCCCTTTGGGTTGGACGCCCTGGCGATCAAGGTACGCGAGGTCCTGGACGGGGTGGCGGCCGCTCCCTCGGTCGAACCCGGTCCGGCGAAACGTTAGGACGTTCCGGGGGGTTACCTTCCCGGCTGATTCGCGGGAGCGTCGCCCATGCTCTTCTCGAGCACTTCCCGCACCTTGCAGGCGAGCCCCTGGGGCGTGAACGGCTTCTCCAGAAAATCCACCCCCGCCTCGAGAACCCCCTGGTTCGTCATCAGGTGCCTCGCGTAGCCCGACATGTAGAGAACGCGGACCTCGGGCAGAATCTCCGTCACGCGGGCCGCGAGATCCCTCCCGCTCATGCGCGGCATGATCACGTCGGTGAGAAGGAGATCGATCGCGGACTCGTAGGATCGCGCCAGCTCGATGGCCTCCTGCGGATCCGGCGCCTCCACCACCGTGTACCCCTGCTGCTCCAGAACGGCGCGGGCGAGCGCCCGCACGGCTTCGTCGTCCTCCACGAGGAGCACGCACTCCGTCCCTCGGTAGAAGCTCGGCGCCTCGACGCGCGAATCCTCGAGGTCGAGGGGCTCGTTCACCCTCGGAAGGAACACTTTGAAGGTCGTTCCCTGGCCCAGTTCGCTGTACGCCCAGATGCACCCCCCGCTCTGCTTCACGATGCCATACACGGTCGATAGCCCGAGGCCGGTGCCCTTCCCCTGCTCCTTGGTCGTGAAGAACGGCTCGAAAACCCGGCTCAAGGTCTCCGGGCTCATCCCGATCCCCGCGTCGCTTACCGAGATCATCACGTAACTGCCGGGCGCGAGCCCCGCGTGAAGCCGGGTATACGCCTCGTCCAGATCCGCGTTCGCGGTGTCGATGGAGAGCACTCCACCCGTGGGCATCGCATCGCGGGCGTTGACGGTCAAGTTCATCAGAATCTGCTCGATCTGGCCAGGATCGGTTCGGACGTGGCCGATCTCCGGATCCAGCCTCGCATCGAGCTGGATGCTCTCATCGATCATCCTACGGAGCATTCCCTGGAACTGCTGGATGACGACGTTGACGTCGAGGACGCGGGGCTGGACGACCTGGCGCCGCCCGAACGCGAGGAGCTGGCGCGTGAGCCCCGCGGCGCGCTCCGCGGCTTTGTGGATCTCGCCGAGCTGGGCCGCCAGGGCGCTGCCGGGAGCGGCTCCTGTCATCGCCAGCTCGCCGTAGCCCAGGATGGCCGTGAGCACGTTGTTGAAGTCGTGAGCCACCCCTCCGGCCAGCCGGCCCAAGGCTTCCATCTTCTGGCTCTGCCGCAAGCGCTCTTCCGCGTGCTCCAGCGAGAGATCCGCCTTCTTGCGCTTGACGAAGAGAGAGACCGAATCCGCCGCGCTCGCGAGTGCCCGAAGCGTGAAATCCGAGAGAGCGTGCCTGGCGAACATCGCCATCACGCCGACCAGTTCCCCCTCCACGACCAACGGATGGCCCGCGAACGCCACCATCCTTTCGCGCCGGGCCCACTCCGGATCGCCGATGTTGGAGTCGTGAAGCACGTCGTTCGTCAGGTGGGGCTTCATCTCCGCGGCGATGCGGCCGATCTTGTACTTGCCGACGGGAACTCGCCCGTGAGGGCCGTTGACGTGGGTGTACATGCCGGAGCTGGCTTGAAGCACCAGCGTCATGTCCTCGACGTCGAGAGTCCAGATGCGGGCGAACGCGGCGTCGAGGTGCTGGACCATCTCGTCGGTGCAGCGGGACAGAATTTCCCGCAGCGACCCGCCGCGGGTGATCGCCTTTCCCAGCGACGTCGAGAAAGTCGCCAGCCTCCTTCGCTCCTCGCTCAGCGCCTCGACCTGCCGGCGATTCGTGAGATCCTCGAAGCTGACCACCCCTCCGATGACCTTGCCGTCCCGGAAGACAGGGTTGCACCGATATTCCACGGGAAACGACGCGCCGTCCGCGCGCCAGAAGACGTCGCTGTCCGACTGAATCTTCTCTCCACGGCTCACCGAGTTGTGGATGGGGCAGTCTTCCTTGGGATACAGCGTGCCGTCCGCCCGCGTGTGGTGGACGAGCGCGTGCATGTCCCGCCCGAGCAACGAGTCCACGCCGGAATACCCAAGAACCCTCGCGGCTGCTTGGTTGAGAAACGTGCAACACCCTTCCGTGTCCATGCCGCAAATCGCCTCCGTCGTGGAGTCCAGGAGCAGCTTCATCTGTTCGCCGCTTTCCCGAAGCGCGAACTCGGCGCGCTTCCGCTCCACCGCGAACCGGGCCTCGCGCACCAGCGAATGACCGTCGATATGGCCCTTGACGAGATAGTCCTGGGCGCCCTCCCGGATGGTCCGGAGCGCCAGAACGTCGTCGGCGAGGCCGGTGAGCACGACGAGCGGGACCTCCCGCGCGGCTTCCCGCACGCGCGCGAACGTCTCGATCCCCTGGCTGTCCGGGAGACCGAGGTCGAGAAGGATGATGTCGATGCCTCCCTGGCCCAGGCGATCGACAGCGGCGGAAAGCCGGTCCACGGACTCCACCTCGATCCGCTCCGGTGAGTCCGCCTGGCGCAGAAGCTCCCGGATGAGCCGGACGTCGGCCGGATTGTCCTCGACGATCAGGGCTCGCATGGGTCCCCGGTCCTAGGCGTCCTTCGGAGGCAGCGTGACGACGCTGAGCCAGAAAGAGTCCACAGCTCGGACGATGGAGAGGAACTGCGTGAGGTCCACCGGCTTGGTGACGTAGCAGTTCGCGTGAAGGGAGTAGCTTCGCGCGATGTCCTCTTCGGCACGGGACGTGGTCAAGACGACGACTGGAATGCTTCCCGTGTCGGGGTTGGACTTGATCTTGGAAAGCACCTCTTGCCCGTTCATCCCGGGCAGGTTCAGATCCAGCAGGATGAGATCCGGGTGCGCCTGCTGAGGGCCTTTCTGGGACAGGAACTTGAGCGCGGACTCCCCGTCCCGCATGACGCGAAGGGTGTTGTTGACCTTGTTCTCCTTCAGGGCCTCCTGGGTCAGCCTCACGTCCCCCGCATTGTCCTCGATCAGCATGATTTCGATCGGGCGTTCGTTCGGGGCGTTCATTGCCCGTTCCCTCCTACCACCGGCAGTGTGAAATAGAATTTCGAGCCCTCGTCCGGGGCGCTCTCCACCCAGATCCTGCCTCCATGGCGCTCCACGATCTTCTTGCAGACGGCGAGACCGATTCCGGTGCCCGGGTACTCCTCGCGGGTGTGGAGCCGCTGGAACATGCGGAACACGCGCTCCGAATGGTGAGCCTCCATACCGATCCCGTTGTCACGGACGGTAAAGCGCCACTCGGACGCGTCGCGCACGGCGGATACATGGACCTGGGGGGCGGCCTCACTCTTGAATTTGAGCGCGTTGCTGATGAGATTGCGGAACACCTGCCCCATCTGAGCCCGATCCGCGAGGACCATGGGCATGGGTCCGTGCGTGATCCGCGTTTGCGACTCCCGGATGGAAACTCCGAGATCCTGGATCGCTTCCTCGAGAATCGCCTCCGAGTTCACGGATTCCAGGGGCGCGGCGCGGGTAGAGACCCGGGAGTAATCGAGCAGATCGTGGATCATGGTCTGCAGCCGCTTCGCGCCATCCACCGCATACCCGATGAACTCGTCGGCGTCCTGATCGAGCCGGCCCTTGTAGCGCCTCTCGATAAGCTCGAGGTAGGAAGCGATCATCCGGAGCGGCTCCTGCAGATCGTGCGAGGCGACATAGGCGAACTGCTCCAGCTCCGCGTTCGATCGCGCGAGCTGGTCGGACTGCTTCGCCAGTTTCTCCTGCCCCGCGAAGCGCGCCGCCTCCTGCCGGTCCACGAACCCGCCGGCCCAGAGAGTCAGCGCGCCGAAGAGAACAATAAAGCTGAGCGTCAAGATCGCCGTACCGAACTCGAGTCCGTACAGGCCCGCCTTTTGCCCGGCGAGGCGCAGAAGCCCCAGCAGAGGGAAGAGGACAAGCGCGGGGGCGAGAAGCCGGCGCGCGGCCATCCCGCCGGGACCTCCGCTCGAAACTCGACGCATGAAGCCCCGGTCGGCGCGAGCGAAAAGAACCGAGAGGAAGAGCGCGTTCTGTCCGACCGCGGTATGAATCGCGACACTCGAGAACCCGACGACGTCGTACAGGGGCCGCGCTCCGAATGCGTACCCGAAGACCGCCGAGGCCGAGATGAACCCGGCCGGGAGTGCCGCGATCTGAGCCACGGCCGGACGATTTGCCAGAAGGAGCGCCAGGGAGCCGCCCAGCAGCAGGAATCCCAATGCGGTGGCGGGGGCCATCCGGCCGGGAAACGGCCCCAAGCCGGCTTCGTGATTCGGAAGGAGGACGCGGTCGATGGCGAGACGGACGCCGGAGAGCCACTCGAAGAGGGATCGCCACGATAGCGATCACGAGCAACGTGCAGGCCAAGGCGAGTGGACCCCGCCATCGGGCGACCCGGACGTCGAGACCCAGTGTGAGGGAAGCTCCGAGAAGCGCCATGCAGAGCGCCGTGTTGGGTTTCATCGAGGAGGCGCCGGGGATGACGGTTTTCAGCGGCTCGATCCCGAACGCCCAACCGAGAAGTGCGAGGATGCCGAGGCAGAAGCAGAAAATGGCCCCGACCCGGGCCAGGGTCCGAAAGTGGCGAACGAGGGAATCGTCAGGACGAACGCTCAAGGCTTCATGCGCTCCGCCTACACGAAGAAGCTCCCCGCAGGAGTCGTCACTATTCTTAATCCCATTGGTCCGTCGCCGTCAATGCGAAGAATCACGTAGGACGGGCGACGACGCGACGTCCGCCGCCTGGTCCCTCTTGAGGGACAGCACCGAGCAGATCAGCTTGTACACCGCCTTGAAGTTGACCGGCTTGGCGATGAACCCGATGGCGCCGAGCCCTTTGATCACGTCCGGAAGCTTGGGATTGTCCACGGCGCTCACCGCGATGACCGGGATGTTGTAGGTCTTGTTCGAGATCTTGAGCTGCCGTATCGCCTCGAGCCCCGTGCCTCCCGGCATCTTGACGTCGAGCAGGATGAGGTCCGGCCCCGACTGGACCGCGAACATCACCGCCTGCATGGCGTCGTACGCGACCAGGACGTGAAATCCCTTCTCGTGCAATTTCGTACGGAGCATCTCCGTGAATACACGGTCGTCGTCGGCGATCAGGATGGTTCCGCGAGACATGATTGGTTCCTCCTAGTTTGGACCTTGCTGCAACACCGTGGTCAGCTCCCCCTCCAGCCGTCCGTACTCCGCGGCGAGCTTTTCGCCGTCCTCCCGCGCGCCCGCCAGGTCTCCGGAGCGCCCCTTCTCCTCGAGCCCGCGCGCGGTCTGAAACGCCGTCCCCTGGCACCAGTAGGCGATCGAGCCCTTGAGCGCGTGCGCCGCTTCGTTGACGCTGTAGGCGTCTCCCTGCGCGATCGCGGCCTTCAGCTCCGAGAGGAGCCTGCGAGACTGCTCCCGGAAAATAGAGGCCATCCGCCCGAGTAACGCCTCGTCTCCCTCGACCTTGCGAAGAAGCTCATCTCGATCGGGGAGCAGCCGGTGCTCCCCATGGCCGTTCTCCGGGCTCGGGGGATCCGCCGAGGGCGGCGGCGCGAGCGCGCCGATCCGATCGAGCAGCCGGCGCAGATCCTCGGCATGGACCGGTTTCGACAGATACCCGTCCATCCCCGCCGCCAGACACCGCTCCCGGTCCCCGATCATGGCGCGCGCCGTCATCGCGACGATGGGAATGCGACCGCCGGTGGATTTCTCGCGGGTGCGAATGGCGCCGGCCGCCTGGATTCCGTCCATCTCGGGCATCTGCACGTCCATGAGCACGAGATCGAACGGCTGCCTCTCGATCGCCTCGACCGCCTCATGCCCGTTCGCGGCCACGTCGACGGTATGCCCATCCTGTTCGAGCAGGCTCGTGACGACCATCTGATTGAACGCGTTGTCCTCCACGGAGAGGACATGGAGACGGCGCGTGTCGTCCCTCGGATCCGGAGCGGCCCCGTCCCCGTCCGCGACCGACCGCCGCTTCCAGACCATGTCGATCGCGTTCAGGAGCTGAGACGGCCCGATGGGACGCGCGAGACACGCGGCCAGTCCCGCCCCGTTTCCGGACACCTTCGTGCGATTGGGGAGCATCCCGGCCATCATGAGGATCACGGCTGGATCGCCGAGATCGTTCCCGTGGATCCGGTCGGCCAGCTCGTACCCGTCCATCCCAGGCATCTCGTCGTCCACCAGCACCAGGTTGAACGGCTCGCCCCTCCGTCGCGCCGCCTCGAGCATGTGGAGCGCGTAGGGACCGTCCGGCGCCACCTCGGCGATGATGCGCCACCCGGCGAACATGGCCATCAGCCCCCGGCATTCACGCCCGTCCTTCTCCACGAGAAGGGGCCTCAAGTCCTCGAGCACGACGTGGCTGCGCGTTGGTATGGTGTCGAGCGTCTTTTGCGAGAGAGCGTAGGTCGCGGTGAAGTGGAACGTGCTGCCGAGTCCGACCTCGCTCTCGACCCAGATCCTCCCGCCCGCGCTCTTGGCAAGCTGGGCGGCGATGGTGAGTCCAAGACCCGTGCCGCCGTGCTTTCGCGTGTTCGAGTTGTCGGCTTGCGTGAAGGCCTGGAAGATGGCAGAACGTTTTTCCGGCGGTATACCGATGCCGGTGTCCCTCACGGTAACATGTAGTTTGACTTTGTCGTTGCTGCGGTCCTCCACGGCGACGCCGACCACGACCTCACCGACGTCCGTGAACTTGACCGCGTTGCCGGCCAGGTTCAGAACGATTTGCCGCAACCTGCCGCGATCGCCCAGGAGCGCGTCGGGGACCTCGGAATCCAGGAGGTAGCCCAGGCGGATTCCCTTCTGGCTGGCGACGTAGGAGAGCGCCCGCACCGTGTCCGAGATGATGTCTCGAAGCGAGAACTCGACCAAGAGGGTTTCGTATTTCCCGGCTTCCATCTTGGAGAGGTCCAAGATGTCGTTGATGACTTCGAGGAGCGAATCGCTGGCCAAGCGCGCGGTGTGCAGGAAGCGCTCCTGCTCCGGGGTGAGGCCGGTCTGGAGCGCCAGCTCGATCATTCCGATGATCCCGTTCAGGGGCGTGCGGATCTCATGGCTCACGTTCGCCACGAAATCGCTCT
>JBGPHU010000074.1:0-13486 GCA_041484545.1 Candidatus Eiseniibacteriota bacterium | reverse complement strand
TCCACGCCATCTGAATGCCGACGAAGGCGAACAGCACGGCCCAGACCTTCATGATGGTCATCGCCTTCTTCGGGTAGACACCACGCTTCTCGCAGGCGAACGCGAGGCCGTCGTGCAGGGCGACCATCCCCACGAGGCCGGCGCCGAGCACGATCACCACGTGCAGGAGCGTGAGGAAGTAGTAGTTCGCTCCGGTGAACAGGAAGAACACGGTGATCGGTACGACGGCCGCGAGCAGGATCGCGCTGAGCGACAGTGCGCCGAGGACGAGCGTCAGGACCTGCGAGAGTCGCAGGCGCGAGCCGACGAGCACCTGGATCACGAAGAACCCGGGAAAGCAGATCGCGAGCGTTCCCAGGAACAGGAGCGGCAGCTTGAGCGCCGCCGAGACGGCCTGGGCCGGGCTCGCGTAGGCGCCGGCTGCAGCACCGTAGAGGGCGGAGAGTCCCAATAGAGTCCACAGGGCGTGGACGAGTTTGGGCCGCAGTCCCTTGTCTTCGGCAACCTCGGTGAAGAATCGGTCGCGATCGCTGAGGATCTGCGTGAGGAATGCGATATACCCGGTGGAGGATGCAGAGAAAGCAGCAGGAGTCGCGGGGGCTGGGGTCATGACGACGGCCCTCCTTTCGAGAGGATCGTCTCGCAAGGAAGGGATTGTGTCCACGCTTATTACTGTTTACCACTGTTTATTTATATTTGCAACCATGGCTGGCCCCCGGCTAAATCCTTCCATTTCTGGCGATTGGGCTCTTCGAGTGGGGACACCCGCTGGTTGCCCATGGTAGGGTGGGTCTCCCGTTTCAGTCTTGCCGATTGTCAACCTGCTCCGTGAGTAGTGGGCACGTTAGGTTTGGGGGTGCTCTAGACCCGTAACCCGGAGGAGCAAAACGCTATGAAAGTTCATGCGGCTTTGAAAACGACGGTGCTTGCTTTGGCTTTATCCACTCTGGCCGTGGTCGGATTCTCCACGCAGGCCCAGTGTCAGTTCTCGGTCAACCTGTTTGTTACCGGAACCAACGACGCGATCCGGCTCGGCCTGGCTCAGGACTGGTGCATGCACGTGGAGCCCGTCGGCACGCAGTTCTCTGCTAGCGACATCGATTTCATTTCAGTAAGGCTCATTTCCAACGGGACCGGATCCGTCTCGCAGATCCCCTGCCGCACCGACAAGACGATCATCATATCGGACGCGAACTCAAACGGTGTTCAGGACGCCGAGCTTTGCTTCACGAAGGCCAACCTTGCCCAACTGTTCAGCAACTTCCGCGGCAAGAAGCCCAAGACGGTCACTCTGTTGCTCACGGGCAACCTGATTACCGGAGGCGCTTTTAGCGGGACTCTCACGATTCAGGTTTATCCTTAGTAAATTCGGACTTACCCAAGGCTCATTCGAGATCCGGTCCTTACCGCCGCTGTGCGCGCGACGATCTTACGAGAGGACTCAGCAACATGAGGCAGAACTTCAACACCCGGCCGCAGAGACTTTCGCTCGGGTCCGTCGCCGCCATTGCGATGTTGTTGGTGACCACGCTGCCGGGCATCGGAGGCTCGGCGCCAGGGGCCGGAGCTGGCGCGGGCGCGGATTCCCTGCACTCGGTTCTGACCCCTGGGGACGCCGCCAATCAGCTCATCCAGCCCGAAAAGCTCGCCCGATTGCTCGCAGACTCGACGGGGCAACGACCGGAGGTGTTGCACGTCGGGTACAAGTTTCTCTTCCAGGGCGGCCACATACCCCAGTCGCGCTACATCGGTCCTGGGTCGACGCCCGAGGGCCTGGCTGCCTTGAAACAGGCGCTGCGAGGGATTCCGCGCCGGCAGTCCGTTGTGCTGTACTGCGGCTGCTGCCCGTGGATCGACTGCCCCAACGTCCGCCCGGCGTTCGGGGTTGCGCGAGAGATGGGATTCAGAAACGTCCGGGTTCTCTACGTCGCGAAGGACCTCAAGCACGACTGGATCGACAAAGGGCTTCCGGTCAGCAAGGGCGCCCGCTGACCGAAGCACTAACCGCCGAGATTGCGGTAGAAATCGTCTCCGTTGACCTCTCGGTCCTGGGCGACGGCGGCCGCTCTGGCTTCCGCTCACCACTACTCGACCCTTGCTCCGTTCTCAACCAGGAGCTGCTTCAAGATTGAACGATGGCAGCGGGCTTCGTCCTCACAGTAGCAGCCCACGGAGAAATCATTCGCGTGCGATAGCACAGCCAGGAGTTCCAGGTCGTGCTTGGCCCCCGGTGCTGCCATTTCGGCCCGGTACTTCCTCGTGAACGCCGACCATTGCGCCGGCGACGCGGCCTCTTGTCCGAGCTTCATGGTCTCCGCGCTGGGAGCGAGGTTCGGGAACCACACGTCGTACCAGTTCTGCGCGGAGAACTGTGCTTTCGGCACGCCACGGGGAGGGCGACGAACCGTTCCGATCCTTGTTCCTTCCCCCGAAATACGCGGGGTCCCAAGGCGGACAACGCGCACGCTCATGGTTCCGCGCGCCCATGGGTTCTCGCGAACTTGAGGTGCGTTACCCCCGGCGCGGGGACCGTCCGCGCCAGCTTAAGCCCGCGCAAGTCGTCCCCGACGCCATCGAACAGCCGCTCGCCGCTGCCGAGAAGCGTCGGCACGAGGCTGATCTCCATCTCGTCCACGAGGCCGGCCGCGAGGTACTGCTGCGCGGCGCTCGCTCCGCCGGCGAGCGATACATCCTTGCCGCCGGCGGCTCGCCGCGCCTGCGCGAGCGCCGCCTCGATGCCTCCTGTGTCGTTAGTGAAGGTGGTGCCTCCCTCGTGCGCTTGTGGAGCCCGCGCATGATGCGTGAGCACGAACACCGGGTGATGGTACGGCGGGTTGTCTCCCCACCAGCCGTTCCACGGCTTCTTGGGATCCCATGGACCGGGGTGGCCGCCGAACATGTTGCGCCCCATCACGGAGGCTCCGATGTTGGCGAGCGATTCCTCGACGACGCGCGAGCTTTCGTTGACCTCTCCGCCCGTAAGGCCATGCATCGCTCGCCAGACCGCGAGCGGAAACACCCACTCGTGGAGACTCATGCCGCCGATCCCGAGGGGATTGTCCACGCTCTGGCTGGGACCGGCAACGAAGCCGTCGAGCGACATCGAAATCCTGAAGCGCAGCTTGGACAGGTTCTACCTCCCGCGGGAATGAGGTCCCGGCGGCTTCTCCCGGATGGGCTTGTTGTACGCCGCAGTGCCGCCAGGAGGGATGGTCAGATACCGCCACTCGCCGCCGCGCAGCTCTTTGGCGAGGAACGGCCACAGTGCGCTCGAACCCATTGCGCGCGGCGCGCCCCCTAGACCTTCTGCGCCTGACGCGGGCCCTTGACCGCTCCCTCCAATCCCGCGATCCGCCTGGACAACGCGAGCTGGCCCGTATGATACGTCTGGTGAAACGCGAGAAGGTTCAATACCTCGGCGCGGGTGCACGTGCCGCCGAATGGATGGGGGACCGACTCGGCCAGGGCACCATCGGACAGGGCGGAGACCGCCGCCAGGCAGCGCTCCCGCGATCCGAGGAACCGATCCCGCAGCGTATCCCATTGGATCGCGTTCCCAGGACCAGTGATGGGATCCTCGCCGGCCCTCGCAAGGTCGGCGCTCTCCCATACCGGCTTCTCGCCGAGGAGGTGCATCACGCCGTTCTGCACGTTGGTGAGGTGCCCCAGGATCCAGTTCGCGCAGTTCCCGCCCGGGGAAGGCTGTAGCAGGGATTGTTCGTGGGTCATCCCTTCGAGATTGGCCGCCGCGGTCTGGTACATCAATCGGAAATGCTGGGCTGCCGCTTCTTGCATGTTCATGACGTCCCCCTTTTCTATGTTCGGTCTGTCTCGAGCGATCGTTTGAGCGCCGAGAGTTTGCGTGCCCACAGGTCCTGGTAGTCGCTCACCCAGCGCTCGTAGATGAGGCGGATGGGAACCACGTTGAGAATATTGATGGTACTGCGGCCCTCCTCGCGCGTCTGCACAAGCCCGGCCTTGCGGAGGACGACGAGATGCTTCATGACCCCGAATCGTGAGAGCTCCGGGATCCGTTTCACGATGTCGGTCGTGGTCAGGGGCTTGCGACGGAGTTGGTCCAGGATCGCCCGTCGCGTCGGGTCGGCGAGCGCCTTCCAGACCGGATCGAGACTATCGCTCATTCGCGCGGCCCTGTATCACCCCTCCACATCGCGCTTCACGGCGCTCAGCATCTGAGTCCAGCCCTGCTCCATGCCTTCCCGGTACTCGGCCGGGATGGGACCGAACACCTGACTCTTGAACACGAGGCGCGTGCCTCCCGGGATTTCCGTGAGGCGGACGATGAGGTGTCCGGCGACAGGGAAGGACATCATCATCGGCCCGAAGATCTCGAGCAGCGTCGGCGGCTTGATCGACTGGACGAATCCCCACAGGTGGCCGGTATTGGAGCCGAGATCCCGGAACCAGCGGCCTCCGGGCTGCCGCTCGAGCTTCAGCTTGATCCGCCCCTTTCCCGGCTCGCCTTCCAAGTCGCACAGATGGCGGATCAGTCCCTCGAAAGTCTTCTCGGGAGCGGCCTTGATCTCGATGGTCTGCTCGATGTTGAGCACCAATTCGTCTTTCACGTCCTGGTTCATGGCGATCCCTCCGGTAGGAGCCGGCCGGCGCCGACCGTTGTGAGCGGCTGCCGGGGCGGCACACATGTGAGCAAATGGTAACGTGACCAAATACGCACGTCAAGAGCTACTTAGGTAACCTTGGTGCCGGGTCCGCGCCGGGTTAGGGTCGGGTAAAGGCAGCGCTCGCGCATGCCGATGATCCAGAGACAGTAACCTTCCTCCCAATAGGGGTTTCCGATGACGATTGTTCCTCTCGCCCTGGTGCTGGCGCTCGCGGCCTATGGCGCGCTCGAAACGCAGCGGCATGACCGCTATCTGCGAAGGATCCCCATCCGCATCCACGTGAACGGGACGCGAGGGAAATCCTCGGTGACCCGTTTGATCGCGGCGGGACTCCGGGCGGGCGGGATCCGCACCTTCGCGAAGACCACGGGAACCATGGCCCGGATGATCGATGTGGACGGTTCGGAGATGGACGTGTACCGGGTCGGGAGGCCTAACATCATCGAGCAGACGCGGATCGTGAGGCGTGCCGTCGAGCAGGGCGCGCAGGCGCTCGTGATCGAATGCATGGCCGTTGCGCCCGACCTCCAGCCCGTCACGGAACTGCGGCTGATTCGGAGCACCGTCGGTGTGATCACGAACGTGCGCGCCGATCACCTGGACGTCATGGGACCGACCGTGCACGACGCGGCGCTTGCTCTCGCCGAGACCATTCCCGTCGGAGGGCATGCGTTCACGGCGGAGCGGAAGCTTGTCTCCGTGCTCGAGGAGCAATGCCGGCTGCGTGGCACGGAGCTGCACCCGGTCGAGGACGGAGCCGTCACGGAGGCGGACCTCCACGGTTTCTCCTACCTCGAGCACGCCGAGAACGTCGCGCTTGCGCTGGCCGCCTGCGCTCACTTGGGCGTAGACCGGAAGACGGCTCTCGAGGCGATGCAACGCGCGAACCCCGATCCCGGCGTACTTCGCCGCTACACCGTCGAGATCGGCGCCAAGCGCGTAGATTTCGTGAACGCCTTCGCCGCCAACGACCCTGATTCGACGCGAATGATCTGGTCCAGGCTGGGCCTCGACGGGCCGGAGCCGGGCCTTCGCCGGATCGTGCTCGCGAATTGCAGGGGCGATCGGCTCCAGCGCTCGGGACAGATCGCCGAGCTGGTGGGACGTGAGCTTGCGGCCGACCGGGTCGTGCTCGCCGGAGAGGGAACTCACCTCGTGGCGCTCCGCGCCCTCGCGCTCGGGCTCGAGCCGCGGCGGCTCACCGACTTGGGCGGGCTCGGGGCCGAGCAGGTGTTCGAGCGGGTGCTGGGCCTTGTGGAGAGCCGGGCGGTGGTGGTCGGGATCGGCAACATCGTCGGGTTGGGGCAGGAGATCGTGCTTCACTTCAAGAACCGCGCGGTGAACGATGGTTGAACAGGCTGTCGGGCTCGGGCTCGTCATCAGTCTCATCTTTTCCGAAACGCTCGGGTTGGCGGCCGGCGGGATGGTCGTGCCCGGATACGTCGCGTTGCTCGTGCACGAGCCCTTCCGTCTCCTCGGGACGATCCTGGCGAGCCTCGCGACGCTGGGGGGATTGAAGCTCCTCTCGCGTTACGCTCTCGTCTACGGACGGCGCCGCATCGTCATCTCCGTGCTCCTCGGATTCGTCTTCGGCGCCCTCTCGCGCGAATTCCTGGTCTTTCGATTCCATGGGGTTCCGATCGAGCTCCAGACGATCGGCTACGTGATCCCCGGTCTCATCGCCAACTGGATGGAGCGCCAGGGCGTGCTCCAGACCCTTTGCATCATGATCACGACCGCGGTGCTCGTTCGTCTCCTTCTGATGATCCTCCATGGCGGGAGCATCATCCGATGAGTCAGACTCGCGCCTCCACCCCGGCGCTCGTGGGGCTGGCCTGCCTATCGCTGATCCTCTACACCGCCTCGGAGCGTTCCCTGACGCCGGTTCACGCGGACGCGTATGCCAAGAAGCTGCGAGCCGTGGCGACCATGGAGCGAGCGGAGCGGATGATCGCGGACTGGAAGCGCGAGCGCGGGATCGCCATCGACGAGCGGAACGATCCGGACGGGTACGGGATCGTCGGACCTCAGTTCACACTCACGACGACCGACCGCGGCTCCCAGTCCGCGAAGGTGCTCGCGGCGCACCCGAACTTCGCGGCGGCCACGACGCAGATGATGCTCGAGGCGGGAGTGCGCCAAGGGGACGTGGTCGCGATCGGGGCGACCGGATCGCTGCCGGGGCTGAACCTGGCTGTTCTGTCGGCCTGCGACGCCATCGGAGCCGAGCCGGTTCTCATCACCTCCGTCGGCTCCTCGATGTTCGGCGCGACGGATCCGGACCTGACCTGGCTCGACATGGAGAGCGTCCTGGCCGTGAGAAGGCTCTGGCCGTTCCGCTCCGTCGCAGCATCGCTCGGCGGAGGCGGCGACGTCGGGCGCGGGCTTTCTCCCACCGGTCGGCAGCTCCTGGCCGATGCGATCGCGAGGAATCATGTCCGGCTCCTGGAATCGTCGAACCTCATCGAGGGCGTGCGGCAGCGCGTGGCGATCTACGACTCGATCGCCGCGGCGAGAGGAAAGACGATCCGCTTGTACGTCAACGTCGGCGGCGGACTCGCAAGCCTGGGCGGTGCCCAGAACGCGCGGCTCATTCCCGCGGGTCTCACCTTCCGCCTCGCGGCGCGCAATTACCCGAACCGGGGCGCCCTGAACGTGCTCGCGGAGCGCCGGATCCCGGTGATTCATCTCCTCGACGTCGCAAAGCTCGCGACGCGCCTCGAGATTCGGGACCCTTCGACCGGCGCCACGGTGCGGCCCGGGAAAGGGCTCCTGTTCATCAAGTACCGGTACAATCTGGTGATTGTATGCGCCTCGGCGCTCGCGATCCTTCTTGCGAACCTGCTCGTTCTGCGCTTGGACCTGAGACACCAGCTCCTAGGACGCCCTCATCCCGAACGGAGACTCCCATCATGAGACGGTGCTCGTACGCGTTCGCATTCCTGCTCTCCTTGCTGAATATTCCGCCCGCGCTCGCTTCCCCCGCATCGCGCGCCATCGAAGATCTACCGGACCAGACCGCCGTGAGAGTCGACGTCGCGGGAAAGCCGAGGGCTTATTACCGGATCGCGGCCGGCAAGGAGATCACGGTCGAACTCAAGGGACCGGGCAAGCTCAAGATCGTCTCACGCGCGGAGGTCTCGCCCGGAGCACCGGCCGCCGCCGTCTCGTACCGCGTCTTCCTGCGCGAGGGCGCGAGGGTCGTCAAGGAACAGGCAACCGAGAGCTCCGTCTCCGATCAGGCGGCCCTCCGCGGGGGCTCTGCCGTGTGCAAGAGCCGCACGTTCACGTGGGTCATTCCCGAGGGCGCGCACCGGATCCGGCTGTCGGAAGCGGGCGCGCCGGGCGTGCTCGTGAGGCTCCTGGTCTCGAGCCCGAACAACGCCGTCGAACGCATGATCTCGATGACGCCCGTCGAAGCATCCCGAATCGTGACGGTCGCCGAGGGTGAGAAGATGATTCCGTACTACAGCATTCTCCCCGGAAAGCCGGTGCGATGGCGCATCGTGGGTCCCACCCGCCTGGAATTGACGTCCCGTCTCGATTTCGATCCGACGATGAGGGGCACCCAGGTCTATCGTCTGGCCGTTCTGGAAGAGGGCAAGCAGGCGCGGGAGTTCGAGTTCAAGACGACCAAGGCGACGACCGCTTCGTATGCCGATCTCAAGGACCGGGTCGCTTCCAAGCTGGACCGGGCTATCTTGCAGATGGGACAGGGAACGCACGAGTTCTCCGTCGAGTTGAAAGCGCCGGCGAACGGCTCGGCGGAGATCCACGTTCGGATTCCGGAGCCCTCATCGGGGGAGGAGGAATGAGCATGATCTGGAGGGAGACGAGCCGGTTCTTCCGGGTGGTGGCGCCGGTCTCGCTGATCGCGCTATCGCTGTGTGGTGATCTGAGGCCGGCCGAGGGAGCCACGCACGAGAAGCGCGTGCTGATCGGAGCAGGGCTGTCCGCGTTCTACGACGACAACGTCATCCAATACTCCGGCGATCAGATCGCGCTCTTTGAGTCGGGTCTCAATCCGGAGCGATTCTCGATCGAGTCCGTCGGCGATGCGATGTGGCGGTCCTCACTCTCCCTGGGTTTCGAGAACCGCGCGCGGGACGGGCGGGGCTTCGACCTGAGCCTTCGAGGGCGGGGCGAGTTCCACAACAAGGACAAGACTGCCGACTTTCGTTCCCTCAGCGCCGAATGGAAGCAATCCTTCTCGCGTCGCAGCGCTCTCTCCCTGCGCGCCTATTACCTTCCCCATTTCTATCTCCGCCAACTGTTCGATGACGACGCGCCGGCGGTCCCCACCCATTACCGGCGAGCGGAATTCGCGCTCACGCTGGGCTCGCTGGGGTGGCGCCAGCGGATCACGCGCGGCACCTGGGCGGGGTTTTCCTACCAGTACGAGCATCGCGGGTACAACCCGGAGTTCACGGAGAGAACCTCCAACACACAGCAGGCGGTGGCCGAGGTCACGTGGACTCGACGCCCGGGCCGAGGAAGCTTCGGCTTGCACGGCGGGTATCGCAGGGCGGATGCCAAGGCATCGGACGGTGACGAAGCGCCGGGCGTTGCTCCGGATGATGCCGACATCGGCTATCAGGGTCTCCTCGCCGGCGTCGACGGCCGGCTGGAGATCGCCCGCCGGGGAAAATCGAGGGTTGGCGCCTCGCTGGGCTATGAGCTGGGATCGCGCGATTACACGTCGGGGGTTCTCAGCGACGCGTACCACCTGGGCCGGAATGATATCGATCACTCGATCCAGGCTGTGATCCGCTGGAGCCGACCCCACTGGGCGGTGCAGGGCTTCTACGGCTACGACCGGGACATCGCGCATCTGGGCGCCGCGGCCCCACCCACCTCGGACGTGGGGAGCTATACGGAGAATCGAGTCGGGCTGAGCCTCGAGTGGTCCGGCGTGTTGTGGCGGGTGAGTGGAAGTGGCGGAACGGAGGCGGGGGCCGATACTCCTTAGATTTCTCCACGGAGTTTGTGAACGGTCGCCAGCCGCTCTTCTTGATCCCCGCGGCGGTTCGTGATAAAATTCACATACTTGCGGGACCCCTGCACGGGGAACCCGCGGTCACCCACACGCCGTCTCTGGCACGGGGCCGGCACGCGGGGTCCGACACCCATCTGGCAACGCACCGGGGGTCCTCGCCATGTCCGCTCGTAGTCGTGCCGCCCACTCGCGCCATCTCTTCTCGCCGATCCCCCTGCTCGCGATCGCTTTCTTCCTGGGAACGTTCACTCGGCAGGCGGCCGCGCAGTACATGTATCTCGACACGAACGGCGACGGGGTCCACACGACCGCCGACGTCCTGAGCCCGGGGCCCACGACCGTCGCGGTCTGGGTGCGGACGAACCTCAATCGCGACGGGTCGCCCGGTCTGTGCGCGAGCGACGACGGGGAGCTGACGCTTCGCTCCTATGAGATCGTGCTTCACGCGGAGGGGGGAACCGTCGGCTGGAGCGCCTTCCACAACGAGGTCGGCACGTTCGGGACGGGCTCGGTCGAGATCTCCGATTCGACCGAATACCGGAACGGATTCGCGGGGCTGGATCTGCCCCCCGGCACCTACCGGCTGGCCACGCTGCTCGTCAGCGTCACCTCCGGAGCACCCTCGATCGAGATCGTGCCCGCGACTTCGCTCGACCCGACATTCCACACCTCCTTCGGCTCCGAGTGCTCGGGGACCGCATACGATCACCTGCTCCGGCTCGGCACGGACTTCGCGGATGTGGACGGTGCGCCTTGGGCGAATATCGCGCCTGGCCCGGTCTCCATGGCCCAGCCTCACAACATGCCGCTCGCGGAGGGACAGACGGCCGACCAGATCCTGACCGCGACCGATCAGGACGCATTGCCCCTCGTGTTCTCGCTCGAATCGGGGCCAACATTCGCCTCAATCGTCACCGGCTCGATCCACCTGGCGCCGGGCTACTCGGACGCCGGCTCTTGGATCGCGGCCGTGCGCGCGAGCGACGGTGTGTCGTCGGACACGAAGACTTTCCTGATCACGGTCGCGAACCAGGACCGGGCGCCCGTCATGGCCCAGCCGCCGGACATGATGGTGGGAGAGGGGACGGTCCACGATCAATTGCTCACGGCGAGCGATCCGGACGGCGACACGGTCACGTTCGAGAAGGTGGCCGGGCCCGATTACATGACCGTGATCGATGTCGATCCCGCCTACGGCGCCGGCATGGTGACCCTCACCCCCGGCTATTTCGACGCGGGCATGACCCAGGGACAGGTGGCCGCGAGCGACGGGACCCTTCGCGACGTGAAGTCCTTTTCCATCATGATTCGCGACGTGGACCGGCCGCCTGCGATCACCCTGCCCGGGAGTCCCTCGGTTCCGGAAGGCTCGGTACTTCGCTTCCGCGTGACGGCGGTGGATCCCGACGGCGACATGGTGATTCTCACGGCCTCCTCGCTTCCTTCCGGGGCAACCTTCCGCGACGAAGGAACCGGCACGGGGGACTTCGAGTGGGTGCCGGGGTTCGATCAGGCGGGGTCCTACGACGTCGAGTTCACGGCGACCGGCATGCCAGGAGCCTCCGCGAGCGCGAGCCTCACGATCACGGTTCTGGACCTCACCCAGGCCATCGCGCTCGCGCAGCCCCTGGACATGGCGCTCCCCCAGGGAACGGTGGCGAATCAGGTTCTCCGCGCCATGGACGCCGGAGGGGATCCGCTCCAGTTTGCGCTCGTGTCGGGGCCGGCTTACTTGACCGTCACGACCACGAGCGCGGGCGCCGGGCTCGCGGAAGGAAACGTACACGCGGCGCCCGGGACCTCCGACGTGGGCGTGGCGGCAGCGACGGTCGCGGTGACCGACGGCGCGCTGCGGGACGAGAAGAGCTTCACGATCGCCGTCTCGGATGTGGGTCCTGTATCGGACCGGACCCCATTCGCTCCGCCCTTCTCCTCGGTCGGAACCGGAATGACGCCTCACACGGTCGCTCTCTTCGACATAGACCGCGACGGCGAGCTGGACCTTCTCACCGCGAACCTCGGCTCGAATACCATCTCCGTCATGCGCGGGAAAGGAGACGGCACCTTCCTGGCGCCGATGATCTACACGACCGCCTCGAAGCCGCATACGGTCACGGCGGCCGATCTGAACGGGGACGGATGGTTGGATCTCGCGATCAGCCAGATCGGCGCGAACTCGATCGGCGTGATGCTGGGCGCGCGCGACGGAACGTTCGGACCCCGGACGGACATCGCGCTCGCGGGATCGCCCGTCATCGTCGGCGTGAGCGACCTGAACCAGGACGGCTTTCTCGACCTCGCGGCTACGGATCAGACCAACGGCGCGGTCGCGGTGCTGCTCGGTCACGGCGACGGCACGTTCGCGCCACCGGTCGAGTATCCCGCGGGCTCGAAGGCCCACGGCCTCGCGATCGCCGACCTCAACCGGGATGGACGCCCGGACGTGGTCGCGGCCAACGAGGGCGACGCCACGGTGTCCGTTCTCCTCGGCGCGGGGGGTGGCGTGCTGGCCCCCAAGCTCACGTTCTCGACGCGCGCGGCGCACACGGTCTCGTGCGGGGACCTGAACGCGGACGGGGTGCCCGACATGGCCGTGGCGAACTTCGACTCCGGCACCGTGTCCGTCCTCCTCGGCCGGGGGGATGGAACGTTCCAGGCGCTTCCGGACCTTGTGCCCGGAGCGGGACCGCACAGCGCGGTGATCCGCGACGTGGACGGAGACGGCCACGCCGATCTGATCACGGCGAACCAGGTGGCCAACACGGTCTCGTTCTACATGGGCCACGGCGACGGCACCTTCGAGCCCAAGGTCGATTTCTCGAACGGACTGGGAGCCCACTCGATCGCGTTCGGGGACCTGAATCACGACGGCGCGCTCGACGTGGCGGTGTCGAACATCGTCTCGAACACCGTGACGTTGTTTCTCAACCGCAAGCCTCCGCGGCCCACGCTCCCGGCCCGCGCGTTTCTCTCCGATCGGAGCAAGACGATTCCGCTCATGGGTCAGGACAAGCCTTTCTTCGCGGTCCAGATCGAGCCTATCGCGGGCGGATTCGCCGTGTCGGACATCGACCCGGCGGGCGTCTGGATGGGCTTCCCGGGATCCGGCTCGCAAGATTCCATCCCGGCTCACCCGGAAAAGCGGTGGGTCGCGGCGGACAAGGACGGGAACGGAATCCCCGAGCTGGCGGTCTCGTTCGCGAGCGCCGATCTCCGGCGCATTCTCGTGGGGCTGTCACCGGGGCCGCACTCGATCTCGGCCGTTGTGGCGGGAAGGTTGGCGGGCGGAGGAACATTCGACGCGCCGCTTACGCTTCGGGTCGTGGCGCGAGGCGGGAAACCCGGCGTGACGCTCGCGCCCAACCCGTCCAATCCCGAGGCGCTGCTCTCGTTCACCACCTCGGAACGCGGCTTCGCGCGCGTGCGGATCTTCGATCCCGGCGGAAGACTCGTGGCGACCCTTATGGATGCGCCCGATCTGGCTGCTGGGACACACCAGGTCCGAATCGGTGGGGGAGCCCTTCCGGGAAGAGCGCTGTCCTCGGGCGTCTATTTCTACCGCCTCGAGACTCCCGGCGGGACCACGAGCGGCCGTTTCGTCGTACTGAAGTGAGGAAGGGCCCGGCCGGAGGCCCAAGACTCGCCGGCAGCGATCCGATCAGTTCGAGACGGTGAATCTGGAGGAGATCGTCCGTCGCTGGATCCGCGGCGGGGAGTTCTATTGATCTCCCCGCGGTGACCGAGCCCCTCAAGCCACCCTGCAAACCTCTCCTCGACAGAGCCCGCCTCTTCTGCTATAAACCTTTGTTCTCGCGTGGCTTCACCTTTCACCGGGCGATGAAGCGCC
>JBGPHU010000073.1:0-13739 GCA_041484545.1 Candidatus Eiseniibacteriota bacterium | reverse complement strand
GCCCATGAGGCGAGGGAGCCCGCGCCGCTCGGCCCACCGTCCGTTCCCGTCCATGATGATCGCGATGTGAGACGGGACGGGACGCTTCAGAACCTGTTCGAGCGTCGGCGCGGATTTCGTCGGCACGGATTTCACGGTGGTCATCGGGAGGGGCCGCGCGGGAAAGAAAAAGGGCCTTGGGACGCGAGGTCCGTAAGCCCGATCACGATCGAACTGCTTCCCGCGGCGTCCGGTAGCCGGTCGAGCCCGGCGCGGCGAGGATCCAGGGGTTAGACCTCCATGACTTCGGCCTGTTTTTTCCCGAACAGTTCATCCAGCGACGCGATGTACCGGTCTGTCAGCTTCTGGATCTCGGCTTGGACCTTCTTGGAGTCATCTTCGGAGATTTTGTGCTCCCTTTCCAGCTTTTTCAGTTCGTCGTTCGACTCGCGCCGGACGGTCCTCACCCGGACGCGCCCGTCCTCGATGATCTTCCCCAGGTGCTTGACCAGGTCCTTGCGGCGCTCCTCGGTGAGCGTGGGCAGCACGAGGCGCACCACGGAGCCGTCGTCCGTGGGGTTCAACCCCAGATCCGAGCGCTGGATCGCCTTCACGATGTCGGGAAGCACGGAGCGCTCCCAGGGCTGGATCGTGAGCATCCTGGGCTCCGGCACGCTCACGCTGGCTACCTGTTGAAGCGGAACGGCATTTCCGTAGTACTCGACCTTGATCCCGTCGAGGAGCGAAGTGGTCGCCTTGTTCGTGCGGATGCTCGCCACTTCATGGCGGATCGTTTCGACCGCCTTCTTCATGCGGTCTTCGGAGCTCTTGACCCTCGGGTCCATCCTAGACCTCCACGAGGACTCGGGTTCCCACGGGCTCGCCGCGCAGCGCCCGCGCCAGGTTGCCCGGGACGGTGACGTTGAATACGACGATCGGAAGCCGGTTGTCCATGCCCATGGTGAACGCGGTCATATCCATTACCTGTAACCGGCGGTCGATGGCTTCGAGATAGCTCAGCGAATCGTATCGCACCGCGGCCGGATTCCGCACCGGATCCTCCGAGAACACGCCGTCCACCTTGGTCGCCTTGAGCAGGACGTCGGCGCCGATCTCCACCGCGCGGAGGACGGCCGCGGTATCGGTCGTGAAGTAGGGATGGCCCGTTCCCGCCGCGAGGATGACCACGCGCCCCTTCTCGAGGTGACGCACGGCCCGGCGGCGGATGTACGGCTCGGCAAGGGCGCGCATTTCGATCGCGCTCAGCACCCGCGTGCTGAGCCCGCGGCGCTCGAGCGAGTCTTGGAGCGCGATCGCGTTGATCACCGTCGCCAGCATGCCCATCGAATCGGCCGCCGCCCGGTCCACGCCGTCGGCCGTGGCGGCCGTGCCGCGGATGATGTTCCCGCCTCCGATCACGATGCCCAGCTCGGCGCCTCCGCTCACGCCTTCCTGGATCTCGCCCGCGAGCCGGGCCAGAGCCGCGGCGTCGATGCCATGCCCGCCGGCGCCGGCCAGGACCTCAC
Source organism: Candidatus Eiseniibacteriota bacterium (assembly GCA_041484545.1). GTDB lineage: Bacteria > Eisenbacteria > RBG-16-71-46 > SZUA-252 > SZUA-252 > WS-7. The sequence goes on along the minus strand of JBGPHU010000073.1, from coordinate 12,234 downwards.
CGCTCAGCTTGAGAAGCACCCGGCGGGCGGGCGTCACGGCGTCAGTTCTCTCCGATGCGGAACTTGGCGAACCGGCGCACGACGATATTCTCTCCCAGCTTCGAGATCGCCTGGTCCACCAAGTCCTTCACACGCCGGTCGGGGTCGCGGATGGTCGGCTGCTCCATGAGGCAGATCTCCTCGTAGTACTTGTCGATCTTCCCCTCGACGATCTTGGTCAGGATCGCCTCCGGCTTTCCGGTGCTCCGCGCCTGATCGAGCAGGATCGCGCGCTCGCGCTCGATCAGCGTGGGGTCCACGCTCGTCCGATCCACGGCGCGCGCGCCGGTGGCGGCGATCTGCATCGCGATGTGCTTCGCCAGCTCGCGGAAATCGTCCGTCCGCGCCACGAAGTCCGTCTCGCAGTCGATCTCGAGCAGTACGCCCAGCTGGTCGCCCGGATGGATATAGGAATAGACGAGCCCTTGCTTGGCCGCGCGCCCGGATTTCTCCGAGGCGCGCGCGAGGCCCTGCTTGCGCAGCACCTCGATCGCCTTTTCGATGTCTCCATTGGATTCGGCGAGGGCTTTTTTGCACTCCATCATGCCCACGCCCGTCCGCTCGCGTAAATCCTTCACGAGCGAAGCCGTGATCGTCATCGGGTGCTCCTTCCTAACATGAGATCGGTGGTATCGGTATCGATGAAGCGGGAGGGATCAAGCGCTCGCGACCACGTCGGGAAGCGAAGGCACTGCGGCCACGCGCTCCGGCGGCGGAGCGACGTCGGCCCCCTCTTGGGCCTCCTGGCGGGCGCCCATGAGCGTGTCGCTCACGAAGCGGGCGAAGAGGCGGATCGACCGGATCGCGTCGTCGTTCCCCGGCAGCGGAAAGTCCACGACCTCCGGATCGCAATTCGTGTCGACCACTCCGATCACGGGGATCACGAGCCGGTTGGCCTCGGAGACCGCGATACGCTCCTTCTTGGTGTCGATCACGAAAACGGCGGCGGGAAGCTGGGTCATCTCCTTGATGCCGGTGAAGATCTTCGAGAGCCGGGTGCGCTCCTTGTCGATCTGGGATTGCTCTTTCTTGGAGAGTTTCTCGAGCGTCCCATCGGCGTCCATCTTCTCGATATCCTTGAAACGGCGAATGTTCGATTTGATGGTCTTGAAGTTGGTCAGCATGCCCCCGAGCCAGCGCTCGTTGACGAACGGCATCCCGCACCGCTCGGCCTCGTCCCGGATCGCATCCTTCGCCTGCTTCTTGGTTCCGACGAAGAGGACCGTCCCGTTCCGCCGGCCCACGCCTTCCAGCATGGTCCGGGCGTCGCCCAGGGACTTGAGCGTCTTCTGAAGATCGATGATGTAGATGCCGTTGCGTTCGATGAAGATGAATTTCTTCATCTTGGGATTCCACCTGCGGGTCTGATGCCCGAAGTGGACGCCCGCTTCGAGAAGCTCCTTCATTCCGATTTCAGCCAATGGTTCCTCCGGTCTTCAACCTCCGCTCCTTCTCTACGCAAGACTCCCGCAAGGGGAGACCGGTCGTGCGCTCAGGAGCGTGTGTGATGGCGCGCGCCCGAGGGCGCCCGCGTCCGTCCTACCGCTTCGAGAACTGGAACCGCTTGCGGGCCGCGGCCTGCCCGTACTTCTTGCGCTCCTTCATCCGCGAATCGCGCGTGAGGAGCCCTTCCTTGCCGAACGGCCCGCGAAGCGCGGGATCGATCCGAAGGAGGGCGCGCGCGATTCCCAGGCAGATCGCCCCGGCCTGACCCGTCGATCCGCCTCCGCGAACGTTGGCGATGAGGTCGTACTTGTCTGTGTTGTTGCTGGACACGAGGGGCTGCAACGCGATCCGGCTGAGCGCCAGACGCGAGAAATACTGATCGAGGTCCCTGCCGTTGACCGTGCGCTTGCCCGTGCCCTGCGCCAGACGGACCCGCGCGATCGAGGTCTTCCGGCGGCCTGTCCCTAGGAAATCGCTCATGCGCTTGCCCTCGCCTCTGATTTGGAGCCGGGCAGAGGCAGCGGCCGCGGCGCCTGCGCGACGTGCGGATGCTCCGGTCCGGCGTAGATCTTGAGCTTCTTGATCATGGCACGCCCCAGCTTGTTCTTGGGGAGCATCCCCTTCACCGCGAGACGGATGATCTCGTCCGGCTTGGCGGCCTGAACGTCGCGAAACCGGGTGAGCTTGTGGCCGCCCGGATACAGCGAATGTCTGAAGTAGATCTTCTCGTCGCGCTTCCGCCCGGTCACACGAATCTTCTCCGCGTTGACCACGACCACGTGGTCCCCGACGTCCAGATGCGTGGAATAGTTCGGCTTGCGCTTTCCCTTGAGCACACTCGCGATCTCGCTCGCGAGACGGCCCAGGATCTGCCCCTCGGCATCGACGACGTACCAGTCTTGAACGATTTCCGAGGCGCGTACGTTGTACGTGCCCATGAACCAGACCTCCTTGTGAACGGATGGTGTAAACGCTGGAGAGTACCGGTAATGAGGGGGTTCTGTCAACCGCTGGGTTGCGAACTCCTTGTGCCGTAGTGGGTTGACCCGCGCTCAACCCTCCCGCCGCGCCGGCGCCTCCAGCAGGAGCTTCAGGGCGTGTTTCAAATGCGAGAGCGGAAGGCCCACCACGTTCGAATAGGAACCCTCGATCGCCTCGACGTAGAGGGCGCCGCGTCCTTGCACCGCGTACCCACCGGCTTTGTCCAGCGGCTCCCCGGTCGCCACGTAGCGCTCGATCTCGTCAGGGTCCAAAGGGGCGAACTTCACGATGCTGCGCACCGCCTGAGTCACGCCGCGCCCGTCTCCGGAATGGACCAGCGAGAGACCCGTCCACACCTCGTGCACGCGCCCGGACATACGGCGCAGCATCGAGACGGCTTCCCTCGCGCCTCCCGGCTTGCCCAGGATCTCCCGATCGATCGTGACGACGGTGTCGGCGCCCAGAAGCACGGCCACGTCGGGATAGCTCCGCGCGGCGCCAAGCTCGAGCGCCGCGCGCGCTTTCGTCTCCGCCAGGCGCAGGACGTGGGCTTCCGCCCGCTCCGCGGACAGCGGCGATTCGTCCACGTCCACCGGAAAACAGTCGAAATGGGCGCCCACCAAGGTGAGAAGCTCGCGCCTGCGCTCCGACCGCGAAGCCAGCACGATGCGGGGACCGAAGGGATTCAGGAGATTGGTCTGCATGTCTTGATTCAGATTCCGGCGGCGCTCTCGAGAAGAAAGGTCGCCGGCCCCATGTTGATCAGCTCGACTTCCATGGAAGCGCCGAACCGGCCCCGCGCGGTCGGGACGCCGGCCGCGGAAAGCGCCTCACAGAAGGTCTGAAACGCGCGGTCGGCCTGCTCGGGCGGCGCGGCGGGATCGAAACTCGGACGCCGGCCGCGCGACGTGTCGGCGACCAGCGTGAACTGCGGCACGACGAGCGCGGCCCCGCCGGTCTCCCGCACCGACCGGTTCATTCTACCCCCTTCGTCCTCGAAGATTCGAAGCTCCGCGCAGCGGACCGCGAGTTTCTCCTCGAGCCCCCCGCGATCTCCCGCGGCGACGCCCAGGAGGATCAGGAGTCCGGAACCGATGCGGGCGATCTCCTCTCCTTCCACGCGCACCGCCGCGCGGCTCACCCTCTGAACGAGAGCCTTCACGACGCGGCGTCCGCCTCCCCCGCCCGCGGCGGCTTCCCGAAGATCTCCTCGCGCTCCACGGCCTCGACACCCTCCACCCGCTGCATGGCGCGCATGACGACCCTCAGATGGCTGAGATCGCGGACTTCGACCACGAACGCGCCCTGCGCGTTCCGGTCCCGCGCCTTGATCCCGGCGGTACGGATGTTCGTGTTGGTCGTCGAGATCGCCTTCGCGATGTCGGCGAGGAGGCTTTTCCGGTCCATGCCGTAGACCGAGAGCTTCACCACGAAGGAGTCCTCTGCCGTGGCGTCCCAGTCCACCATGAGCCGGCGCTCCGTCTCGACGCGGTCCTCGAACGTGTTCGGGCAGTCCGTGCGGTGCACGGTCACGCCGCGGCCCCTCGTCACGATCCCCACGACCGGATCGCCCGGGACGGGCTGGCAGCACTTGGCGTAGTTGATCATGAGGTTGTCCACGCCCTGGATCCGCACGCCGCGTCCCGGCCTCCGGGTGATCGCGCGGATCGTATCGAGCGACGCCTCCTTGATCCTTTGAACCGGACCGACCCCCTGCGGGAACCACCGCTGGATCACCTGCGAGATGGAGACGCTGCCCCGACCCAGAGCGCCCATGAGCTGGTCCACGTCCCCGTACCCGAGCGCCTGCGCGAGCTGGTCGAGGGACATTTCGGGCGGAGGCGTGAGCCTGCGCCGGCGCAGCTCGCGGTCGAGCATCTCCTTTCCCAGCGAGACCGAGTCCGCGTGCTCGGAGGACTTGAGCCAGTGCCGGATCTTGCTCCGGGCGTTGGGGCTCTTCACCAGCTTGAGCCAGTCGCGGTTGGGCTTCCCCAGCGACGACGTGACGATCTGGACCGTATCGCCGCTCCGGAGCTCGTAGCGCAGCGGCACGATCCGGCCGTTCACCTTCGCCCCCACGCAGCGGTGCCCCACTTCGGTGTGGACGAGATAGGCGAAGTCGAGCGGCGTCGCCCCGCTCGGGAGCCGGCGCAGTTCCCCGCGCGGCGTGAAGACGAACACCTCGTCCTGGTAGAGCGACGTCTTGAAGAAATCCATGAACTCGTCGGGATCGCTCGTGGATTGCCAATCGGCGCTGCGGAGCACGGGCTGGAGCTTGGCCAGGAGCTCGGGATCGGGACCGCCGCCCCCTTCCTTGTAGCGGTAATGCGCCGCGACTCCCAGCTCCGCCGTCTGGTGCATCTCCAGAGTTCGTATCTGGAACTCGACCATGGTGCCGCCCGGCACGACCACCGTCGTGTGGAGCGACTGGTACATGTTGCTCTTGGGGGTCGCGATGTAATCCTTGAAGCGCTCGTGGACCGGCGTGTACAGGTCGTGGACGAGCCCGAGCACCCGGTAGCAATCCACCTTGTCGGGCGTGATCACCCGCACGCCGAGCAGGTCGAAGATCTCCTCGAACTTGCGGTTCTGCGCCTCCATCTTCCGGTAGATGGAGTCGAGGTGCTTGGGCCTGCCGGTGACCTCCGCCTTGATCCCCAGCTCCTTGAGCCGCTCGACCAACGGCCCCATCACCCCCTCGATCACGCCTTCCCGCTCCTCGCGCTTCAGCTGAACCCTCCGCCGCAGGTCGTCGAAGGCGTCCGGGTCGAGATACTTGAGGCACAGGTCCTCCAGCTCCCACTTGAAGCGCGCTATCCCCAGACGGTGCGCGAGCGGGGCGTAGATCTCGCGCGTCTCGCGCGCGATCCGCGTGGCGCGCGTGAGGTCCAGCGAATGAAGCGTGCGCATGTTGTGGAGACGGTCGGCGAGCTTGATGAGGATGACGCGGAGATCCTTCGCCATGGAGAGGAGCATCTTCCGGAAGTTCTCGGCCTGTTCCCATTCGGGCCGGTCGAAGTGGAGCCCGCCGATCTTGGTCACGCCGTCGACCAGAAGAGAGACCTCGGGTCCGAACCGGGATTCCACCTCGGCGAGATCGACGTCGGTGTCCTCCACGACGTCGTGGAGGAGCGCGGCCGTCAGGATGCTCTCGTCGGCGCGGGGCCCCAGGAGATCGGCGAGAAAGACCGCGACGGCGACGCAATGGGTGACGTAAGGCTCGCCGGTCAGCCTGAGCTGCGAGCCGTGCGCCTTGGCGGCGAACGCGAACGCCTCGACCAGGCGGTCCCTGTCGGCCCGCGGCTTGGAACGCTCGAGCGCTTGGAGCAGCGGCCCCAGCATTTCAGGGGGGACCGGGCCCATGATTACCTGATCTGGACGTCGCGCAGCTTGAGCTGAAGCCGCGCGCGGTTCTGCCAGACGTTGATGGTGGGAACGAAGGCGATGCAGACCCTGCCGGGCTCGCTCTGGATCGGGCCCGCGAGATGACCCATGCCGAACCCGATGCACTCGAGCTCGTGGCCGTTCTGGCGCACGTTCAGCTTGAGGTGATTCCGGCTCACCACCATCGGCGACCCGGCGATCTGGATGTTCTCGGCGACGAAGAGCGGCTCCGTGTTGCCGATCCCGAACGGCGAGAGCCGGTCCAGGAAATGGACGAGCGCCTCGTTGCATTCCTCGAGGAGCAGCGGTCCGTCGATCGAGAGCTTGGGAATGTAGTCGTCGGCCGTGAGGGTCCTGGCGACCACGCCGCAGAGCTGCTCGCGGAAGGCGTGAAGACGGTCGGCGCGGATGGTGAGGCCCGCCGCGTAGCTGTGTCCCCCGAACCCGATCAGGTGCTCGCGGCATTCTTGTAGTGCCTGGCACACGTCGAAGCCGGGAATGCTGCGTCCGGAGCCTTTGCCCTCGTCCTCGTCGGCCGCGATGAGGATGGTCGGCCGGTGATAGCGTTCCATCAGGCGCGAGGCCACGATCCCCAGCACGCCCGGATGCCAGCGGTCGGACCAGAGCACGATCGCGGGCGGAAGATCCGGACCCAGGGCCTGCAGCTGCTCCAGCGCCTCCTCGAGCGTGGTCTCGTCGATTTTCTTGCGCAAGGTGTTGTCTTCCTCGAGACTCTCCGCGATCGTCATGGCCTCATTGGCGTCCGTCGCGAGGAGCAGCCGGACGCCGCTCTCGGCGTTCCCGAGCCTGCCCGCCGCGTTGATGCGCGGCGCGAGGATGTAGGCCACGTGGCCGCTCTCGACCCGCTTGGCGCGGAGCCCGGCGACCTCCTTGAGCGCGGTGATGCCCGGCTTGGTCGAATGGCAGATCCGATCGAGACCGAGCTTGGCGAAGATCCGGTTTTCCCCGCGCAGCGGGACGACGTCCGCGATGGTCCCGAGCGCCACCAGGTCCAGGTGGTCGTAGACGAAGTCCGCCGGCAGGGAGCCCGGCCGGTATTGCGCCAGCCCCTGCACGAGCTTCAGGACCACGCCGACACCCGCCAGCTCCTTGAATTCGTACGGGCAGTCCCGCCGCTTCGGATTCAGGACGGCGTCCGCTTCGGGCAATACACCGAGCGGTTCGTGGTGATCGGTCACGATCACGTCGATGCCGTGCTGCTTGGCGAGCCGGACCTCGTTCGTCGCGGTGATGCCGCAATCCGCCGTGACGACGAGCCGGATCCGTCTCTTCTTGGCGACGTCGACGCCCCGCACCGAGAACCCGTAGCCGTCGCGGATCCGGTCGGGAATGAAGTAGGAAACCTTGCCCCCGAGCTTCGAGAGGGCGGCGGTCAAGAGCGTGGTGGCCGTGATCCCGTCGACGTCGTAATCCCCGTAGACCAGGATTGCCTCGCGCTCATCGATCGCTTTCCAGATCCTCGCGGCGGCGCGGTCCATGTCCCGCATGGTGGAAGGGTCGAGGAGCCGGTCCAGGCTCGGCTCGAGAAAATCCTCGACGTCTGTGGAGGAGCGAAAGCCGCGATTGGCCAGGAGGGACGCAAACGTGTGGGAAATACCGAGTTGTACGGCAAGCTCCTGGGCGCGCTCCGGTGCTGCGGGGCTCCGGAGCACCCAGGTCTTGGGCGTGGATGCACGCAATGGGTTCCTCAGCTTTGGTCAGGGCGGGAGATCGATTACCAAACAGCCTAACACCTTGAAATTTCGGGTGTCAACGAGGTTGGCTAGAGCAGGTACCCGCCGGAGAGGGTGAGCGCGGTTCCGGTGATGTAGCCGGACTCGTCGGCAAGGAGGAACAACGCGGCGCGGGCGACCTCCTGGGGCGTCCCCAGGCGGCGCGCGGGAATGCGCTTCGCCAGGAGCGCCGCCTTCCGCGCGGGAATCCCGGTCCGGATCACTCCGGGAAGGATCATGTTCACGGTGATTCCATTCGCCGCCTCCTCCTGCGCAACGCTTCGCGCCAGCGTGAGAAGTGCCACCTTCGCGGCGCGGTAGGCGTGGGCGCGCGGCGCGGCCCGGGGCGCATCCCCTCCCGCGACGCCGAAGAGAAGGATCCGACCGTACCGCCTCCGGCGCATGCCGGGGAGCGCCTCCTGGATGGCGCGGATGGCGCTCGTGACGTTCGAGCGCGCGAGCGCCTCCCAGCGCTCCCCCGTGAGCCGGGCCACCGGCCCCTCCCAGTAGTCCCCCACCGCGTGGACGAGAAGGTCCGGCCCTCCGACCTTCGCCGAGGTGCTGAGAAAGGCGGCGTGGAGCTGGCGCTTGTTCTCGGCGTTGGAGCGGAGCGTGAGGAGCGACGTCCCGCGGGCTCGGGCGATCGCGCGCAACTCGGCGAGCGCGTCTGGATCCCGGCCCGTGGCCAGGACCCGCGCCCCTTCGCGCGCCAGCGCCAGGGACACCGCGCGGCCCAGGCCGCGCGAGCCTCCGACGACGATCGCGGACCGGCCGCTGAATGAGCCCCCGGAGCCGGGAGCGATTGTGCGTGGCACAAGGTGTGGTACTATAGGCGGCTTCGAACGCAAGTCAACCGACCGATGGGAGACGCATGAACGACCAGCGCTGGGAAGAAGTCCTGCGCCGCCTCGACCGGCAGTTCGGCGACCTCGAGTTCGACGAGATCGACGACGAGGAAACGCACGCCGTCGTCGAGTCGGTGGCCTGGCGAGGTCCCATGGGGCGCATGAAGCTCGCGCGCACCACGCGCCCTCTGGTGGTTGACAAGAAGCTCCACTACTCGAACCGGGCCGGCGGCGGATCCCACGTCGAGTACGTCTATTCCGACACCGAGACGACGAGCCGCATCCGCCTCTACCGCTGGTCCGACCCGCTCAACGACTGGGAAGAGATCGACGCCAGCGCGTTCGGCGAACCCCCGAGCCGCTGACCGTCCGATGGATCGGAATCTAGGCCTCGAGCTGGTGCGCGTCACGGAAGCCGCCGCCCTGGCCTGCGCCCGCTGGATGGGACGCGGCGACAAGAACGCCGCCGACCAGGCCGCGGTCACCGCGATGCGCCGCGTCTTCGACATCGTCGACATCCAGGGAACGGTCGTCATCGGCGAGGGGGAGCGCGACGAGGCGCCGATGCTCTACATCGGCGAAGCGGTCGGCTCCGGGAAAGGCCCCGAGGTGGATATCGCGCTCGATCCCCTCGAGTGCACGAACTCGGTCGCCTACGGCCGCCCCAATGCCCTCTCCGTGATCGCGCTCGCCGAGCGCGGCAGTCTTCTTCATGCCCCGGACACCTACATGGAGAAGATCGCCGTGGGCCCGAAGGCCGCTTCGGCGATCGATCTCACCCGCTCCGTCGAGGAGAACTTGAAGGCGGTGGCGGACGCCAAGGGTTACGAGCTGGAGGACCTCACGGTTGTCGTGTTGGACCGGCCGCGCCACGAGGCCCTGATCCAGCGCATCCGCCGCGCGGGCGCCCGCATCCATCTCATACCCGACGGCGACGTGGCGGCGGCGATCGCGACGGCGATTGATTCGACCGGCGTCGACGTGCTGCTCGGGATCGGAGGCGCGCCCGAAGGCGTGCTGGCGGCCGCGGCGCTGCGATGCCTGGGCGGCGCGATCCAGGGCAGGCTCCTCTTCCGGAGCGACGAGGAGCGCGAGCGCGCGAAGAAGATGGGCATCGAGGACCACACCAGGGTCTACCGCGAGAGCGATCTCGCCCGGGGCGATCGGATCGTCTTCGCGACGACGGGAGTCACGGACGGCGATCTGCTTCCGGGCGTGCGCTTTCGCGCCGACGGGGCCGACACGCACTCGATGGTGATGCGCGTCGAGAGCGGAACCATCCGCACCATCGAGACGCGGCACCGTTTCGACCACGAGCCCGCGTACCGCCGCTGAGCCGCGCATGAAAGCACCCCTGACCTCCCCGCTCCAGATCCTGGCCATCGGCGCGCACCCTGACGACGTGGAGATCAGCTGCGGCGGAACGCTCGCCGTCGCCGCGAAGCAAGGGTACGCGGTCGGTGTTCTCGACCTCACCCGCGGGGAGCTCTCGACCAACGGCACCGTCGAAGAACGTGCCGCCGAAGCCGCCGAGGCCGCGCGGCTCCTGGGAATCGGCCCGCGCCGGAACGCCGAGCTTCCCGATGGAGGCATCGACCCACTCGACCCGGAGCAGACGCGCCGCGTCGTGAGGATCCTGCGCGCCCTCAAGCCCTCCATCCTCCTCACGCACGCGCCGGTGGACCGCCATCCCGACCACGTGGAGGCCTCGCGCATCGTGGACCGCGCGTGGTACCTGGCGGGGCTCCGCCAATTCGATCCGGACGGAGGGGGCGCGCCGCATCGGGCCGAGGGGCGCTATCACTTCGCGTCGCGGATCGGATTCCAGGCGACCTTCGTCATGGACGTCACGCCATGCTGGGAGGAGAAGCGGCAGGCGATCCTGGCCCACCGGACCCAGGTGAGCCGTGGCACGGCGTCGCGTCCCACGCCGCTCAACGACCCCGAGTTCCTCTCGCGCATCGAAGCCCGGGCTCGTCACTTCGGAAGCCAGATCGGCGTTCTCTACGGAGAGCCGTTCCGCTCCACCGAGCCGCTGGGATTCCGCACGCTCGAGGCGCTCGTGCGGAGCGCGCGTCCCGAGCCGGGCGCCTTCACCGGCTAGGGCTTCGCGGCGCCTTTTCTCTCCAGAGCCGCGCGCTCGCGCTCCCACCGCGCGAGGCGCTCCGCGTAGCGCGCGTCGCCCCCCGAGTACTTGACGGCCCGCTCCATCGCCTCGATCGCGCGCGTCAGCGAGCCGGACCGATATTCCGCCTCCGCGAGCGTGTCGTAGAGGATGGGATCGCGCGGTCTCCGGGACACGGCCGTTTTCCCCAGTTGCACGGCTTCCGCGAGGTCGCGGTCGTGGGTCGCGAGGAACCACGCCAGCTCGTTCAACGCGTCGGAGTCTTGCGGATGCTTCGCGACCGCCGCGCGGAATCCCGCCTCGGCGCGCCCGTACTCGCGCTCCGCCGAGATGGAGTCCCCGCGACGCTTCGCGTCGTCCCCGAATCGTGCGTAAGCGGCGGGCAAGAAGGTCGCCGCGTGCGCGACGTACACGTTTGACAGCTCCTGGACCGCGTCCTGGGACATGTCGACGCGGAGATCCACGAGACGGTCAGACCAGCCGTCGGGGCCGCCGCCTTCCCGGACCACGAGGATCGCCGCAGACTCCACCTTCTCGCGCACCGGAGCCACGAACTCCGCCGACTCGACCGCCGTGAGGAGCCTCTCCGCCAGAGACCCCCTCGCGCTCTCGAAAACCCGCCCCATGGCGAGGAGCGCCTGTCCGTCGCGCAACCCGACTCCCTGGCAGACGTAACCCGCTCCAATCCGCTCGCCCGCCCAGGGCGGGCACCGGGTCCCTGTGTGGGCCGCCGTATTGCCCGCGCGATCCGCCAGCGCGAACTGCCGCTCATTCCTGCGAGCATCCCCGGCGAGAACGCTGTCCAGCGCCGCGCGCGCCCCGACTCCTGTTTGCATGCGGTCGAGCAGGAGCGCCGCCTCGCGCCGATCGGGGAGTTCCAGGGCCACCCAGGCTCCCGCCCCGGCCCGCGCCTCCACGGAGCGCGCCCCCACCGCGATCCATCGCGAGACCGCGGCGACGCCCCATTCGCGGCGCGCGGAATCGACGGCGACGATCGCGAAGGCGGCGGGGGCGGAGGGACTCGGAGCCGCGGAGGGACCGGGAGCCGCGGCGGGCGAAGGATACGGATCCGCGTCCGCGTGAACAAAGACGAGGATCGTCGCGGCCGCGAAGAGAAATCGCGGGGCGATCCGGCGCATCAACGCGCGCGTTTGCGGGCGAGAGCCCGCTCCGCCGCGCGCACCACGTCCGTCGCCTTGATGCCGAACGCGGCCATCAGCTCATCCTGCTTCCCGGACCGGCCGAACCGGTCGTGCACGGCGACAAGCTCCATCGGAACGGGATACGACTGGACCACCGCCTCCGCGACCGCGCCGCCCAGCCCTCCGTTCACCTGGTGCTCCTCGGCGGTCACGATGGCGCCGCACTCGCGGGCCGCCCGGGCGATCGCCTCGACGTCGAGCGGCTTCAGGGTGTGCATGTTCAGCACGCGGGCGTGGATGCCCCGCGACTCCAGCTCCTGGGCCGCCACCAGCGCCTCGTAGACCAGGACGCCGCACGCGATGATGGCAAGGTCCTTGCCGTCGCGCATGAGGTTCGCCTTGCCGATGGTGAAGGGCGTGTCGGCCGTGGTCACCACCGGCACCGGCTCGCGGCCGAAACGGATGTAATTGGGATGCGGATCGTCGGCGGCCGCCACGGTGGCCTTGCGGGTCTCCCAGTAGTCGCACGGCACGATCAT
>JBGPHU010000072.1:0-13804 GCA_041484545.1 Candidatus Eiseniibacteriota bacterium | reverse complement strand
CCACGACCGGAGCGGCGTTCCTGACCGGCGCCGTCGCAATCTCGGGCCTCCCCCCCCTCAACGGCTTCGTCTCGGAATTTCTACTGCTCCTCGGCGCCTTCGCCGCCGTCGGCGGGGACAAGCTGCCGGTGGGAATCGCGGGCGTGGCGCTGATCGCGGGTCTCGCATTGATCGGGGGCCTGGCGGCAGCCTGCTTCGCCAAGGCATTCGGCATCGTGTTCCTCGGCGAGCCCAGAACCCACGAGGCGGAAGAGGCGCGCGAGACGGGGGCGCTCATGCGCGCCCCCATGCTCGTGCTGGCCCTCGCCTGCGTCCTGATCGGCCTCGCGTCCCCCTGGCTGCTCCCCGCCCTCGCGCGCGTGCTCCCGGCGGTGTCTGCGCTCGCCCCGGACGCGCCAGGGATCGGGCTCATGGCCGCGCGGCCCGCGCTCCTCGGCGTCTCCCTGGTCGGAAGCCTCTTCCTCGGGTTCGTTCTCCTCCTTGGCGCGCTCCGCGCGTTCCTGTTGCGCCGGCGCCCGGTCCGCGCCGCGGTGACGTGGGACTGCGGCTACGCGCGGCCGACACCGCGGATGCAATACACGGCATCCTCCTTCGCTCAGCCGATCCTCGATCTCTTCGCGCCGATGCTCGGAACGCGGGTATCGTCTGTTGAGCCGCTCGGCATCTTCCCGACCGCGGCCTCTCTGGAAACGGCCACTCCGGACTCGTTCCGCGAGCGGGTCTTCCGGCCGGTCTTCGCCGAGATCGAGCACCTTCTCTCCAAGTTTCGCCGCATTCAGGAGGGGCGCGTTCAGGTGTACGTGCTCTACATCGCGATCACGCTCCTGGCGCTTCTCGCTTATCAGTTCGTGTGGAATCCATGAACGCGTCGGGCCTCCCGGCTCTGGCCGCTTCCGTCCTCCTGGCGCCGCTCTTCCTGGGGGTCATCAACCGGACCAAGGCGGCCTTCGCCGGGCGCGTGGGACAACCCCTGTTCCAAGTCTATTTCGATCTCGCGAAGCTGATCCGCAAGGGAGCGGTCTACAGCCGGACGACCACGTGGGTGTTTCTCCTCTCTCCCCTGGTCTCGCTCGCGGCCACGCTCGTAGCGCTCCTGCTCCTGCCGCAGGGTGGTTTCCCCGCCGCACTGGCCTTCCCGGGCGACTTCCTGCTTCTCATCTTCGTCCTGGCCACTGCGCGCTTTCTCTCGGTCATCGCGGCGCTCGACGTGGGCTCGAGCTTCGAGGGAATGGGAGCGAGCCGCGAAGCCGCGTTCTCCGCTCTGGCGGAGCCGGTGCTCCTCCTCTGCCTCGCGGTCGCGGCGCGCGAGGCGGGACGCGACTCGCTCACCGGAATCATCGGGAGCGTCACCGGCGCCGACTGGCAGCGCGCCGGCCCCGCCCTGGTGCTGGTGGCGGCGAGCCTCTTCGCGGTCCTCCTGGCCGAAAACGCCCGGATTCCGGTCGACGACCCCAACACGCACCTCGAGCTGACGATGATCCATGAGGTCATGATTCTCGATCACGGAGGACCGGATCTGGCCCTTCTGCTCTACGGATCCGCGCTCAAGCTGTGGGTGATGGCGGCGCTCCTCGCGGGCTTCCTCCTGCCCGGCCGTACGGGCTCCCTTGTCCTCGACGGCCTGGTCTTCCTGGCCGGCATGTTCACCCTCGCTGTCGCGATCGGAGTGGTCGAATCCACGATCGCGCGCCTGAGACTCCACCGGGTCCCCCAGTTTCTCGTGGGCGCCGGCGCGTTCGCCGTCATGGCCCTCGCGCTCATCATGAGGTAACCCCGATGCGAGTCCTGCTCGACACCGCGATGGTGCTCCTGGTCTTCACGAATCTGAGGCTCCTCGGGCTGAGCCGAATCAACGCGAGCATCCGTACGGTTGCGGCACAGGGCGTGCTCCTGGGCCTCGTCGCCCTCGCCTCGCACGCGGGCGCCTGGAACGCGCGGATCCTCCTGATCGCTGCGGTCGGGATCGCGATCAAAGGGGTCGCATTCCCGCTCCTCCTCTTCCGGGCGCTGCGCGCGGCGAAGATCCGGCGCGAGGTGGAGCCCTTCCTCGGGTACATCCCCTCGGTCCTCGCCGGGGTGGCCGCGTTCCTGCTCTCGCTCGGGATCGCGGCGCGTCTGCCTCTCCCCGGCAGGCCCCCGTCGGATCTCATCGTGCCCACGGCGCTCACGACGATGCTGGTCGGGCTCCTCGTCATCGTGAGCCGGAAGAAGGCTCTGAGCCAGGCTCTGGGCTATCTCGTATTCGAGAACGGGATCTACGTATTCGGGGTGGGGGTCGCGTATGAGGCTCCCGCCCTGGTCGAGATGGGGGTTCTGCTCGACGTCTTCGTGGCCGTGTTCGTCATGGGGATCATCGTGTTCCACATCGCGCGCGAGTTCGACAGCATCGACACGACGCGGCTCGCCACCTTGAAGGAGTAGCGATGCTCTCCGCCCTGGTTCTCATTCCCGCCGCGACCGCGGTGCTCTGTTTCTTCACCCGGTCGGCCTCCCTGCGGCGCGCCTTGCTCCTGGGCGCCGCGGCCTGTCACGCCGGGATCTCCCTCGCGACCTGGTTCCGCCAGCCCGGGGACGCCTGGAACGGCGCTCTCCGGCTCGACGCAATCGGACAGCCGTTCCTGAGCGTCCTGAGCGCGCTCTTTCTCGTGGCCGCCGTGTACGCTGTCGGCTATCTCAGGCGGGAATCCCCGGGCGTGCGCGAGGATTTCCTCGAGGGATTCCGATTCACCAACGCGCCGGAGGCGGTCTTCACCGGCTGCCTGCTTTTCTTCCTCTCCACGATGACGCTCGTCATCCTGAGCGAGAACCTGGGCCTCCTCTGGATCGCCATCGAGGCCACCACGCTCTCGAGCGCGCCGCTCATCTACTTCCACAG
Source organism: Candidatus Eiseniibacteriota bacterium (assembly GCA_041484545.1). GTDB lineage: Bacteria > Eisenbacteria > RBG-16-71-46 > SZUA-252 > SZUA-252 > WS-7. The sequence continues at coordinate 10,929 of JBGPHU010000072.1, read as the reverse complement.
GCACCATCGCTCCCTCGAGGCCACGTGGAAATACCTCATGATCTGCTCGGTCGGGATCGGGCTCGCCCTGCTCGGAAACTTCTTCCTCGCCGTTGCGGCGACCTCGGCAACCGGGGGGAGCGTCCCGCTCAGCATCCACGCTCTATGCGAGCGCGCGGCGACCCTGCATACGCCGTGGCTCAAGGCCGCCTTCATCCTCCTCTTGGTGGGATACGGGACCAAGATGGGCTTGGCGCCCCTCCACACGTGGCTCCCCGACGCGCACAGCGAGGCGCCCTCGGTCGTGTCGGCTCTTCTGTCCGGGGCGCTTCTGAACTGCGCCTTCGTGGGGATCCTCCGCGTCTTTCAGATTTGCGTCGCGGCGGGACTGGGGCCTTACGCCCAGGGATTCTTCGTGTGGTTCGGCTTGCTCTCGATCGGCCTCGCTGCGGCGTTTCTCCTGGCGCAGCGCGACTACAAGCGCCTCCTCGCTTACTCCAGCGTGGAGCACATGGGGATTCTCGCGCTGGGCCTGGGTCTCGGCGGAACCGCGGCGTTCGGAGCCCTGCTTCACGCCGTGAACCATTCCTTCGCCAAGGCCATGCTCTTCCTGCTCGCCGGAAACATCCTGGCCGCCTATCACACGAAGTCGGTGTCCGAAGTGCGCGGCGTTCTCCGGAGGATTCCCGTCACGGGCGTTCTCTGGATCGCGGGACTCCTCGCGATCACCGGCTCCCCTCCGTTCGGGACCTTCGTGAGCGAGCTTCTGATTCTGCGCGGAGCCCTGGAGCAGGGCCGATTCTGGATCGCCGCGATGTACCTGGGCCTCCTGACTGTGATCTTCATCGGAATGGCGGCCACCATGACGCGGATGGCGCAGGGTTTCCCGCCTCAGACCGCGGGCGCCTCGGAGCCGCGCGAAGGGAGCATGGCGATCGTGCCTCCACTCGCGCTGGGCCTGGTGGTGCTCCTCCTCGGGATCTACCTGCCGCCGCCGCTGGATGCGGTGCTCCACCGCGCCGCCCTTGCGCTCGGAGCGCGATGATGGCGGTCCGCACGATGCTGAATCTCCCGAACGGCGGTAGCGCCCCCCTGGCCGAGATCCCCAGAATCCGGGCCGAGTTGTTCCGCGAGACGCTCACGGTGGGGGGGCCCTCGACACGGCTCGCTTCACTCTTCGGAATGCCCGTCGAGGGGGACCGCGTGAGGCTGTTCGCGGTGCTCGCGCGGGAAGGAGAGCCCACGCTCGCCGTGACCTCGACCGATGTGAGCGATTCGTACCCCGCGCTCACGCCCCACCTTCCGCAGGCGCACCTTTTCGAGCGCGAGATCGCGGAGCAGTGGGGGGTGCGGCCGGAGGGGCATCCCTGGCTCAAGCCGGTGCGGTTCCACCGCTCCTACCGCCCCGGCCGTGACGCCTGGGGGCGGGCGGATCACGATCCCATCACGCCTGGAGTCATGGATTTCTTCGAGGTCGAAGGAGAGGAGGTCCACGAGGTCGCGGTCGGTCCCGTGCACGCCGGGGTCATCGAGCCGGGACACTTCCGATTCCAGTGCCACGGCGAGCAGGTGATCCACCTCGAGATCGCGCTCGGATACCAGCACCGTGGCGTGGAGCGCGCGCTCGAGCGGGGGCCGGACAAGCGTTCCATCCACTTAGTCGAGTCGATCGCGGGAGATACCGCCGTGGGGCATGCGCTCGCTCACAGCCAGCTGGTCGAGGCCCTCTCGGGAACCGAGGTCCCGCCGCGCGCCCGGGCGATCCGCGCGGTGGCGCTCGAGCTGGAGCGCCTCGCCAATCACGCTGGAGACCTGGGCAGCCTTGCGGGCGACGTCGGATACCTGCCCACGGCTTCCTTCTGCGGGCGTTTGCGAGGCGACCTGCTGAATCTGACGCTGCTCGCGTGCGGCAACCGGATGGGTCTGGGGTGGGTGCGTCCGGGCGGAGTGGGATTCGGCATCGACTTCGAGCCCGCGACCACGAGAAAGATCACCCTGTCCCTGACGCGCGCCGTTCAGGATCTCGAGCGGTCCTTCAACCTCATCCGCACGAACTCTACCGTGCGCGCGCGGTTCGAGGAAACGGGCGCGCTGGCGCGGTCCGCATGCGAGGAGCTGGGCATGGTGGGACCGGCGGCACGCGCCTGCGGGATCGAGCGCGACGTCAGGCGCGATCTGCCTCTGGGCAGATACGCCGAGGCCGCGGTCCCGTGCGCCACCTGGCCCTCCGGAGACGTGTTCGCCCGCGCGCGCGTGCGCTGGCTGGAATGCGCGCATTCCGCAGCGTTCATCCTCGAGGCGCTGAGGACGCTTCCACGCGGGGCCGCCCGTCGGGAGCCGGGCCCTCTCGCGCCGGAGAGCTTCGCCGTGTCGCTCACGGAGGGATGGCGAGGCGAGATCTGCCACGTGGCCGTGACCGACGAGCGTGGGCGGTTCCGCCGCTACAAGATCGTGGACCCGTCCTTTCACAACTGGGCGGGGCTGGCTCTGGCGATGCGCGACCAGCCGATCTCCGATTTCCCGCTCTGCAACAAGAGCTTCAATCTCTCCTACAGCGGTCACGACCTGTGAACCGGAGACCGTCGTGCTGAAGGCTTTTCTCGAACGCATCCGCCAGGGACATCGCACGCTGCCCTTTCCTCCCGGCGAAGATGCTTTCCCCGAGGGTCTGAGGGGACGCCCCACGCTGGAGCCCGCGAAGTGCCGCGAGGGGTGCCGCGAATGCGCGGACTCCTGTCCGACAGGGGCCATCAGCACCGAGCCCACGCTCACGCTCGATCTCGGACGGTGCCTCTTCTGCAACGAGTGCGTGAACGCGTGCCCGACGGGCGCGATCCGGTTCACGCCGGATTACCGGATGGCCGCCACGCGGCGCGAGGACCTCGTGATCGGCGTCGGAACGCCGCGCCTCGCCGAACCGCTGGAGACAGCGAGGCGGCGCCTCCTGGCGCGCTCGCTCAAGCTGCGCCAGGTGAGCGCGGGCGGATCGGCGGGCTGCGAGCTGGAGGCCGCGGCGCTCGGGAACGTGGTGTTCGACTCGGGGCGCTTCGGCATCCAGTTCGTCGCCTCGCCGCGGCACGCGGACGGGCTCTTCGTCACCGGACCGGTGACCGTGAACATGAAATCCGCCCTGGAGAAGACTTACGATGCCGTTCCGGCGCCCAAGATCGTGATCGCCGCCGGGGCCGCGGCCATCTCGGGCGGGCCCTTCGCGGGGAATCCCGAAGTGCTGAACGGCGCCGACAAGGTGCTGTCGGTGGATCTCTACGTGCCCGGACATCCACCGCATCCCCTGACGATCCTCGACGGCCTGATGCGGCTCCTGGGGAGGGTTCGACGCAGGTGAATGAAAACGGGCGGAGTGGCCGACTTGCCGCCCCGCCCGCGATTTCCGCCCCACCAAGCCTCAGCGAAACGCTACTTCACCGCCTCGATCGAGATCTTCCCGGCCACCACGTTCACCTTGGCGTCGATCCCCTGCTGCTTGAGCTGCGAGGAGATCGCGTCCGCGAGCGCGGCATCGCTCATGGTGTCCGAGTTCGCCACCTTCGCCTTGGCGGCCTTGCCGTTCGACGTCACATCCACGACGAGCGACGTGGCGCCGTCGATCTTCCTCTTCTGAACCTTGACGTTGAGCCCTTCTCCGCCGCTGAGCGGAGTTCCGTTCTTGGTGAGAACGACCTGGGGCATGGGCTCGGGGGTCATGGTCGAGGCATCTCCCTGTCGCTCCACCGTCATCCGGACCTCGTGCCCTCCCTGGGGCGCGTCGGTGACCGAGACCTGCGCATCGGGGACACCCGCCTCGGCGAGACGGGCCCGGATCTCCTGTTCGAGCGCGGCCGAGGATTTCCCATCGACGCTGATACGGATGATCTGGTCGAAGGCGTAGGCCACGGCCGGGTACCGCACGCGCTCCCGGTGCGGGGTCACCTGGACCGACGCCGAGTAGCCCTTCGAGGCCAGGTCCCGCGCGAGGTCCATGGTGGCGCGCTGCACGTCGGCGCCCGAGCGCTTGGGCAGCGTGGTGTGGAGCACGAAGCGCGGGCCCGCATCGCCCGAGACCGCCTCCACCATGACGCCACCCTTCACGCCGAGAGCGCCCTTGAGACTCTGGGCGACCCCGGCGATTTCCTGATTCCCGATTCCCTTTCCAGCAACCGTCAACGCGACATCCTGTCCCGTCACCCGGTCGTACGAAACCGGCACGACCATGGCGATCAGGACCGCGAGCCCTCCCACAAGAGCCGCCGCGACCGCGGGGCGTGTGCGAGCCGAATGAAGCAGAGCCATGAGTTTCCTCCTGAAGTTCCAGAGCAGCGGGTCCGAGTGGAGCCCGCGCTGGCGAATGGTTTGGATGGTGGCTTCCAGTTCCGGCACATCTCGAGCGCTGGTCTTTCGCAGAGCCTCGAGATCCCGGTCCATCTGCGATCTCTCATTCATGGGATCTCTCCTTTGCCGGCCAGGCCATGGTCCCGGCCGTCAGCGTCTCGAGGCGCGGCCCTTCGCTCTCCAGCGCGCATCGAAGATAGAAGCGCCGCAGTTTCTCCCGGCCGCGGGTCAGGCGCGACTTCACGGCCGAGACGGTGACACTCTGCATTTCTGCGACCTCATCCACCGAGAATCCTTCGATCTCGTGCAGCACGACCGCCTCGCGCTGGACCGGCTTGAGCCCCGCCAGGGCCCGTGCCGCGCGATCCGCCCGCCGGCGCTCTTCCTCCCACAGCGACCCGTCCTCGCCGACCGGCTCATCCCGGCGGCCGAGGGCATCCTCGATCGGCACCGACTCCCGCCGTGGGCGCCTCACGTGAGAGCGATGCCGGGAAAGGAGCGTGGCGAAGAACCAGGACCGAAACCGGGACTCGTCGCGCAGGCTGTTCAGCTTGTCGTAAGCGCGCAGCACGGCTTCCTGATAGAGATCGTCGCCGTCGTGAGCCGACCGGCTGAGCCTCCGGGCCGTGGCCACGGCCTGCTCGTGGATCGGTTTCAGTAGCCGGATCAGCCTGTCCCAGCGAGCCGTGTCTGCGCTCTCGTCCATGTTTCGTTCCGATTCCTCTCCTTGGGTACCCACACCGGAGACGCTTCGAGGGGCTCCCAGGGTTGCAGGAGAATTGGGACGCGTCGAGGAGTGCATCGCCGCGGATAGTACACCGTGGCGCTGGCCCAGCTACGCCTGCTTCCGCTCCTTGGTCTTCACGACGAGCCGCACCTTGAAGGGACCAAGCCGCGCCGATTTCTCGAGCCGGTCCTTCACCACGGTCATTTCGGCGGCCCGGGCTTCGAGCGTCGTGCGGTCCAGGAACGTGACGTTCCCGGCTTTCGCGAGGTAGGCCCCGAGCTGGCGCGGGACCACGGGATCGCGGACGACCGCGGTGATGCGCTTGCGCTTCTTCGCCGCCCTGGGTGACGACGGCGGCGCGGACGGCGTTCCGGCAGGATCCGAGACGGCGTCGAGGGCGAACGTATCGTAATTGTCGCTTCGGTCATGCGCGAGGGCGAGCTCGAGCCCCTGCGCCTCGAAGATGTCGCGCACGCCCGGGCCGAAGCGCCGCCGCAACGTCACCCGGCCACTCCCGATCCGCCACTCCATCCTGCCGCGCGCGAGCCAGACGGTGACGCAGACGAGGACGATCGCGCCGAGCACGAGCTGGATCGCGAAAGGCAGGAGGCCGGGCTTCCTCAGCGACTCCTGAATCACGGCCGCTGCGGCGCTCGCGGCCCCGAGCGCGGCCAACCCCGCAATGCGCGCCTGCACGCGGCGCATCGAGTGGTCCGGAACGACGGCTCGCTCGCCTTCCGGCGTGATGATCTCCTCCCAGCCCTTGGGCAGGGCGGCAGGCGCCGCCGCCGCGGCGGGATCCACGTCGCTCATTCCCAGGTCCCGGCGGAGCGCCTTGGGCGCCGCCTCGCGTTCCTCGCGTGTGCCGAGCCGGGAGAGCTCGACCGTCTGGCTCCGCGTCTCCACGACAAGCGCGCCGCGGCCGGTGATGACGAATCGCCGCAGGCTGTCTCTGGGGTATTCGTGCCGTGTATGGAAGGGCCCCCGCAGGTGCACGACCGTGAGGCCGCCCCCCTCCGCGAGGAGCCGGTCCTCTCCGCAGATGAGCCTGAAGAATTCAGTCATGGCAGCGATGCCGCCGAGCGTCCAGATCGCAAGCCACAGCAGCAGGAATCCGCCCATGGCGATGACGGGACCAGTCTGGAGCCGTATGGGACCCGACCCGAGCGCCGTTCCCGACATCATGGCGGAGACGCCGTTGGCCAGGAGCCAGATCGCAAACCCCTCTCCGGCGGCCCAGCCGCAAAGCCAGAGGCCCAGAAAGGCCGCCGCGAAGAACCGCGCCGCGCCGCGGGCGCGCAGGGTCACCATCTAGGCAACCTCGAGCTGCGGTCCATCGAGAACCTCTCGGACCTTCCTGGCGAGAGAATCGGGCGAGAACGGCTTCTGGAGGTAGGCGGTGCCCGCGGTCACGATCCCCTGATGGACGACTGCTTTGTCGGTGTAGCCTGAGATGAAGAGGACTTTCAGGTCCCGGTTCAGCCGCGTCGCCCGTTCGGCGAACTCAGGCCCCGTCATCTGCGGCATCATCACGTCGGTCACCACGAGGTCTATGGCACGGTCGGGCCGCTCGAGCACATGGAGCGCCTGTCCCCCATTGCTCGCATCGAGAACATGGTAGCCGTGGAGCTCCAGAGCCTGCCGGACCACCGCGCGCACCTGGTCCTCATCCTCCACCACGAGCACGGTCTCGGTCCCGCGCGACACCGCGACGTTCGCCTTCACCAGCGGCAGAATCTTCACGACGGAATCCGAGACCATCGGGAGGTAAACCTTGAACGTAGCCCCGCGGCCGACATCGCTGTAGACGTACACGTGGCCGCCGCTCTGCTGCGCTATTCCATACACCGTGGACAGGCCGAGCCCGGTTCCCTTTCCCACCCCCTTGGTCGTGAAGAAAGGCTCGAAGATCCGTGACCTGGTTTCGGGATCGATGCCGTGGCCGGTGTCGCTCACGGCCAACAGCACGTACGGGCCCGCCCTGACTCCGGAATGACCGCGCGCGTAGGCTTCGTCGAGGTCCACGTTCGCGGTTTCGATGGTGATCTTTCCGCCTTCCGGCATCGCGTCACGGGCGTTTATGACCAGATTGAGGAGGACCTGCTCGAGTTGTCCCGGGTCGGCCTTCACGAGCCCGAGCGAGGGTCCGGGCGCGGTCAGGATGTCGATATCGGCGCCGATGATCCGGCGAAGCATCCGGTCCATTTCCGAGATCAGCGCGTTGAGATCCAGCACCCGAGGCTCGAGTACCTGCTGGCGGCTGAAGGCCAGAAGCTGGCGCGTCAACGACCCGGCGCGATTGGCCGCAAGCTCGATCTCCTCCGTATCCCGATACCCCGGCTCCTCGCGGGACATCCGCATCCGCATGAGCTGGCTGTGCCCGAGGATGGCTGTCAGCATGTTGTTGAAATCGTGCGCCACCCCGCCCGCCAGCCGCCCGATGGCTTCCATCTTCTGGGATTGCCGAAGCTGCTCCTCGCTCTTGCGGAGCGCAGCCTGGGCCTCCCTGCGCTCCGCGGCTTCACGCTCGAGAGCCGTGTTGGCGCTCACCAGATCTGCCGTGCGCTCCTGAACGCGCCGTTCCAGCCCGTCGTGCGCATGCTGAAGGGCTTCGGTGGCTCGATGCCGCTCGCCGTCCGCTCGGCTCAGCGAGCGGGCGCTCGTCCAAATCACCGTTCCGATCAGTACGCAGCTCACGAAAACGTGGAGCGAGACGCCGACATGGGTGTCGTAGAGTCCGAGCCTTCCACCCAAGAGCCGCAACCAGCCGAGCAGGACCAACGCTCCGACCGAGACCGGGAAGAGCCTCCGGGCGAGCGCGCCGCCGAGATCGTCGCTGGTGAAGACCCGCGTCAATCCCTGATCCGGATACAGAAGAATAATTCCGGTGCAGAGAACGAGAAATGCCGCGGCCGAGTTGAGGGCCATGGGGATGTACGTGTTGAGGCCGTAGAAGGACTGAACGTCGTAGAGATATCCGATCAGGGCGAGACACGAGAGAACGTGCGGCACGAGCGCCAGCCATTTGAATGGCCGGCCCTCTGAGGAGGCGCCCTTGTCGATCAGAGCCAGGGTAAGACCGGCGCACAGGAAATTGAAGGCGGTGTTGGGCGCCATCCGGTTGGGTGGAGCGTAGCCGTCCAGCTTCGCTCGGAAAAGAAGCCGGTCGAGCCCGAGGTCCAAGTGCAGCGCGAGGCCGGCGATCTTGGCGCTCCCGACCAGAACCACCGCCCAGGCACAAACCATCCCCGCCGAGCGCGCAGCGGGCGATACGGCCCCACGCCGCAACACGAGCGAAAGTCCCGCCAGGATGAAGCAGACGGCTGTAACGGGGTTCATGGCGACATGCCCCGGGAGGATGCTTCTCAGGTGGGGTTCATCGAACTGCCAGCCGACGAGCGTGAGAAGACCGACGAGAATGACCACCGCGCCCGAAACGAGCGGGATAGGACCGAACCATGCGGCGAAGCGGGCAGGTGTAGGGGCCATACGGTGGGTATCGGCCCGGAAATGCGGATTCCTTAGGGGAAACTACTCAACCGCAAGAGGATACGTGGGACGGAGGCGGCACGGGGACCTACCGCGCGACGGTCTGCTTCTCGCGCGGATTCACGTGCCGGCGCACGTTTTCCTCCCGGCCGGAGCCGACCGAGACGAGGCGAACCGGCACGCCCGCAAGCTCCTCGAGGCGATCCAGGTACCGCCGCGCCTCGCGAGGCAGGTCGTCCCACTGGCGCGCCGTGCTGGTGGGCGCGCTCCACCCCGAGAAGGCTTCGCAGATAGGCCGCGCCGCCTCGAGATCGGCGAGCGACTCCGGCATCTCGCCGACGCGCCGGTTGCCGATTTCGTATTCCACGACGATCTTGATCTCGGGCATCGTGTCGAGCACGTCGAGCTTGGTGATGACGAGCTGGGTGAGGCCGTTCACGCGCACCGCGTGACGGATGGCCACGACGTCGAACCACCCGCAGCGACGCGGCCGGCCCGTCGTGGCGCCGTACTCGTGCCCCTCCTCGCGCAGCTTCTCGGCAAGCTCACCCTGGAGCTCCGAGGGGAAGGGCCCGTTCCCGACGCGCGTGGCGTAGGCCTTCGCCACGCCGATCACGTCCGTGATCTTTGTCGGGCCGACTCCGACCCCGGTGCACGCCCCACCCGAGACGGCACTCGAGGAGGTCACGTAGGGGTAGGTCCCGTGGTCGAGATCGAGATGCGTGCCCTGCGCTCCCTCCAGCAGCACGCGCTTTCCGCCGCGGATCGCGGCGTCGACGGCGTGCGAGACGTTGACCGCCATGGAGCGGAGCAGCTCGTCGTCCTTAGCACAGCGGGCCAGGACCTCTTCGATGGGCGCGAGCTTGGCGTCCGGGCCCAGAAGCCGGAGCGTGCGCGCGCGCAGACCCCGCACACGCTCCTCGCGGATGTCGGGATCCAGGAGATCGGCGACGCGGAGCCCGACGCGGCCCGCCTTGTCGGTGTACGCAGGGCCGATCCCGCGTCCTGTGGTCCCGATCCGGGAACTCTCCGGACCGCCCTCGGTGAGCTGCTCGAGCGCGCGATGGTCCGGCAGGATGATGTGGGCCGAGAGCGACACGAAGAGTCGCCCGTCCACGCTCACTCCCTGCTTCCGCAGCGCATCCCGCTCCTGGCGCAGCGCGTCGCAATCCACCACGACGCCGTTTCCGATGTAGCACACGGTGTTCGGGCGCAGGATTCCGGAAGGAATCAGGTGGAGAACGAACGTCTGATCCCCGATCACGACCGTGTGGCCGGCGTTGGGGCCGCCCTGATAGCGGGCGACGACGTCGGCCTCATCGCTCAGGAGATCGACGATCTTCCCTTTTCCTTCGTCGCCCCACTGGGCGCCGACCACGATGCGGCACGACATGGAAGATCACCCCCCAAACGAAAAGACCGCGAGATCCGCCCTCGCGGCTCTGAGTGTCACGGACAAGCGGAAAAGACTATCAGAACAGGCAGGCGCTTGACAAGCCGTTCGCGGCCCCGCGGTCGGACCCGCCTAGACGCGCCCGCCGTTCAAACGAAAGATCCCGACAAAGAGCTTGAGCGCTTCATCCAGCCCCTCCGCCGTGGGCGCCTCGGGCAACCGCTCGCGCAGCGCCGCCACCGGCCGGAACAGAATCGGGTAATCGGCGGATTCCAGAAGTGTGAGGTCGTTCAGGCTGTCTCCCATTCCGATGACCTTGAATCCAGCGCTCTTCATTCCCTGGACGACGCGCGCCTTCTGGCCGCGGATCCGAAGCTTCCATCCCACGATGGTTCCTTTGGCGTCGATCTCGAATTGATTCGCGAACAGGTTGTATCCGCCGAGCCGCTCCATGATCGGCTCCGCGAACTCATGGAAGGTGTCGGAGATGATCATCACCTGGCAGTGACGGCGGATCCGGTCCAGGAACTCATGCGCGCCCAGGTAGGGACGCACCTCGTGCGCGACCTCCTGCAATCGCGCGAGCGTGAGTCCGGCGCGGTTCAGCGCCGCCACGCGGCGCCCCATCAGCTCTTGGAAGTCGCCGACGTCCCGAGTTGTGAGATGAAGCTCCTCCACCCCGAAATGGTTTCCCAGGTGCGGCCAGATCTCGGGCGCCAGGACGCCTTCCAGGTCGATGGCGGCGATCATAGGGGAAGGATCACGGGGGCGGCGATCATGAGGGCGGGATCATAGCAAAAGAGTGAGGGGAAGCGTTGCCGCCTCCCCTCGAAACCTCCGGTGAACTGTTGGGATTCGCCAGCAGGCACCAGGCTAGGGCGCTCTAGATGCCGCTAGCTGCAGCCACCTCCGCAGTTCAGTACAGCCGATAAACCATTGCGCACTGGACCACCTCCTTTCCGCGATTCGAGAATGCTCGCGCCGACAAGCCGGGGCTGTCAACGGATATTCT
>JBGPHU010000071.1:0-14132 GCA_041484545.1 Candidatus Eiseniibacteriota bacterium | reverse complement strand
GCCGAGACCACCGCGACGCCGGCGCTGCGGGCGCCGGTCGCCTCCCCGGAACGCGCAACGGGCCTGCGACACGCGGCGGCGCTGGCCCCGTGGGACACGCGCTACGCCACGGAGCTGGGCCGCTCGCTCCTCGCGCGCGCCTTCACCGGGGCCGACCCGTCGCGCCGGGCGCTGGATCTCGCGGAAGCCCGCGCGACATTCGAGCGAGCGGCGCGGATGGCGCCCGAGGACGGCGAGCTTCAGGCGCTCCTCGCGCGGACCCTAGCGGCGCTATTCGCCGCGGACCCGAACGCCGTCTCCTCGGCCCGGATCCGCGCGGGCTTTGACCGGGCGATCGCGCTCGAGCCGCGGAACGCCAATGTGCTGGAGCTGGCGGCGCAGGGTTACCTCGAGATGGGTCTCACCGCCGACGCGCGGGCCGTGGCGCTCCGATGCGCGGGGCTCTTTCCTGATTTCGCGCTGCCGATGGCGGACTTAGGAGTCGCGGCGCTCCTCGAAGGACGCGCGCAAGCTGCCGCCGACACGCTCACCCTGGCGTTCCGGCGGAACTGGCACGGCGAAGAGTCGGCCGCGATGGCAGCGAAGAGCAACTACGTCGCGGCGCTGCGGGAGATGAGGCTCGGGGAGGTCTTGTCGAAGGAGAAGCGGAGGTAGCTCGGTCAGTGCACCGAGGCGGATTCGGTCGTATCCGAGTCGATGAGCTGCCGCAATTTCAACAAAGCGCGCTGCTCGAGCTGCCGGATCCGCTCGCGCGAGAGGCCGAACTGCTCTCCCGCCTCCGCCAGCGTGTGCAGCTTGTCGTCGTAGAAGCCGTATCGGAGCCGTAGGATCGCCTCCTCGCGCCCCGAGAGCTGTTTCAGAAACTCGTCGAGATGCTTGTTTCGCATCTGCATCTCGACGATCTGGTCGATGGACGGCTGCTGTTCCAGCGCTTCGCTGTCGATGAGGCCGTGGTAGGCGTCCCCGCCCAGATCCACGTCGAGGGTGCGGATGGCGTGGATCAGGGTGCGCAGGCGGTTCGCGCGACCCAGGGCCACGCCCAGCTCGCGGGCGATCTCGTCCACCTCGGGACGGCGCCTCAGCTCGCGCTCCAGCCGCCGGTCCGTCGCGACGTAGCGGCGCACCATCTGGAGCACGTGGATCGGGATCCGCACGGTGCGCGATTGGTTCGCGACCCCGCGCGCGAGCGCCTGGCGGATCCACCAGGTGGCGTAGGTGCTGAAGTGCACACCGCGGTCCACGTCGTAGCGGTCAACCGCGGTGATCAAGCCTAGATTACCCTCCTCGATCAGGTCCAGGAACTCGACGCCGCGGTTCCGGTAGTTCCGCGCGATCGCGACGACGAGCCTGAGATAGGCGAGGATGAGCGACTTCCGCGCGTTCTCGTCCCCGCGTCGCATCGCGTTCCACAGCTCCTGCTCAGCTTCGCGGCGCAACAAGGGGAAGCGCTGGATCTCCGCCAGATACCGGCGCTCGATGTCGGTGATCGCATGATCGATGGGGGCGGGAGCCTCGGGTTCACCGGTGCCGTCCAGGTCCTCGGGAAACCGGACGCCGCGGCGCCGGGCCTCGGCGAGGAAGGTGTCGAACGCGCCGGCATCGAAATCCGGAGCATGGAGGAGGGCCTCGATCTCATCGGCTTCGAGCAGACCCCGTTCCAGCCCGCGGCGCATCGCGGCGGTGAGGTCGGTTACGAATCCTTCGTTCTCCTCGCGCATGTCCCTCTCACGTCGGCAAGATCGTGAACCGCTTCAGACCCTGCGGCTCACCCCACTCCTCCGTGACGCGCGTGACGCGCGCCCCGGGAGGGCCTTCCCTCAAGATCGCCAGGAGCCGATCCAGGAGAGCCCTCGGCCCTTCGGCCTCCACCCGGACGGATCCGTCGCGGCAGTTCTTCACCGTTCCGGCGAGTCCGAGCGACTGGGCCGAACCGTGGACGAAGACACGGAAGCCGACTCCCTGAACGCTTCCGTGCGCGTGAGCGACCAGGCGCTCATGGCGAGTATGCATCATGGGGAGAGGGTCGATCGGTCCCGGATCAGGCGGCGGTCACATGGATATCGGGGCGAGAGGATTTGAACCTCCGACCCCCTGGTCCCGAACCAGGTGCTCTACCAGGCTGAGCCACGCCCCGACACGGACCGCACACGTGCAGACTGAGGGCCGGGTTTCCCTCGGGCGCAGTCTACCAACGCGGCCTTCATCCGGTCAACTGCGCTTCCGCGCTGATTTTACCGGCTCGGGCGAGGGATTCGGCCGGGGACGCTCGGGATCAGGCCGTTTCTTCAGGGGACCAACCTTCCCTTCCGATCAGCGGGACGAAGGTGCACGAGCAGAGCACCTCCTCGCCAAGCCCCGCATCGGATCGGGTCACGCGCACCAGGCTCTGGTTGGATGCGTCGCCCACCGGGACGATCCCCCATCCGCCGATCCGGAGCTGCTCCTCGAGAAAGGACGGGACATGGGGCGCGCCCGCGGTCACGATCACGCGATCGAAGGGGGACATCTCGCGCCAGCCCATCGTGCCGTCCCCGATGCGGAAGATCACGTTGGAATAGCCCATGCCCGTTAGCCGCTCGCGCGCCGCGATCCCGATCTCGGGAATCCGCTCGATCGAGAACACGCGGGCCGCCAGCTCCGCGAGCAACGCGGTCTGGTACCCCGAGCCGGTTCCGATTTCGAGCACCTTCTCGTCCCCTGTAAGCCCCAGCGTCTGGGTCATGAGCGCGACCATGTACGGCTGCGAGATGGTCTGCTCCTGTCCGATCGGAAGGGCGTGATCGCTGTACGCGCGGCTCAAGAAGGTCGGATCGATGAAGAGATGGCGCGGAACCGCCGCCATGATCCGGAGAACGCGCTCGTCCTTTATTCCGCGGCCTCGGAGCTGTTCCTCGACCATGCGCCGCCGCGCAACGGCGTAATCAGGTTGTCCCGGCAAGCTTCAACCCCCACGATTCCAATTCGACGATGGCCTTGTAGTCCGTCAGCTCGAGAATGAGCGGCGTCACCGAGACGTAGCCCTCGTTCACCGCGTTGAAATCGCTCAGCTCGTCGGGCTCCCAGGTGGGATCCTCGCCGCCGATCCAGTAGTAGAGCTTCCCGCGCGGATCGGTCTTCTCCACGATCACGTCGCGGAAGACGCGCTTCCCCAGCCGCGTGATCCGGATCCCCTTCATCGCCGCGCGCGCGATGGGCGGGATGTTCACGCTGACGCACATCCCGGGGCGCATGCCGCGCGCGACAAAGGTCTTCACGAGATCGTGCGCCACCATCGCCGCCGGCTCGAAGTCTGCCTCGTCCCAGGTCGCGAGCGAGAGCGCGACCGAGGGGATTCCGAGAAACGTCCCCTCCACCGCCGCCGCCACGGTCCCCGAATAGCTCGTGTCGTTCCCCATGTTGGGGCCGTGGTTGATACCGGACACCACGAGATCCGGCTTCCGCTTCAGAAACCCGTGCACGCCGAGGAGCACGCAATCGGTCGGAGTCCCGTCCACGCTCAGCACTCCCTCTTCGACCTTCTTGATCCGGAGCGGCCGATGGAGGGTCAGCGCATGGCTGGCCGCGCTCTGCTCCCGATCGGGCGCTATGACGGTGACGCTGCCGAGAGGCCGGAGCGCCCGCGCGAGCGACCGGAGCCCATCGGCATGGATGCCGTCGTCGTTCGTGACGAGGATGTCCATCAATGCGTCCAGCGTCTGAAGAGGAGCCGGATGAATCGCGCCGTGTCGCGGAAGGGATCGATGTGACTGCCGGGAGCGTTGTAGAGCGTCGGAATCGGGACCGCCCCGATTGTGAAGCCCTTCCGGCCGGCCTCGATCAGGAACTCCGACTCGTATTCGAAGCGGCTGCTCTGGGGACGAACCTGGGCCAAGACCTTGGCGCGGAAGGCGCGGTAGCCGGACTGCGTGTCCTCGATCCTCTTCCCCGCGAGGCCCGAGACGATCCGGGTCATGACGGAATTGGTCGCGCGCCGGACCCACGGCATCCCGGCACGGTCGCCGTCCCGCGAGCCGATCACCACATCGGAACGATCCAGCGCGGCGAGCAACCGCGCCGCATAGGCTGGATCGTGCTGGCCGTCCGCGTCGAGCGTCAGCACCCCTTCCACGCCGCGCCGGGCCGCCTCGTCGAAACCGGTCTGGAGCGCCGCGCCCTTACCGCGGTTCACGTCGTGACGGATCACGTCGGCGCCCGCCTCGCGCGCGGCGGCCGATGTCCCGTCCGCGGATCCGTCGTCGATCACGAGGACCGTGATCCCCGGAACCGCGCCCTTCACGCCCCGCACGACGGCGCCCACGGTCGTCTCGGCGTCCCGGGCGGGGATCACGGCCATCGCCCTCACGAACACGAAGCGCTGAGGCCGCGAGCCGCGCTCCACGTGAACCACTGCGTCGGATGCGCCCTCACGTGGGCGTCGAAGAAGGCCTGCAGCCGCGCGACTCCCTGGCTCACCGGGATCCCTCCGCGCCCTGGATCGAGCGAGAACGGAGGATCGAAATCGATCTCCAGCGCGCCGTCCGGCGCAAAGGTTGAGACGCCGGGGAGGACGAGCGCTCCGGCCCGCCGCGCGAGGTGAAGCGGGCCCGGATCGATGGGCACGATCCCTCGACGCTCCGAGGCGCCCGGGCGGGGCCGGTCGGCGAGGGCCGCGATCCAGCCGCCGGCCTTGAGGCTCTGGATGGCGGTCCGGACGGGGCGGCTCGAGCAGAGGGTGCGCACACCGCCGCGCGCGCGCTGCGCGATGAAGAACCGGTCCACCGCGGCCAGCTTGTGGTGCGCGGCGAGCGCCTGGACGCCTCCCAGCTCTTCGGCGAGCCACTGGAGCGCCTTCTCCCACGGCCCGAAGTGGCCGCTCACCAGCACGGCGCCGAAGCCCGAGCGGCGCGCGGCCTGAAGCGACGCGCGCGCCCCCCCGGAGAGCCGCACGCTGGGGCCCTTGCCGCCGGGCTCGTGCGCGAGGAAATCCCGGAGCGCCCGCGCGAAGGCTCGATACGTTTCGCGGGCGCGGGGCGGAGCCCCCTCCCGATTCGAATCGCTCCAGATCCATGCGAGATTTCGATCCACGGCCAAGGCCCGCGCCGGATGGGTCAGCACGTAGCCGTCGGAGATCGCGTCCGCCAGCGCATCGATCGCGCCCGGAGGGAGGCGGCGGACCAGAAGTGACGCGAGGCTGTATCCCAGGTCGGTCATGGATCACCCTCGGATATCGGGGCAGAACGAGAACGCCCCGGGTTTCGGGCCGCGGGGCGGAGACGTACGCATCGATTCAATGGTCGGGGCGACAGGATTTGAACCTGCGACCACCTCCACCCCAAGGAGGTGCGCTACCGGGCTGCGCTACGCCCCGACCTCAGGGGTCTCTGAAGTTGAACGCGCACATCCTATACCAAGGACCAGTACGCCTACAAGGGGCTCCGGACGTCACTTCCGCGCCCGAGCCCGGGCGCCGTTCGATGGCTGCAAGAGTGACAGAAGCCCCTCCAGGTCCCGCCGGAGCGCGCGGAGCATCTCCTCGCGATCGGTGCGGGCGAAGGTGAGCTCCATCTGCTCCTTGCTGTTCCTATCGTCCAAGAGTTTCCTGCGCGCCCCGGCGATGGTGAAGCGGTGATCGTAGAGAAGCTGCTTCACCTCGAAGAGAATCTCGACGTCGCGCTTCCGATACATGCGCGCGCCTCCCCGCCCTTTCTTGGGACGCAGCATCTTGAATTGCGTCTCCCAGTACCGGAGAACGTGGGGTTTGACCCCGATCATCTCGCTGACCTCGCTGATGGAATAGTAGAGCCGTCCGGTCGGAATCGATCTCACGCGGTCACCTCCTCGTCAACGCTCGTGGTTCTGCCTTCAGATCCCGTGTCAATAACTCTCGAATCGCCGTCATGGCGCTCTTGCCGTCGTAGAGAATCGCGCGGACCTGCTCCGCGATGGGAAGCTCGACTGCGTGCCGCCGCGCCAGGTCGACGGCGGCGTGCGCGGTGCCCACGCCCTCGACGACCATCTTCGAGGCCGCGAGCGCCTCCTCGAGTTTCATCCCCTTGCCGATCGCTTCGCCCAGGCGCCGGTTCCGGCTGTGCCGACTCATGGCCGTGGCGATCAGGTCTCCCATTCCCGCGAGCCCGTAGAAGGTCCCCGGGCGCGCGCCGAGCGCTTCCCCGAGCCGTGCGATCTCCACCAGCCCGCGCGTGAGGAGCGCCCCTTTCGTGGAATCGCCGAAGCCGAGGCCGTCGCAGATCCCGGCCGCGATCGCGACCACGTTCTTGAGCGCGGCCGCGATCTCGACGCCGATGACGTCGTCGTTGGTGTACACGCGAAACCACTCGGTCGAGAACGCTCCCTGGACAAGCTCCGCGGAGGCGCCGTGGGTCGAGGCCGCGACGACAGCGGTCGGAACATGGCGCGACACCTCCTCGGCGTGGCTCGGGCCCGTGAGAACCACGAGCCGGGGATGGAGGGGCGCCGGAAGAACCTGGGAAAGGACCTCGCTCATCCGGAGCATCGTCCCGGGCTCGAGCCCCTTGCTTCCGATCACGATCGCCTGCGACGCGCCCAGGTGGTCGCCCGCCTCGTCGAGGAGCCGCTTCGCCACGTCGCGGATCGCGCGCGAAGGGGTGGCCAGCACGACCATCTCGGCGTCCCGCGCGGCTTCGGAAATCGAGTTCGTGATGAGAATGCGTTCCGGGATCCGAACGCCGGGAAGGAAGGTCACGTTCTCTCGCGCGCGCGCCATCCGCTCCGTTTCCTCCGGCTCGTACACCCAGAGGCGGACCTCGTGGTCCCTCGAAGCGAGGATGAGCGCAAGCGCGGTCCCCCACCCTCCGCCGCCGATGACCCCGATTCTCATGGCCCGCCCCCGGGGCGCGGCGTGGGATTCCCGGATCCGCCGCCCCGGCCGAGCGGAGGCTCCGTGCCGGCGAGGAGGCGCTCGATGTTCGCCTTGTGGCGGACGATCACGAGGAGCGAGACGAGCGCGGTGATGGAGACGAGGAGGATTTGATGCGGATCATGGCGGCGGAGGAAGAACACCAGCACGGGGTACAGGAGCGCGGCCCCGATGGAGCCGACCGAGACGCGCCGGCTCACGAGCACGAGCGCGATCCACAGACCGAACGCGAGGAGCGTCGGATCGGGAACGATCGCGAGGAACACGCCGAGGCTCGTTGCCACGCCGCGCCCGCCGCTGAATCCGAGCCACGGCGAGAACACATGCCCGAGGATCGCCGCCACACCCGCGGCGAGCGAAGCCATGAGAAGGGTATCGAACGTCGAGCCGGAGAAAAGCCCCCCGGGCGCGAAGTGCAGGCGGAACATGGGCGCGAGCAGGAACGGCGCGAGCGCCGCGAGGAATCCCTTCGCCGCGTCGAGCGCGAAAACCAGGATGCCCCAGCGCGCGCCGAGCACGCGGTACGCATTCGTGGCTCCGATGTTCCGGCTTCCCGCAGACCTGAGATCCACGCCGCGAGAGCGGCCGATCCAGAGGCCGGAGGGAAGCCCGCCGAGGAGAAATCCGATTACGATCGAGGTGAGGAGGAGTGGTATCGGCGCCTCCGCGCTGCGACTGGGGAGCTCGCTTCTTCTACTGGCTCCGCTTCCAGTCCAGCACGATCGGAATTCCCTGGAAGCCGAACCTCTCCCGCAAACCACGCTCCAGGTAACTTACATAATTCTTGATCCGATATCGAGGATTGTTCACATACAAAGCGAAGGTCGGCGGCTTGGTGGACGTCTGCGCGGCGTAGTACAGCTTGAGGTGCCGCCCGGACGGCGTCGCCGGGGGCCGCACGCGGTTCAGGATCTCCTGGATCGCCTTGTTCAGCTCGGGCGTGGAGATGAGCCGCGAGTACTCCCGATAGACGCGCTCGCTCGCGGGAAGGATCTTCCCCACCCCCGCGCCCGACTTGGCGGAGACGTAGATCCGCGGAGCGTGCTCGAGGAAGGGATACATGCGCGTGAACTCCTCCTCGATGGCAGGCCGCGACGCGACCGGATCCTCCACCAGGTCCCACTTGTTGAAGACGACTACGATCGCTTTGGTGCGTTCCTCCGCGAGTGCTGCGAGACGCGCCTCCTGCTTCGCCGGCTCGCGGGAGACATCCACGACCAGGAGCACGATGTCGGCCCTGGAAACCGCGCGCAGAGCGCGTGTTATGCCATAAAACTCGACCGGATCGTGAACCTTGGCCTCGCGGCGCATGCCCGCCGTGTCTACCAGCGTGTAGGTCTGGTTTCCACGGACGATCGAGGTGTCCACCGCGTCCCGCGTGGTTCCCGGGGCCGCGTCGACCACCATGCGCTCCTGACCCAGGAGCCGGTTCACGAGCGAGGACTTGCCGACGTTCGGCCGTCCCACCACCGCGATCCGGATCGCGCCGGTATCGAGCGGCGGCGGCTCCGCGACGGGTAGGGCTCCCGTGACGAGATCGAGCAGGTCGCCCGAGCCGCGGCCGTGGAGCGCGGAGATCGGAATCGGCTCGCCGAGACCGAGCGAGTAGAACTCGGCCAGCTCGGATTCGGGCCGTGAGGCGTCCACCTTGTTCACCACGAGAAGCGCGGGACGCCCGCGCTTGCGGATCCGATCGGCGACGTCGAGATCGAGCGGCGTGATCCCCTCGCGCGAATCGAGCACGAGCATCGTGAGGTCGGCCTCCTCGATCGCGTAGTCGGTCTGCTTCACGATCTGGCGCTGGATGGGCTGGGCGCTGGCCGGATCGATGCCGCCCGTGTCCACGAGAAGGAACGAGCGCCCGTTCCAGTTCGCCTCGGCGTAGTGCCGGTCGCGCGTAAGGCCGGGAAGCTCGTCCACGATCGCCGTCCGCTGGCCTAAGATGCGGTTGAACAGGGTGGACTTCCCGACGTTCGGACGTCCGACGATGGCGACGATGGGGAGCACGGCGGCGGTCAGACGCGCGCGGCGTCGAAGCCGATTTGAACCGGCACGCCGAGTGTCTTCTCGAGGTCGCTCTTGGTGCGATCGTCCAGGAACAGCTCTTCTTCCTTGAGGCAGTTCGGAGGCAGGAGCACCCGGTCGAAGGGACCCGCGCTCCCGAGCGCGCGCTCGATGTCGGCGCCAACCAGAAGTCCGCTCACCGTGACGGTCTCCCCGAAGTAGTCGTTCCGGACCACGCAGAGCGAGGCGTCCACCGAGGTCGGTGGGCGCTCCGCGAGGATCCGCACGAGCGTGGGCGCGGCGCTCGTGCCCGTCACCACGGCCACGCGCTCGCGCTTTCCGTTCCGCGCGAACACGGTATCTTCCCCTGCGATCCATCGGTCGATGGTCCGGCGCAGCATCCCGATCCCGTTCTCGATTTGCGGGAAGCCCTCGTAGGCCTTGGCGGGAGGGACCTCCTCGCCGGCCAGGGCGTACATCTCGTCGGCCGCGAACACGAGCCGGGTCTTCAGGCGCTTCGCGAACTGCTTCTGGAAGCGATGCACTTCGTCCAGCGCCGCCCGGGCGTCCTCCCGCGTGAACACGCGGAGACCCGGAAGCCGCTCGCGATGCTTCGTGAGTCCCACCGGGACAACCGCGATCGTGGCGACTCCGGGGTGGCGCGCGCCCAAGTCCTCGATCGATTTCGTGAGAATCGCACCGTCGTTCCACCCCGGACAGATCACGAGCTGGGTATGGATCTCGATGTCCGCGCGGGCGAGCCGGTCGATCTGCTCCATGATCTTCCCGGACTTGGGGTTCTTCATCATGCGCACGCGAACCTCGGGATCCGTCGCGTGCACCGAGACGTAGAGCGGAGACAAACGCTCGTCGACGATGCGCTGGAACTCGGGCTCGGAGAGGTTGGTGAGTGTGATGAAGTTTCCGTGCACGAAGGAGAACACGTAGTCGTCGTCCTTGATCAGAAGCTCGCGCCTGACCCCTTTCGGGTGCTGATAGACGAAGCAGAAGAGGCAGTTGTTGTGGCATCGCTTGGGCTGGCGCGCCTCGAATTCGGCGCCGAATGGCACCCCGTATTCCCGCCGCCCCTCCACCTCGCGCACCGCGCCGTCCCGGTCCAGAACACGCACCCGGAGAAACTCCTCGGAGGATTGAGACGCGAAGTCGATCTCGTCCTGGAGCACGATGTCGTTGATGGCCAGGATGCGCTCGCCCTGCCGGATGCCGAGCTTCGCGGCGAGTCCGGCCGGGTCGAGACCGGCTACGGTAAACGGATCACTGAGACCGATCACGGGGGTTCCTCGGAAGAAATGCGCGATGGGAATAAGGCCGAGTGATTCTAAGCACTTCGGGCCGTCGAATCAAGTACAGCTTGAATGCCGGATGTCTCCCGAGGCTCAGGCCGCGGACGTGAAGAGGGGCAGGAACGGTGAGAAAAAATGGAGCGGGCAACGGGATTTGAACCCGCGACCTTCAGCTTGGGAAGCTGACACTCTACCACTGAGTTATGCCCGCTCGCACGTTGGTTGGACGGAGCAGAGGCTAGGGCCTGTCCGCCGCACGGTCAAGCCGATCTTGGATCGAGCGCGCCGCGCGCGCGAGATCCTCGGGGCCCGAAAGATCGATCCAGTGCACCCCCGGCGTGAGACGAAACCAGGTCTCCTGCCGCTTCGCGAGCTGGCGGGTCTTGAGCGCGATCCGCTCGCGCGCCGCATCCAGCGTCGTTTCGCCACGGAGATGCGCCAGAAGCTCCCGGTAGCCGAGCGTCCGCGGGCCCGGCGCTTCTTCCGGAAGGGGCGCCTCGAGAAGGCGCCGCGCCTCCTCGAGAAATCCCCGCTCGAGCTGTTTCGCCAGCCTCGCGGCGATGCGCTGGGCGAGCGCGGGACGGCTCCAGCGCAATCCGAAGAGGAACGCCTGCATGGGCTCGGGCGCCCGCTCCCGGCGGAGCGCCGTGATGGGGCGACCGGTCAGCTCGTGGACTTCGAGCGCGCGCACGACGCGGACCGGATCTCCGGGCAGGATCGCGGCGTGGGCTTCCGGGTCGACGCCGCGAAGCTCCTCGCGCAGGGTATCCAGCCCCTCCTCCCGGATCCGGCGCATGAGCCGCGCGCGGATGGCGTCGTCCCGCGCGGGTCCCTGGAAGAGCCCCTGGACGAGCGCCCGGATGTAGAGCCCCGATCCGCCGGCCACGATCGGGATTCTCCCGCGCGCCTCGATGTCGCGCACCACGGCGCGGGCCTCGCCGCCGTAGCGGCCGGCGCTATAGATCTCCGCGGGGTCCAGGAAGGCCACGAAGTGGTGCGGCGCGCGCGCGCGATCCTCGAGGGTGGGCGCTTCGGTTCCGATTTCGAGCCCCCGGTAGATCTGGCGGGAGTCGGCGCCGACGATCTCCCCGCCGAGACGATCCGCGAGCTCGAGCGCGACGAGGCTCTTCCCCGACGAGGTGGAGCCGACCAGGACGATGCGTTTCGTGTGAGGCCGATCCTTACCGGCGCCCAAAGCGGCGATCCAGCTCCTCCATCGAGACCCGGACGTAGGTGGGGCGTCCGTGCGGATCGCCATGCGGGAGGCTCGTGGCGAAAAGCCGGTCGAAAAGCGCACGGCGCTCGACCGGGCGAAGGGCCTGACCGCTCCTGACCGCGGCGTGGCAGGCGAAGGATTTCGCGATGTGTTCCTCCGGAGGATCCCCTCCTTCGCCGAGCGTATCCACCGACGCGAGGACGGCCTTCAGCGAGTCGATGGCGGCCTCCTCGGGGATCGAGGCGGGCACGCCGCGCACCGCGACCTGCCGCTCGCCGAAGAGTGAGGCCTCGTACCCGAGCCGGCGCAGGTGTGGCTCCATCATGAGAAGCGCGTCCAGCTCGGCGGGCGTGAGATCCACGACGCGCGGGAAGAGGAGCACCTGGCTCGCCCCCGTCCCGCTGTAGAGATGCGCGCGCGCCTCCTCGTAGAGGATCCGCTCGTGCGCGGCGTGCTGATCCACGATCACCAGACCGCCGCGGATGGGCGCCAAGAGATAGCGGTCGTGGAGCTGCCAGATTTCGATCTCGGGCTCGCCCAGGCTCTCCGCAAGATCTCCGCCCTCGCGCTCGGCCGCCTCGGCAGGGCCGGCGGGCGCCGTGCCCAGCGCGAGGAGGAGCGCGCCGCCGGACTCGGTCTGGATTCCGGAGGCGGCTTCCGCGAGGGTACCGACCGACGAGCCGCCGGAAGCCACGCGGTATCCGCCGGCGCCCTCTCCCGGCTCGCCTACTTGGCCCGCGTCCCCGAACGAGATGCCCGAAGGCACGTACCGGCGCATGGAGGCCTCCACGGCGCGGCGCAGCACCTGGAACACGCGCGCCTCGTCGCGGAATCGGACCTCGCGCTTGGTCGGATGCACGTTGGCGTCCACCTGCCCGGGATCGATTTCGATCATGACCAGCGCGAGCGGGTAGCGATCGCCGGGGAGCAGATTTCCGAACCCCTGGCGCAACGCCGCCGCGAGGGTGGCCGAGGAGACCACGCGTCCGTTCACCGCAAAGGTCTGATAATCGCGGGAGGCGCGCGCCTGCTCGGGAGCGCCGAGCACGCCGCTCACGTGGACGCCTCCGGCTTCGTGGTCGAATTCGGCGGAGCCGTCTTCCGATCCGCGCCCGTAGAGAACCTCCCATCGCTCCACCAGGTCGCGCGCCTCGGGCAGATCGGTGTCCTCGCGGCCTTCGACCGAGAATCTCCAGTGCACTCGCGGATAGGTCAGCGCGTAGTTCCATACGACGCGGCTCAGCACCCGGATCTCAGCCTCCCGCGACTTGAGGAAGCGGAGCCGCGCGGGCGTGTTGAAGAAGAGGTCCCCGACCAGGACGGTGGTTCCAACGGCGCGTCCCACGCCGGAGACCTGGATCACGGCCCCCCCCAGCGCTTCGACCTGGGTCCCGGTCAGATCGTCGGAGGATCTCGTCGAGAGCGAGAGCCGCGACACCTCGGCGATGCTTGCGAGCGCCTCTCCGCGGAAACCCAGCGTGCGGATTCTCGAGAGATCGTCGGCGGATTCGATCTTGCTGGTGGCATGCGGCCGAAGGGCCAGGAGCGCGTCCTCACGTGACATCCCCGCGCCGTCGTCCTGGACGCGAATGGACCGCTCCGGACTGGACGCAGCGTGGATGGCGATGAGGCTGCTGCCCGCGTCGATCGCGTTCTCGACCAGCTCCTTCACGACCGCGGCGGGCCTGTCCACGACCTCGCCCGCGCGAATCTTTCCGATGACGGAGGGGTCGAGGACGCGGATTCGGGACATCGCTACCGGAGTGGGAGGACCGGCAGCTCCCGCGGGAAGCGGGAGAGGAACTCGGCGCCCGCGGCGCGGACGACCACGTCCTCCTCGAGCGAGACGAGCCCGTGGCCCGCCAGGTAGATGCTGGGCTCGAGCGTGTACACGCTCCCCTCGCGCACGGTCTCGAAGGGGGACTTTCCGTACCGTTCCCATCGCGGGCCCAGCACGCCCCCGCCGTCGTGGACGGCGCGGCCCAGATGGTGGCCGAGCGCGTGCGCGTATTCCGGGTACCCGAGCGACGCCAGGTGCTCGCGGACCTTGAGATCCACCTCCCAGCCGGCGACCCCGGGACGGAGCGCCTTCGCTGCGAGATCGATGGACTCGACGATGGCGGTGTAGGCCTTGCGCACCACGTCGGGCGCCGACCCTCCGCCCTCGGGAGCCGCGTACCACATGCGCTGAAGGTCGGAGCAATAGCCGTCGCGGGTGATGCCGAAATCGACGTGGACGATGCATCCCTTGTGAATCGCCTCGTCCGCCGGCCGGACGTGCCCCACCGCGGCCTTGGAGCCGATCGTGACCGTCGGGCAGTACGGGGGCGACCACGCCGGGGGGACGCCCGCGCGCTCCGCCTCCTTGTGGAAGCGCGCGGCGATCTCCCGGGCGGTCATGCCGATCCGGAGCTGGCTTTGGACCCGATCGAACATCCCTTCGGTTTCCAGGACGACGCGCCGCATCAGCGCCTGCTCCGCGGGAATCTTGATTCCGCGCAAGAGCGAGAGGAATCGTTCGGCCGGCACGAGTCGCGAACCGTAGGGCGTGCCCGACAGCGAATCCACGAGGTGGTCGCGCAGCCCGGCCGTCAGCCCGTCGGCGAGAGCATCGTCCTGCGACACGTTGATGCCGATCGACCGGGGATCCAATTCTTGCAATATCTTCACGAGCGCCGCTCGAGGACCTTCCTTGTAGGTCTGCACGTCGTCGAAGATCCCGGACGCGATC
>JBGPHU010000070.1:0-14146 GCA_041484545.1 Candidatus Eiseniibacteriota bacterium | reverse complement strand
TCTGCATCTGGGGCGCGGCGAGCACCCGCGGGATGTGCACGCGGTTGTGCCAGTCGTTCCACTCGGCTAGCATCTCTTCGGGAATCCAGGTGTAGACGACGTAGCGCACGGTCCCGCGACCGCGGTCGCCCTTGTTCCGCTCCATGGGCGCGCGCTTACCTGGCGTGAGAGCCGACGGTCGCGCCGTAGAGGTGCCGGAGGAGCTGGACCTGCCCGCGGTGCCCCGCGTAATGCTCGAGGATGTGGTACATGGCCCAGCGGACGCTCAAGACCCGATGGCTACCATCGGGACGTTCCCTCGACATTTCCCTGTCCATGTCCGCGTCCGAGACCTTGGCCCATGCCTCCCTCACGTAGGCGCGTCCGCGGGCGAGCAGATCCTCGTAAAAAGCGAGCGGCTTCCCCTTGAGGTTGGCCGGCCCCTCCGCGTCCGGAGCGAGCGGCATGCCGTCGTCGTCCATCGAGATTCCAAGGATTGGCTGACTATCGGTGTCCTTGATTCCGAGAATCGCAAGCTGGGTCCAGAAGACATCGACGACGGCGTTGTGCGCCAGGAGCATCCCGATGGTGTTCATGCCGCGCTCCGGCTGCCATTCGAGCTCCTGGGGCGTCATCCCCTGAACGGATTCGCGGAGAATACGGGCCTGATCCTCGAGCTGGGCGTAGAAGCTGGCGGCCTCGCGGGAGCGAAAGCCCTCCGCCGGCCGGATGAACGATTGCACGTCGGCCATGATCGCTTCTCCGGTTGAGTGAGGTTGATCGGAAGGAGAAGCGGTCAGGATAGCAGATTCGGATTCAAATCCCGAGCCAGTAGGTCGCCTTTACCGCGACGATGTTCTCGGGGCCGGACTTGAGCATGGCCCGAAAATCGCGGGAGAAGTCGAAGTCCCCGAAGGGCTGGGACTCGCTGCGGTTCTGCGTCCACACGAGGAAGATCGCCGAGCCGGGACGGTACTCCCAGCGCATCACCGCGTTCCCCAGCAGCGAGCGGAAGTTGAAGTTCGGGTCTGATAACGTGAACGAGGGGGCGGGTCCCAGGTCGTCGGGATCGATCGTGTAGAGGCCGGAGGGATCGCGCGCGATCGTGCCGGTCTGCCTCCCGTAGACGTCGAAATCGTAGGTCCTCGGCCGGCGCAGCTCTTTCATGTGGCTGTAGAGGCCCGAGACCACGAAGGGCTGGAGGTAGAGCTGGAGGCTGAGCTTGGGCGAGAAGGTCCAGTTGAGCCGCGTGGCGAGCGAGACCGAAGTCTGCTCCAGGGTCGCGAAGACGTAGCGCCCGCCATAGGTTTCGGTCGCTGTGGGATCCGCGACCGTGGAGACATATTGCGCCATGTTGCGGGAGACCTGGATCGTGGGATCGAAGCTCAGGAGCACCGCGGCAGCCGGATGGAGACGCAGGAACGGGGTGAACTGCGCCGAGCGGCCGCCGGCGTCGTCCCACGACCAGTTTCCCTGGCAGCCGTAGAGATAGCTCTTTCGCATGTCCGAATCCATGGTCAGCCGGATGCGGCCGCCGGGAGGAACGCGCGACATGGGTCCACCGCGGGTTAGCCGGTCGTCGTAGGCCCCGGGATACCAGGAGACGCGGACGTCTCCGTACCAGTAGTTGTGGAACGTGCCCTCCGCGTCGGCCTCGTACCCTTGATAGGTCAGGTCCCCAGCGTAATTCGCGGAATGGTTCGTGAAGACGAACGCGTCCCAGTTGTGGAAGATCCGCCCCGGCTTGTTCTCCTTGTAGAGCGCGATCGTGGAGAAGCCGCGGACGTCGGCGGCGTTCATGTACCCCACGTCGTTGATCTCGAAGCCCGGGCTCCAGTCCTGATAGGTGGCCGAACCCTGCCAGTGCTTGCCGCCGATCTTGTTCAGCGAGAGCTGCCCGGCGCCCCCATTCAGCGTCGTGCGCGTCGGGTCGTAGCGCAGGTGCGTCGCGTCCGGGCGCTGGTAGTAGCGGACGCTCGAGCGCTGCGCGCGATCGATCGCCGCGGCGCTGCCCTGGACGTGGCTTCCCAGGACGAACCCGTCGAGCGACCAGTTCCGGCCGGACCAGAACCGGTTGAAATCCACGCCGGAGACGTAGGCGCGGGAACGGAGCATGGACGTGAGCGACGGGTCCGACCCCTCGCGCACGACCCCGGTTCCGAGGACCCCCACCGATGTGTTGCCCTGGTCCAGCTCGCGGCGAAGCCTCCCCACGAAATAGTTCGTGAGCGGTTCCACCGGCTCGGTGCGCTCCACGCCGAGGCTGTCCAGATAGTGCGCGCGCTCGCGCGACGTGAGCGCGTCCAGGACGCCCACCGACCAGCCCGCGCGCGTCTTCCCCGTGAGCTTGAGCGCGGTATCGATCGTGGTCACGGACGGGCTGTCCACGAAATTGAAATCGGCGCCGTCGAGCGAGAGCTGCGGCGACCTGCCGATCCGGCGCGCATGGAACGGGATCGTCTGATTGAAGTTGTTGGAGCTTCGCGACTGGCCGAATCGAAAGAGATCCGCCCCTTCCACGAAGAACGGCCGCCGCTCCGGGAAGAAGGTCTCCACCGCGGTCAGGTTCACGACGGCGGGATCGACCTCGACCTGGCCGAAGTCCGGATTCACGGTGGCGTCGAGAGTGAGATTGCTCGTGAGACCGTACTTGAGGTCGGCTCCGAGCGATCCGGCCTTGTCGGACCCGTTCCGGAACGGGTCTCCCCGCGCGACGTCGTGGTAGTCCGCCTTGGCCAGGCTGTACGGAAGCACCTCGAAATGACGGGGCGACGAGAGCTGCCCCAGGCCGACCAGGTGCCCGTAGCGACTCGCGTCGCTCTGCTCCTTCTTAGGCGTGAACGAGAATTCCGCCAGCTCCTGCTTGCGGTCGATCCACCGGCGCATCTGGATCCCCCACACCGCCTCGGCGGCCGGGTTGTAGCGGAGCTGGGAGAGGGGGATCTCCATCTCCGCGGTCCAGCCCAGAGAATCGATGGTCGTATGGACGCGCCAGATCGGATCCCAGGAGAAATCTTCGTTGCCGCGGGAGTCGATGTAGGAGTCGTCGTAGGAGCCCGCCGGATTCACCCGGAATCGATACGTGGTCAGGTGATCGTGATAGGAATCGAGAAGAAGCGCGAAGTAATCGGACGCGAGATCCTCGTCGCGTCGCACGAGCCGGCGGCGGATCTTCCCGGGCTCCCGATCGTAGAGACGCGCCCCGACGTAAAGCGCGTCCTCACCGATCAGGATGCGGACTTCCGTCCGCTCCGAAACCGGCTTCCCTTCATCGGGGTCCCGCTGCGTGAACCGGTCCACGGGCGTAGCCTTGGCCCAGGCGGGCTCGTCCAATCTTCCGTCCACCTTGATTCGCTCGGACGTCTGCAGGGCGCGGATCTCGGGTGCCTTCGAATGGTTGTAGACGTGTGAAGAGTCGGCGGTCTGGGCGAGCGCGGGCGCGGCCAGGAACGTGGGCGCGGCTGCGAGCAGAGCCAGCACGAAGATCACGAGCATCGGCTTCCTCTCCTTTGGCCTGGCTTGGAACGCGCCCGGAAGCGGGCGGCGCGCCCGCACGAGCACATTACGTCGTCCGGGGCAGCCCCGGTTTCGGCAACCACGGGAAGCGGGCCGCCTGTTCGCCCCGGATGTGCGCGGGGGCGACATACGTCTTATGATGGCGGGCCGGAGCGATTGGTTGGAATCGGAGCGCGCATGGGCCGGTTCCAACCCCAAGCGACCCATTTCTATCCAACGGTGTGAATGAGCTACTCGGGCGGCTTGACCATGACACCGGGCCAGGGCTCGGAAGGAACGCCTGCGAAGTACCTGGACCGAGAGGACGTGGCCCTCGCCGCCCGGGGCGACGTGCGAGCGTTCGCGCGCCTCTACGCGGCGCATTCCGCCCGTATCTTCAACCTGGCGCGCCGCATGACGACGAGCGAGGCTGCGGTGGACATCACCCAGGATATCTTCCTGAGAGCGTGGGAAAAGCTCGGCACTTTCCGCGGCGAGTCCGCGTTCGGGACCTGGCTCCACCGGCTCGCGGTCAACGTGATCCTCGCCCGCCGGGCGACGCTCCGCACCGAGCAAGGCCGTTTTCTGGACGAGGAGGGGATCCTGGATGCTCTGCCGGCCCGTCCGGGCGGATCGGACCTCGGGATGGATTTCGAGCGGGCCATCGAACACCTGCCGGACGGAGCGAAGGCCGTGTTCGTGCTCTATGACGTCGAAGGGTATCAGCACGAGGAGATCGCGGGAATTCTGGGGATCTCCTCCGGCACCTCCAAGGCACAGCTTCACCGGGCGCGGATGATCCTGCGCCGGTATCTCACGCGATGATCGGAGCGATGTGATGCAAGACCGCTGGATGGAGCGCCTGTCGGAATACCTGGATGGAGAGATGGACCGCGCCGAGCGCGTATCGCTGGAGACGCACCTCGGGGAATGCGGGGAGTGCTCGGCAGCGCTCGAGGGATTGAGCCGGGTTCGCGCCCGGGCTCGCGAGCTCCGCCAGGCTCCGGCGCCGCCCGCGCTCTGGCCGCGGATCGAAGCGGCGATCGCGCAGGGACAAGACGCGACCGCGGTGGCAGGACCAACGTCGGCGGCGGAGCCAAGGGCGGCGGCGGTTGCCGCCGGGCCGGCCCGCGTGATCCGGTTGGGCTCCATGCGCGGCGGGCGGCACTCCTTCTCCCTCCCCGAGCTGCTCGCCGCGTGCCTCGCCGTCGCGATCGTCTCCGGGGGCTTGGTCTACGCGCTCCTCCGACACCAGGCGTCCACGGTCGTGCCGGGGCCTGTCACCGTGGCCCGCGCTCCCGAGACGCAACCGTCCCCCAGCGCCGCCGGGACCGGGCCGCTCAGCGGGCCCGGGATCGACGGTGGGCGCGGGATCGCCCCGGCCTCGGCGACGATCGAGCCCGCCGTCCGGACGGGCGCCGGAGCCGTCTATGCGGCCCGCGCGGAGGAGACCCCGCACGAGGAGGCGATCTCCGAGCTTCGCAAGGTGCTCGCGCGCCAGCGGGATCAGCTCGATCCGGCAACGATCCGAACGCTCGAATCCAATCTTGCCATCATCGATCTCGCGATCGATCAGGCCCGGCGCGCCCTCGCGGCGGATTCCGCGAATACCTACGTGAAGGAGCACCTGGCGGAGACGATGCGCCGCAAGGTGGAGCTTCTTCAGCGCGCGACCATGCTCGCCAGCACATCGGAGGAAACCCGCTAATGCGCATAGCGTATGCGGCCGCCATCTTTGCGGTCCTCATCGTAGCCGCTTCGCTCTTCCCCTTGCCTGCCCAGGCCGCCTCGTGTCCCGACGAACAGACGGGATCGCCACCGGATCCGCCATCCTTCACGAGCCTCTACGCCGCGTCCGATGACGAGTCGGCCGATTCGGAGGACGAGGATGGGGACGCGGAAACCGTGCCCCAGCCGGACACCACGATCGTGGTGCGCCCCGGAACCGCTCTCGAAATCGAAAACTTCGGCGGCGCGATCGAGGTGAAGACCTGGGACAAAGACGCGCTCAAGATCGCCGCGGACCATTCCCTCCGCGATCTGGTGACGATCGAGCGGACCGGATCGGCCATCCGCCTCAAGGTGAAGTCGAAGCGCTGGGTCCCCGCGACGGTTCGCTATCGCATCGTGGCGCCGCGATGGATGAAGCTCGAGCTCTCCGGGGTGAACACGGACATCGACGTTCAGGATTCGCGCGGGGAGATCCGCGCCGAGACGGTCCAGGGAGACATCACGGTCAGGGGCGGCACGGGGCCCGCCTCGCTCAGCTCGGTGCAGGGCGGAATCTACGCCGTGGGCGTCCGCGGGCGCGTCGAGGCCAGCTCGGTGAACGAGAAGGTCCGCCTGGCGAACGTGGTCGGATCGATTTTCGCGGAGTCGGTGAACGGAGGGATCGAGATCGAAGGGGCGCAATCGGATTCGGTCGAAGCGTCCACGATCAACGGACCCGTCAGCTACGAAGGCGTCGTCTCCGACGACGGCTTCTACCGCTTCGCGACACACAATGGATGCATCGACGTCGCGATGCCCGAGCGGTCCAACGCCGTAGTCTCGCTCTCCACATTCAGCGGCGGGATCGATTCGAGCTTCCCGGTCACCCTGAAAAAGATCAAGTCCAAGCGCTTCGAGACCATGTTCGGCTCGGGCCGGGCCCGGATCGAGCTGGAGTCCTTCCAGGGAACGATCTTCCTCCGCCGCCCGAGCGAGGCGCGCGCCAAGTGCGATACCGACGACGAGGACAAGGACGACAAGGCCGACAAGATGGGGAAGAGCCACAAGGAAGACAAGGATTCGGACGACGATTCGGGGGACGACCAGTAGGTTTCCAGGGAACCCCGCGGCACTTTGGACCGCAAAGCTGCTTGACCGGGATCGCTCCCGTTCCTATAGCATCATCGGATGCGCGAGCCACAGCCTCCTGCCGCCCACGATGAGCCGCTCCCCCTCCATCTCCGCGCGATGGACAATCTCTCGTTCATCCGTGGCGCGATCGAGCGGGCTGCGTCCTTCACCGCCGTTTCCGGCAAGGGGCAGGCGGTGGTCGGGCTCACCGCGCTCGTCGCGGCCTGGATCGCCGCGGGCCAGACGTCGCGCTCCCGATGGGTTTGGGTCTGGGTCGCCGAGGCGCTCCTGGCGCTCCTGATCTCGGCTTGGGCGATCGCGAAAAAGGCCCGCGCGTCGGACGTGCCGCTCTTTACGGGGGCCAGCCGGAAATTCGCGCTCGCGTTCGGCCTTCCCATCGCGGTGGGCGCGCTCGTGACTCCTCCCCTGCTCCAGTCGAGCGCCGCCGACCGGCTGCCCGGGCTCTGGCTCGCCCTCTACGGCACCGGAATCGTGACCGGCGGCCTCTTCTCGGTCGCGATCGTCCCGTTCATGGGGCTCTGCTTCGTTCTTCTCGGCGCATGCGCCCTCTATGGTCCGCCCGTCTGGGGCGACCCGTTGATGGCCCTGGGCTTCGGCGGGCTCCACGTCGCGTTCGGGATCGCGATCGCGAGGCGCTACGGTGGCTGAGCCGGGCCGAGCGCCCAGGGGAAAGACTCCGCGCGGCGTGGGCCTCCTCGACGTGGACCGCCTCATCCACGAACGCCTGCGGCTGGGCATCCTGAGCGCCCTTGCCGTCAACGACTCGCTCACCTTCAACGAGCTGAAGACCCTCATGCGCGCGACCGACGGCAATCTGAGCGTGCATGCCCGGAAGCTGGAGGAGGCGCGCTACGTGGCCTGCGCGAAGCGTTACGAAGGGCGCCTCCCCAGGACCGAGTTCCGCATCACCGAGCTGGGGCGGCGCGCCCTCCTCCGCTATCTGGACCATATGGAGGCGTTGATCTCGGCCATGCGGGAGCGCCGTTGAGCCGTCCGTCTTCCTACATCCATGGAACCGATCGCGGGGAGCAGCGAAGGCTGTCGCTTCTCAACGAGCGGCTGAACGAGGCGTCGCTCCGGGAGATCGCCGTGCAGCCGGGTGAGCGGATCCTGGATCTGGGCTCGGGCCTGGGCCAGCTCACGCGCGCGATGGCCGGGGCGTCGGGAGGCCCCGGCAAGGCGGTCGGGATCGACTTCAGCCCCGAGCAGGTGGATGAGGCGAACCGCCTCGCGCGCGAGGCGGGAGAGCACGCGCGGGTCGAGTTCCGGGTCGGGGACGCGGTGAACTCCCCGCTGCGCGATGAGGAGTGGGGCACGTTCGATCTGGCGCATGCGCGCTTCCTCCTCGAGCACGTGCCCGACCCAGAGGCGGTCGTGCGGACCATGGCGCGGGCCGTGCGTCCGGGCGGAAGGATCGTCCTCGAGGACGAGGACCACGAGATTCTCAGAATCTGGCCCGAGCCCCCGGGAGTCATGGCCATGTGGCGCGCCTACATCCAGACCTACGTCAGGCTGGGAAACGACCCTAACGTCGGCAAGAAGCTGGTGTCGCTCCTGCATCGCGCGGGAGCGTCCCCGAGGCGCAACAACTGGATCTTCTTCGGGGGATGCTCCGGCTCGCCGCATTTTTCCGGGCTCGTGGAGAACATGGCGCGGATCATGGAGGGAGCGAGGGAGGAGATCCTCGCGACCGGGCTCATCGAGGAGCGCGCCTTCCTTGGCGCGGTCGTGGCGTTGCGGGCGTGGTCGGAACGCTCCGACGCGGGGTTCTGGTTCGGGATGGGAGTCGCTGAGGGAGTCCTAACACCAAAGGAGGGCGCAGG
This sequence comes from Candidatus Eiseniibacteriota bacterium, assembly GCA_041484545.1. Classification (GTDB taxonomy): domain Bacteria; phylum Eisenbacteria; class RBG-16-71-46; order SZUA-252; family SZUA-252; genus WS-7. The sequence goes on along the minus strand of JBGPHU010000070.1, from coordinate 5,987 downwards.
ATGAATGACGCGCGCGGCAGATGGAGCGAATGGGCGCTCACGCTTCTCCGGATCGTCGTCGGCTTTCTCTTCTTCTGCCATGGGGCGCAGAAGATGCTCGGTTGGTTCGCGGAGCCGGGCGCGGCGCGGATGGTCCCCGCGTTTCCGACTTTGATCTGGTTTGCGGCAGTGCTGGAGCTGGTGGGCGGCGGCCTGATCGTGCTCGGCCTCCTGACCCGGCCCGTGGCCTTCTTCCTCTGCGGCGAGATGGCGGTCGCCTACTTCAAGGCGCACGCGCCCCACGGCTTGGTCCCGCTCGCGAATCACGGGGAGCTGGCCGTGCTCTACTGCTTCGTATTCCTCTTCCTTGCGGCGCACGGCGGCGGGCCGTACTCGATCGACGGCGCGTGGCGGAGGAAAGGGCGGTAGGAGGCGCGGCTCGTCAGCAGCCCTCGTTCAGGCGCCGGCCGAACGGCGCGTGAGCCGCTCGGTCCATCGATAGAGCTGGAGCGAGATCCAGCCGAGCAGGAGAACTCCCAGGATTCCGAGCCCCAGCGCCACCGCGGGGCGATCGAGCCCCAAGACCGACCGCGCCCAGGCGATCGCGGGCCAGGCGAGGATGCTCCACCGTTCGGACGCGAAGCGCGTCGCCTGCGAGAAAGCGTCCGGCCTCCAGAGGAGGAGCGCCACCAAGGCGCACGCGAGCACCGCGGCAGGGTCGGCGGCCGCCTGAACCCACCACGGCAGAGGCGACATCGCGGGCCAGAGCTCGGGGCGCGCCACCGGGCGTCCCGCGGCTGCGACCTCGACCATGACTCGCTCCACGAAGGACGAGCTATCCGGTAAAGGAACGGCTCGCTCATGGCCGAGGAGCGATTCGATTTCGCGCTGGGCGTGGAGCAGGCCGGCGCACTGGCTGCATCCCGAGGCATGCTGGCGGGCCCCGGAGTCCGGGCGCCCGTCCATGCCCTCATCCAGCCAGCGTGCGAATTCCGCGCAGTTCATCGCTCTTCCTGCATCCAGCCGGCGCGCAGGAGCGAGCGTGCGCGATGAAGGTGGGTCTTCACGGTCCCCCCGGGAATTCCGAGCGTTCTCGAGACTTCGTCCACGGAACGATCCTCATAGTAGTACAGCATCACGACGGCGCGCTGTACGTCGGAAAGCGATCCCAGGATCCGGTCGAGCCGCCGAGACCGATCGCCCGACCCCGAGCCCTCGGCCGAGACGGGCTCCCCCTGTTCCACAGCCTCCGCGTCTTCCAAAGCAATCTCGCGGGCGTTCCGCGTCTTGAGAACCGCCGAGCGGTCCAGCGCGCGCCGCACCACGATCCGGTGCAGCCACGTCGAGAAGCTCGAATCCCCGCGGAACCGGGGCAGCGCCCGCCATGCCCTCACGAACGCGTCCTGCGCCACCTCCTCCGCCTCGGAGGCGGATCCGAGCATGCGAAAGGCCAGACCGTAGGCGCGATCGCCGTACCGCTCGACCAGCCGCCGGAACGCCTGCGTGTCTCCCGCGCGGGCGGCCTCGATCCAGCCCTGTTCCTCCGAGCGCCCGGGAGACACTGTCTCCGCGGAATCCGGGACGGTGCCCACCTCTGGCTTGGACCGGAGAACGGGCGTCATCGGTTTCAACAAAACCTTCACGTGGGGTGGAATTTCGTGAAACCTCGGGACCGGGCCTCTCGGTCCAACGCGGTGGAGGCAGGGCGATACTAGCGCACCCCAAAAGCCGGAGGGCTCGTGATGTTCCATTTCAACTCGGATAGCTTCGCAAGCATGTTCGCCATGGCCATTCCCATCGTCGCCATCATCGGAGGCATCACCGTGGCGGTCGTGAGGACGCTCGGGCAGCAAAGGCTGGCGGAGCTGACGCACAAGGAGCGGATCGCCGCGCTGGAGCGGGGGGTGGACCCCTCCAAGCTTCCGCCTCCCCCGGTGATGGACTACGGGCACGCGTACGGCACCTACAGCCCCCTGCGCCGGTATCACAGCCTTCTGATCGGCGGAATCGTCTGCACGGTCATGGGAATCGCCATCGGCGCGTTTCTCCACCTGATGGAGGCGGAGAAGAACGCCTGGTCGATCGGATTGATCCCGTCGGGCGTCGGTGTGGCACTGCTCCTGAGCGCGCGGCTGGTCAAGCCGCGGGACGGCGGATCCACGGGCGCTCCTCCGCAGAGCACATAGAAGTCGCGGGCGCGCCGCTAGGCGGGACGGTACGGCAGGTAGACCGGCTCCCACATCATGGACCGGACCCGCGACTCGATCGGCTCCTTGAGCGCGGGCGCCGCGCCCGCGTTCACGAGGGCCCGGCCGACTTCGACGGCCACCGCGAAGGAAACCTCGCGCAGCCGCCGGAGCGGCGGATAGATCGAGGATCCCGGCCGGCCCGACGTTTCCGTGAACCGAAGAAGCGCTTGGCTCGCGGCCATGAACGCCTCGTCCGGGAGCCACCGCGCTCCGACCGCGATGGCGCCCAGCCCGACACCGGGAAAGATGAGGGCGTTGTTGCCCTGGCCGATCTCGTACGTCACGCCCGCGTGCTCGACCGGCGGGAACGGGCTTCCCGTTCCCACGACCGCCGCGCCCTTCGTCCACTCGATGAGGTCCCGGGGCACTGCTTCCGCGCGGCTCGTCGGATTCGAGAGAGGCAGGATGATGGGCCGGGCGCAGTTCTGGAGCATCGACCGGACGATCGATTCGTCGAAGGCGCCGGGCTGTCCCGATGCGCCGATCAGCACCGTAGGCTTGAACTCTCGAACAACGTCAGCCAGTCCAATCCTCCCGTCCGGCCCCTTCCTCCAGCCGGAAACGAGCGCGGGATCGGCCGCAATTTCTCTTTTCTCGCCCGAGAGCCGTGGGCGGTCCGACAGGATCAGCCCGCGCGAATCCAGTGCGACCACGTGGGCGCTGAGCCGGTTCTCCGGAACTCCCGCGTCGCGCAGCGCCCGGCGCGTGGCCGTGGCGCAGCCCGCGCCCGAAGCGCCCGCGCCGTAAAAGACGACCCGCTCTTCTTCGATCCGCCTTCCGAGCTGCTGCAGCGCCGCCCGGATCCCGGACACCACCACGGCACCCGTCCCCTGAATGTCGTCGTCGAAGGAGAGGACCCTTTCGCGATAGCGGCTCAGGATCTCGAACGCGTTCCGGTTCGCGAAGTCCTCCCACTGGATGAGGGCCTTCGGAAACACACGGCCCAGAGCGTCCACGGTCTCATCCAGGAGCGAGAAATATTCCTCGCCGCGCAGGCGTTTGTGCCGGATGCCGAGATAGAGAGGGTCCGCGAGGAGGGACTCGTTGTCGGTGCCCACGTCGATGTCGAGGGGCAAGCATAGAGATGGATGGATCCCCGCGCCGGCCGTGTACAGGGCGAGCTTTCCAATGGAAATCGCCATCCCGCCGACGCCCAAGTCTCCGAGGCCGAGAATGGCCTCGTTGTCGGTGGCCACGATAATCCTACAGTCCTTCTGCGGCGCGTTCGCGAGGAGCTTCGCGACGCGGCCCCGATCCTCCGAGGAGATGTAGATCCCGCGCGGACGGCGATAGATGTGGCTGAAGCGCTCGCAGACCAGACCCACCGTCGGCGTGTAGACGATGGGCGCCATCTCCTCCAGGTGGTCGAGGAGGAGCTGGTAGAACAAGGTCTCGTTCCTGTCCTGCAACGAGGCGAGGAACAGATAGCGATGCACGTCGTCCCCGGCCTCGCGATAGTTTCCGTACGCGCGGGCGGCCTGCTCTTCATGCGTCGAGACCCCGGGGGGCAGGAGCCCCAGGAGTCCTAGCTGCTCACGTTCCTCCCGTGTGAAACAGGTCCCCTTGTTGAGCGAAGGATCTTCCTTGAGCGCCTCACCGCGGGAGGTGATCTCCAGATAGCGCTCCCCCGCGCGGTTGAGTGAATCCGGGACGGCGCTCACGGGTTCAGGATGAGCGGGAGCCCGTTCTTGCCGCCCACCACGACGAACTTCGCATTCGGGGACTCGGCCAGCTTCTGGGTCGCCTCGATTCCCTTCCAGGTGAGGAGGCTGGGGGTGATCCCCGCCGTCACGATCCTCTGGAAGTCGGCGATTCCCTGAGCCTCGATCCGCTTGCGATCGGCTTCGCTCCGCTCCTTCCGGAGCACGAACTCCATCTGCTGCGCCTTCTGGTCCGCCGCGAGCTTGGCCTCGACCGCGTCGGAAACCTGCCGCGGCAGGGTGATGTTGCGGAGGAGGACCGCCTCGACGGTGATGCCGCGCCCTTCGAGGCGCTTCCGGAGCTCGGCAACCAAGGTCGCGCTCACTTCCTGGCGGCGGCCCGAATAGAGGTCGACGGCGTTGAATCCGGCCGTGACGTCCCGGATCGTGGAGCGGAACTCCGGCGCGAGCACGTTCGCCTCGAGCCCGGCGAGCCCGCCGTAGCGCGAGAAGGTCTCGCTCGCCTTGTCGGGATTCGCGTGATAGACGAGGCTGACGTCGAGTCCGACCAGAAGCCCTTCGCCGGTCGGCGTGTTCGTCTGCTCTTCCGCCTGGAGCGTCTGGCAGTTGATTCGATGCACCCCGAGCCACGGAGCCCACGGGTGGAGGCCGGGGCCCCAGGTCTGGCTGTGCACGCTCCCGAAGGTCTCGACGACGCCGACGTGCTGCGGAGGCACGGCGGCACATCCGGCCGACAGGGCGACGACGAGCGCGAACCCTGCGATACGCTTCATGGTGTTCCTCCCGAGAGTGTGAACGGCACCGACTTCCCTTCCTACTTTCTCATGAGCGAAACGCGGTACGGCTTGACCTCGCATCGGAAGACGCCTCCCGTCACGGCCGGATCCAGGGCGAGAATACTCCTCGCTTCCGCCTCGTCGCGTGTTTCGAATACGGCGATCCCCATGGACGCGTCCTCGCAGGGGCCGGCGATGAGGAGCTTCCCCTGCGCGAGGAGGCTCTTCAGATACTGGAAGTGCTCCCCGATGACGCGGTTCTCCTCCTCGGTTGCGTCGTGAAGGAAGGTCGGGCGCGGGGGGCGGTAGAAGATCAGGAAATGCGCCATTACTGGAAGAGGAGTTGCAGGGCATCGAGGGTCATGGAGAACGCTCCTTTCGCACTCGAACGCCGGTCGCGGCTTGGACGGCGCTCATCACGGATCGAAAACCGGCCAGTTCCTGTTTTCCCACCCCCGCTCCGATGCGCGCCTCCAGATCCCGGATCGCCCGCTCGATGCTTCCCGCGACCGCCTTTCCTTCGCGCGTCAGGCTCACCCGGACCGAACGGCGGTCGTCCAGGTCCGGTTCCCGGACCAGGAGGCCCCGCTCCGAGAGCCGCTCCAGCATGCTCGTCATCGTGGAGGGGCGCGCCCCGAACACGCGCAGAATCTCGACGATCGGACACGGGGCATAGGTTCGGAGATACGACAGGAGGTGCCCCTCCGCCGGGCTCACGCCGAACACCGAGCACTTGGGCTCGAGGTAGAGCGTGATCTCGCGGACGGCCTTGTGGATCGGCGAAAGATAGCGGAGCGGCACGCGGGCGCCTCCCGTGCGGCGACTACTACGACTTCGTATATTACGATATCGTAATAATAGACCGCGGAGGGGCCGATGTCAAGTATTCATGGGTATCACTCCTCGCGGCGCTTGGGCCTCACGTTGGCGGCGAGGACGCGCTTCCGGAGCCTGATCGCGGCGGGCGTCACCTCGACCAGCTCGTCGGTGCTGATGAACTCGAGGGCCTGCTCCAGCGACAGCTCGCGGAACGGAATCAGCCGCACGGCTTCGTCCGACCCGGAAGCCCGCATGTTCGTGAGCTTCTTCTCTCGGATGACGTTCACGTCCATGTCGGCCTCGCGGGCGTTCTCGCCGACAACCATGCCCTCGTAGACGGCGGTGCCCGGCCGGATGAAGAGCTCGCCGCGCTCCTGGAGATTGTAGAGCGCGTACGGCGTGGCGTGCCCCATGCGGTCGGACACGAGCGCCCCGGTTAACCGATTCGTGATCGTCCCTTGCCATTCCCCCCAGCGGAGGAAAAGGGTGTTCAGGAGGCCGGT
>JBGPHU010000069.1:0-14171 GCA_041484545.1 Candidatus Eiseniibacteriota bacterium | reverse complement strand
CCGGCCGCGCGTCCCCGCGGCGCTCCCCCAGAGCGAGCCCCTCGCGTCCCAGAAGCCCGGTTGCGCTTCACGCACGTCATACGCGGCGTCGATCCCCACGCCCGTCGAGGCCCCGAGCGTGTAACGGCTCCCGAGATGGACACGGGCGTCCTCGCGTCGCGGCTCGAACGCCGGCAGGGAATCCACACGATACACGATCTTGCGCGAAGCGGCCTCGAAGGATCCGATCCACGTCAACGCCGGAGCCGGACGCCAGGACACGGATCCCTCCGCCGCGATCGTGGGGAATTCCCACCGCTCGCGCGCGCCGTTCTGGGAAAGGGCCCACGTTTCCTTGCCGGTGCCGAAGCGCAGACGCCAGCGATCGCTCGATCGCGCGCCTTCTCGCGCCGCGTTGATCGACACGTGCCGCGTGTCCCACTCGCTCGCGCCGCCCACGGAATCCTGGATCGTCCTCTCGTAGAGGAGCCCCTCCAAATCGAGCCGATGCGAGGCGACGCGACCCAGCTCGGCGCGGAGCGCGTAGCGCTGCGACAGCGTCCGGTCCAGGGGAGCCCAACCGTTCGCCTGATTTCTGGTGTACGAAGCGTAGAGCGTCCGGCCAAAGGTCATGGTCTGGAACCGTGCGCCGGTGAGCAGAGCGTCCCCACTCCCTTTCCGGTAGACCAGGGTCGTGCGCGTGACGGTGTTTCTCGAGGTGTCCCCAAGGGTGGGCCGAAACGCGGGTCCTCTCGGCACCGGCCGTGCCAGCTCCTCCCCCGGGCCGCGGAACGCTCCGGGATCGGAGAAGACGTCGATCGAATCCACGTCGAGCATCTCGGTGGCGTCGGCGCGGGAATCGTTCAGAGCGAAGGCGAGCCACGGGGCTCCCCAGCCCAGTGCGTACGATCCGATGAGCTGCTCGTCGGTGGAGCGTTCCGCCGCGTGGATCCATCCGTCGAGGCGAATGGGGCCGCCCCCGTCTGGAACCGCGAGCGATCCCTGGGTCGGACCGAAGAGCGGGAGCGCGCCAAGCAAGACCGGGCGGCGAAGACGCAAGGCTTCCTCGAGGGAGGCCACGCCCAGCTTGCGCTCCACCGTCATGTCGATCGGCCGGCTCACGGAGGTGCGCGCCGTGTCGGGCCGGCTCACGGAGGCGCGCGCCGTGTCGGGCCGGCTCGGGGCATGGATGGCGCTCAGGGGCGGGCTCGAGGCGCGGGAGCTGTCTCCAGGCGCGACCGCGCCGCTTACGGGGGACGGCGTGAACAGCGCCCAGACCAGGGCTCCTGCCGCGAGACGCACCGCGCCATCAACCCGCATGCCGGGCCGCCATCGGATGCTGCTTCAGCCACGGGATCGCGAGCCTTCCGACGAGCGCGAATATCACGAGATTGGACGCCGCGTGCTGGAGGGCGGGAAGCGCTCCGAGCGCGATCGCGACGGCGAAGGAGCCGAACGCGATCCCCTGCGCGACGTTCGTGAGCGCATCGTAGAGCAGCGTGGCGAAGAGCCCGCACACGAGCAGGAGGCCCAGCCTCGCGCGGCGGGCCGCCGGAGACTCCGCGGCCCGCAGGAGCCATGGCCCGGCGAGGCCGCCGAGCGCGCCGATCAGCGCCGCGCCCACGACCTGGGCCACCAGGATCCAGGGATGCGGCGGGCCGTAGGGATTCGCGACGCTGAAGACGAGCCGCGCCACGCCACCGATCCAGAGCCCCCACGCGGGCCCCGCGAGAAGTCCGGACAAGAACACCGCCACGGTGAACAGCTCCACGAAGAAGAGATATGGGAACAGGAGCAGCTTCGCGTAACCACACGCGATGGAAAACGCGATGAGGGAGGAGCTCAGAACGATGGTTCGCATCGGGAGGAGGCACAGAAAAGCTACCAGATGATTCACGGGGGCGCAACGACGGTCGGAGGACGCTGCGGCGGGGGCGGAGCGCCGTGGCAGGCGCGCCGGATCAGCCTCGCGAGCGGACGGGGCGGCGCGCCTTGAGCGCTACGTCGAGCGGGCCCAGGATCTCGTCGGGAACCGGCACGCTCCCGATCACGATGCTGGGCGTGCGCTCCCAGTGATAATCGGTTCCGCCCGTCATGAGCAGCCCATGAAGGTGGGCGTAACTGCGATAACGCTCCACGGCCACGGCGTCGTGCTTCGAATGCCAGACCTCGATTCCGTCGAGCCCACGCCGCGCCCACGAGGGAATCAGGTGGTCCCGGTTGAGCGTTCCCGGATGCGCGAGGATCGTGACGCCTCCGGCGTCGCGCACGATCGAAGAAGACTCCTCGAGCGTGACGTGGGGCTTCGGCACGTACGCGGGCGCGTGGTGGCCCAGGTAACGCTGGAACGCCTCGTTGAAGGTCTCGACGTGACCCCCGCGAAGGAGCGCTTCGGCGATGTGGGGCCGCCCGAGCGCGCCGCCGCTCGCGATCTCCTCGACTTCCTCCAGCGAGATCCGGATTCCGAGCCCCTTCAAGCGCGAGAGGATCTTGCGCGCCCGCTCGCGCCGGCCTTCGCGGTAGCGTTGCACCGCCGCCTTCAGGGCCGGGTCCGACTCGTCGAAGCCGTAGGCCAGGAGATGAACGTCCATTCCCTCCTCGGCCACGGAGAGCTCGACCCCGCTGATGAGCCGGATCCCGTCGCGCTTCGCACAGGCCGCCGCCGCAGGCAATCCGTCCAGGGTGTCATGGTCGGTGAGGGAAAAGACCTCCACGCCGTTCGCGGCCGCCATGCGGGCCACCTCTTCGGGCGCGAACGATCCGTCCGAAGCGTTGGAGTGCATGTGAAGGTCGATGCGTCCCATACTCAGCCCTTATCCTCCGCGCGCGCAAGACGTTGCTTCAATTCCTTCACCTTGCTCGCCACCCTGAGGAAGTCCACGTTCAAAAGATACACCTCTTCGAAGTGCTGGAGCGCCTGGTCCAGATTACCGAGCCGCTCGTTTGCCACGGCCAGATTGTACCGGATGCTGATCGTCTCCTCGGGGCCATAGCCCGGCAGCTCGAGGGCCCGGCTCAGCTCGCGCGCCGCCGATGCCGGCTCGTTCTTCTCCAGGAAGCAGAGCGCGATCATTTCGAGGCATTTCACTTCCATCGGGCCTCCCTTCGACGCCACCTGGAACTCACCGATGGCCTCGTCGTAGAGCCCCATCTCCATGTACGCCATGCCCAGGTCGTAGTGGCTCTCGTGGTCCTCGCCCGAGATGCGCTCGCTCACGCCAGCCTTGAACTCGTCGATGATCTCCTCGAGATCGATGAGCGCGTCGCCGGGATGGGGCTGCTCCTCGCGAACGCGGACGCTCGCGGCCGGACGCTCGTCGGGAAGCGAATCCAGGTCGATAGGCGCTCCTCCCGGCTGAGCGCCGTTCAGCAGCGTGTCGAGGCGCTTCACGCGCCCGCGCGCGCGGTCGTTCAATGGATCGAGCTCGATGCACCGCATGTACTCCGCGCGAGAGAGGTCCCATTCCTCGTGCGCGAGATAGACCTCGGCTAAGTCGAAGCGTGCCCGCGCCTCCGCGGGACGATCGCCGGCCTGCTCGGTCAGGTCCACCAGACGGCGCAGGGCCGCTTCGTGAGTCGGATCGACGCCCAGAAGGGCCGAGAGGAGCTCGCGCGCCCGCGTCGGATCGCCCCGGAAGAAGGCGAGCTCGCTCGCCTTCCAGTACTCCTCCGCAGCCAGGTCCTTGTTCCCCGCCTCGAGATAGGTGCGCGCGAGGTCCTCGTGCTCGGGCTCTTGCGCGATCTCCGGCGCGGACCCGGCCGGGGCCGCATCCTCTTCCATCGCCGCAGCGTCGGACTCGGCCCGCGCCGCCATCTCGCGCGCGATCGCGCGGGACGAGGGCTCGAAGCCGGAGTCGGCGGGCGCCGCTGCCGAGGCGGGCGCCGCTGGGGCGGACGCCACTGGCGGGGCGGGCGCCACATAGGGAGCGGGCGTCGGGGGAACGGCGCGTGCGGGTTCGACGGCCGACGGGTCGTCGTGCTCCTGCACCGCCGCGGTGGCTCGGGCCTGGTCGGCGGCAGCGGCCTGGTCGGCTGCGGCGACCGGACCCTGAGCGCTGACCGGCGCGTCGTGGAAGGAATTGAGAAGCGACGGCGCGAGCGTGGAGACGCGCTCCCGGATGGACTCCGCTTCGTCGAGCCGCCCCAGGAGCTTCGCGCGCTCTGCGCGCCTCAGGAGCTCGCGTCCTCCCCGCTCGGGCTGGTCGGCGCGAAGGGCGATCTCGACGTACTTCTCCGACAGGTCGAAGTTGTCCGCCGAGAGCTTGAGCACCTCGTCCAGCACGTCGAGGGCCGGGTCGTGGTCCTGTCTCCGGATGGAGCCCTCGGCGAACTCGAGAAAATGGATCTGCGCGTCGCCATACAGCCCTTCCTTGGCGTACAGCTCCCCGAGCGTCCGATGAATCGCCAGATCCTCCTTGGAAATACGTAAGATTTTCTTGCAGACCGCGATCGCGTTCTTGAAAAGCTCGGTCTTCGCGTACTCCTCGATCGCCTGGCGGTACCGGCGAACCGCCTCCTGCATCGAGCCGCGCTTCGCCAAGAGATCCGCCACGACGATGAAGTCGTAGGGATCCCGATCCCCGCTGTCGAAGAGCTTCTCGTATTCGGCGATGGCGCCGTTCACGTCGCCCTTCTGCACGAGCTGTTGTGCCTTTTTCTTGATCGCGACACTACGATCCACGTAGAGCCTCGTTTAGAATCGCGAGAGAGTCGACTCTCATGCGGCCCGCATCCGCCGGTCGACCTGGGAGACGCACGACGCGTGCAGATCCTTCGCGCGCGCCAGAGCGCTCTCGACACGCGTTTCGTATTCCATTCGTTCGGCCTCGGGCAAGTCGCCCAAGTTGATCCTGACGTTCAATGCGGCTCCTTCCGCGCCGGCCCGCGCGAGCCAGGCCGCCACGCCGGCGTCGCTCACGGCGTTCGCGTTCCCGTGGGACGCGACCGTGAGCGCAGCCTCGAGCGCGCGCACGCACGCCTCCGCGGTATGGAGCGGAACCCTCGTCGCGTTCCGCGCCGCCTCGACCAGCGCACGCTCCCGGAGCGCCACCTCTTCGGGCGTGCGCTGCGATAGCCGGGACGCGCCGCGGAAGCTCTCGTACGCGCGGGCGTCTTCCTGCACCAGGTCGAACAGCTCGCGCCGGAGAGCCTCCGTCTGCGCCTCCGTCTCGCGCATGAGCCCTTCGTGCTCGGCGTATTTCTGCTTTCCGATCGTGAGCCGCGCGACCATCGTCGCGAGCGCCGAGGCGAGCGAGCCGGCCAGGGCCGAGATACTGCCGCCGCCCGGCGTCGGCGCCGCCGACGCCACGTCCTCCAGGAACTCCGCCACGCTCTGCTCCGTCGCGCCGATGCGCCGGGCCAGGCGGTTCTCGAGGATCTGATCGCGCGAGAAGTTCTCGATCTTCAAGTGGTGCTCGGCCACGTCGATCAATGCGTCTTGGCACACGAGCCCCACGACCTCGCTTCCCACGATCGGAACGCCGTAGCGGTCCGCCTCGTCCCTGATGAGCGCGAAGACACGCTGGAGGGGCGTCCCCCACGTATTCACGAGATTCATCGAGATCTGGACGATGCCCCGCTCCTTGAGCTCGAACCCGAGAGCCTTCACATAGCGAAGCCCGCCCGTCTGGAAGCGGATCGCCTTTGCGATCCGCTTCGCGATCTCGACGTCCTTCGTGCCGAGATTGACGTTGAACGCGAGCAACGGCATCCGCGCGCCGACCGCGACCGCCCCCGCGCTGGAATGGATCGCGGCCGGCCCGAAATCGGGCAACCGCTCGGGGTTCGTCCCGATCTCGCGGGACAACCCCTCGAACTCTCCGCGCCTCACGTCGGCAAGGTTCTGCCGCGAGGGACGCGTCGCCGCCGCCTCGTAGAGATAGACCGGTACGCCCAGCTCGGCGCCGATCCTTTGACCCGCGAGCCGCGCGAGCTCGACGCACCGCTCCAGCGTGGTCGCCCCGATCGGGACGAACGGCAGCACGTCGGTCGCGCCCATCCGGGGATGCTCGCCTCGATGGCGTCGCAGATCGATCAGCTCCGTGGCCTTCCGCACGCCCCTCAGCGCCGCCTCCAGCACAGCTTCAGCCTCCCCGACAAAGGTGATCACGCACCGGTTGTGGTCGGCGTTCATTTCCTGGTCCAAAAGCCGGACGGACCGATCGCTCGAAATTTCGGCAACGATGGCCCGAACTACAGATAAATTTCTGCCCTCACTGAAGTTGGGGACGCACTCCACCAGGTCGCTCATGCCCTCTCCTTGCCGTGATCGAAGTTCATTCGGGGGTACGTGTATTGGTGCCACGCGACGTATTTACAGCGTCTTGCAGGTTCATCTTCACGCGCAACCGGAAGGTCCGCCGCGATCCATCGCCACGACGCCGCGTTTCACCACGACCCGGACGTGCTCCTCGGCGTAGTGATACGGGATGTGGCGAAAATCCTCGGCGTCGAAGATCGCGAGATCGGCCTGATGGCCGGGCTGGATGCGCCCGAGCCTGGCCCCTTCCCCCACCGCGCACGCCGCGTTGGCGGTGGCGGCCATCCAGGCCTCCGCCGGCGATAGCTTCATCTGCGTCACCGCGAGGGTCATCGCCATGGACATCGACGAGGACATGGTGCTTCCCGGATTGAAGTCGGTGGCGAGCGCTACGGGAAGCCCCATCTCCACCATGATCCGCGCCCGCGCGTAGGGGAGCCCGAGCGTGAACGCGGTTCCGGGCAGGAGCACCGCGATGACGCCCGCTTCGGCCATCGCGCGCAGCCCCTCCGGCGAGGCGTGGAGGAGATGGTCGGCGGAGACCGCCTTGAGCTCCGCGGCGAGCGCCGCCGCGCCCACGTCGGCCAGCTCGTCCGCGTGGAGCTTGATCCCCAGGCCGCACTCGCGCCCGCGGATCAGGATGCGGCGCGATTCTTCGACGGTGAACACGCCGCGGTCGCAGAAGACGTCGCAGAAGCGGGCGAGACGCTCGCGAGCGATCGCGGGGATCATGGTCTCGATCAGGAGCGCCACGTAGTCCTCGCGCCGGGCGCGGTGCTCGTCCGGAACCTCGTGGGCGCCGAGGAAGGTGGGAATGATCTCGACCAAAGAGGAGCCGGCGGCGCGCTTCAGGGCGCGAAGCTGCTTTCGCTCCTCCTCGAGCGAGAGGCCATAGCCGCTCTTGGCTTCGACCGTGGTCGTTCCCTGCGCGAGGAGGCGGCCGAGGCGCTTCGTGACGGAGGCGCCGAGCGACTCCTCGGAGGCCGCGCGCAGGTGGCGCGCGCTCGCGCGGATGCCGCCTCCCCTCTCGGCGATCTCCGCGTAGCTCTCGCCGCGCGCGCGGGCGTCGAATTCCATTTCGCGCGTGCCCGCGAAGGGGAGGTGCGTGTGAGCGTCGACGTAACCGGGGGCGACCAGGAGCCCTCGCGCGTCGAGGACCGACGCCGCTTCCGATTCGGGGTAGCGAGCCAGCACCTCGGAGGTCCGGCCGACCGCGGCGACTTTTCCTCCCGCGCAGGCCACGGCGGCGTCCTGGATCAGAACCGGGCGATCGAGATCCGGCCCCAGGAGCGGCCCGTCACCCTTGGGCGCGGTGATGAGCTGGGCGGCCGAGACGACCAGAAGGTCGCATCTCAACGGCGGCCGTTCCTCATCGATCCCGGCGGGATCACGTATCGGTGGGAATGGGGAGCTTGTGCTTGCGCGCCACGGCGCGCGCCGTAGGATACCCGGCGTCGACGTGGCGCCAGATCCCTGTCGCGGGATCGTTCGTCAGGACGCGCCGGAGGCGCGCGAGGCCTGCCGGCGTTCCGTCCGCCACGATCACCATCCCGGCGTGGATCGAATTTCCGATCCCGACGCCTCCGCCGTGATGCACCGATACCCAGGAAGCGCCCGAGACCGCGTTCAGGAGCGCGTTCAGGATGGGCCAATCGGCGATGGCATCGCTGCCGTCCTTCATGCCCTCGGTCTCGCGGTACGGAGACGCGACCGAGCCGCAGTCCAGATGGTCGCGTCCGATCACGATGGGCGCCTCCACCAGGCCGCGCTCGACGAGCCGGTGGAGCGCCTCTCCGAACCGCTCCCGCTCTCCCATTCCGAGCCAGCAGATGCGCGCGGGAAGCCCCTGGAAGCGGACGCGCTCCTTGGCGAGACGGATCCAGCGCTGGAGCGGCTCGTTCTCCGGGAAGAGCTCGAGCACCGCGCGGTCGGTCGCCGCGATGTCGGCGGGATTCCCCGAGAGCGCGACCCAGCGGAAGGGCCCTTTCCCCTCGCAGAAGAGCGGCCGGATGAAGGCCGGGACGAATCCCGGAATGTCGAAAGCGTTCAGGACCCCGGCCCGCACCGCCTGGCCCCGGATGTTGTTCCCGTAATCGAACGTGATCGAGCCGAGCGTGAGGAAGCGAAGCATCGCGCTCACGTGGACGCCCATCGACTCGACCGAGCGCCGCGCGTACTCCTTGGGGTCCTCGCGCCGCAGCTCCACGGCGTCCGCGAGCGAAAGCCCCGCGGGGACGTACCCGTTCAGCTCGTCGTGCGCCGAGGTCTGGTCCGTGACCAGGTCCGGACGCGCGCCGCGTCGAGCCAACTCGGGAAGCGCCTCGGCCGCGTTCGCGACGAGTCCGATCGAGACCGCCTCCCCTTTCGACACCGCCTCTTCCACCCAGCGGAGCGCTTCCTCGATCGAGCCCGTGCTCTTGTCCAGGTAGCGGGTCTCCAAACGGCGGCGCACGCGCTCGGGATCGACCTCGACCGCGAGACACACGCCCTCATTCATCGTGACCGCGAGGGGCTGCGCGCCGCCCATGCCGCCGAGCCCGGCCGTGAGCGTCCACCGGCCGCGGAGCGAGCCGCCGAAGTGCTGACGCGCCGCCTCGGCGAAGGTCTCGTACGTGCCCTGCAAGATTCCCTGCGTCCCGATGTAGATCCAGGAGCCGGCCGTCATCTGGCCGTACATCGTGAGCCCCTTCGCCTCGAGCCGCCGGAACTCGTCCCAGTTCGCCCACGCGGGCACGAGGAGCGAGTTCGCGATCAGCACGCGCGGCGCGTCGGGGTGCGTCTTCGCGATCCCGACCGGCTTTCCCGACTGCACGAGGAGCGTCTCGTCGCTCTCGAGAGAGCGGAGCGAACGAACGATCGCGTGGAAGGCATCCCAGCTTCGCGCGGCCTTTCCCGTGCCCCCGTAAACGACCAGATCCTGCCACCGCTCGGCGACGTCGGGATCCAGGTTGTTCATCAGCATCCGGAGGGCCGCTTCCTGGTGCCAGCCCTTGCACGAGCGGTTGGCGCCGCGGGGCGCGCGAACCTCCTTGAGCGGCGGGGTTCCGGCCATCACGTCGGCGCGGGTCATCAGAAGGGCTCCACCTGCGCCAGATCGGCCGTGGCGCCGGAGGCGATCCATTCGTCGAGCCTGGCCAAGTCCTGGTCCTGACGCCGGTCCTCGGTGAGCGGAGGCACGATCTCGCGCAGGCTGGCCAGGGCGCGCTCCAGCCGCTCGCTCGAGCGGAGGGGGCGCAGGAGATGGATCCCCTGGGCCGCGCAGAGCAGCTCGGCGGCCACGATCCGGCGCACGTTGCGGACCAAGGCGAGCGCTTTGACCGCGGCGTGCATCCCCATGCTCACGTGATCCTCCTGCCCCGCGGAGGTCGGGATGGAATCCACGCTCGCGGGCTGCGCGAGCATGCGGTTCTCCGAGACCAGCGCCGCCTGGAGGTACTGCACGATCATGAGCCCGCTCTGAAGGCCGGCCTCCTGGATCAGGAACGGCGGCAGGCCGCTCTTTACGCTGTCGAGGAGGAGGAACGTGCGCCGCTCGGAGATCGAGCCGACCTCGGCCATGCCGATCGCGAGGAAATCGAGCGTCTGCGCCACCGGCTCGCCGTGGAAATTCCCCGCCGAGATCACCTCGCCGGTCTCGGCGAAGCAGAGCGGATTGTCGCTCACGCTGTTCACCTCGATCAGGAGCGTCTCGCGCGCGCGCCTGAAGGCTTCGATCGAGGCGCCCATCACCTGAGGCGCGCAGCGCAGCGAGTAGGGATCCTGCACCTTGCCGCAGTCCCGATGCGATGCCGCGATACCGCTCTCGCGAAGGAGGCCCCAGAGCGCCGCCGCCGAGTCCCGCTGTCCCGGGTGGGGGCGGATGGCGTGCACGCGCGGGTCGAAGGGCTTGTTACTCCCGCGGGCAGCCTCGACCGAGAGCGCGCAGGCCACGTGTGCCGCGCGGAGCACCTCGGCCGCCTCGATCATCGCGACCGCACCGACCGAGGTCATGGCCTGCGTGCCGTTGATGAGCGCCAGCCCCTCCTTGGCCTGGAGCGAGAGGGGGGCCATGCCGTTCCCGCGCATGAGGTCGGCCGTCCGCGTGACGCGGCCCTCGACTAAGACGTCGCCCTCCCCGATCAGTCCCAGGGCGAGATGCGCGAGCGGGATCAGGTCTCCGCTCGCGCCGAGCGAGCCGCGGCTCGGAACGATCGG
Organism: Candidatus Eiseniibacteriota bacterium; assembly: GCA_041484545.1. GTDB lineage: Bacteria > Eisenbacteria > RBG-16-71-46 > SZUA-252 > SZUA-252 > WS-7. The sequence continues at coordinate 3,739 of JBGPHU010000069.1, read as the reverse complement.
CAGGATCTCGGCCTCGATCATGCGCACGATATGCTCGAGGAGCGAGAGCCGGACGCCGCTGTGGCCGAGTGCCAGGGAATGGGCGCGAAGCGCGAGCATGAGGCGCACCGCGCGGGGCTCCAGCTCCGGACCGAAGCCTGATGCATGGCTCCGGAGCAGATTGAGCTGCAGCTGCTCCAGATCGCGATCCGAGACCCGGACCGACTTGAGCTGTCCGAATCCCGTGTTGACCCCGTAGACCGTGCTCCCCTCTTTCAGCACGCGCTCGATCAGGGCGCGCGCGGGAGCGAGGCGTCCGGGGACCTCGGGCGAGAGCGACACGCGCGCCCCTGCCGCGATGGCGCGGAGATCCTCGAACCGAAGCGGCGAGCCGCCGATCGAGACCCTCCCCTTCGCGGCGGTCTTCACGGTCAGGCTCGGCACGACGCCTCCCGTTCCTCGGGCCCCGGCGCGCCGCCCGCGTCCTCGCCCGCGCCGTTCGCGTTTTCGCCTTCGCCGTCCTCGCGCGAAAACCAGTCGTCGATCTTCTCGAGCAGCTCCGAGGAGGAGGCGGTGACATAGGGCGGCGCGGGGAGCGTGGACGCGAAGCGCTTCCCGTACGAGGAGCGCTTCAGGCGCGGATCCGCGACGATGACCGCTCCGCGATCCTCCGCGGTGCGGATGAGCCGGCCGATCCCCTGGCGGAACCTGAGTATCGCTTCGGGAAGCGCCAGATCGCGGAACGGGTCGCCACCCAAAGCCACGATCTCTTCGGATCGCGCCATGAGGAGCGGATCCGTCGGCACCGCGAACGGGAGACGGGCGATCAGGAGCACCTCGAGCGAGGCGCCCGGGAAATCGACCCCTTCCCAGAAGGAAGCCGCGCCCAGGAGAACGGTGCCCTGCGAGGCGCGAAACTCGGCAGCGAGAGGCGCCGCGGCTTCCCCCGGGCACTGCCGGAGGAGCGGGATTCCCTCTCGCGCCAGAGAACCCGCGCAGCGCTCGGCGACCTGGTCCAGCATCTGGTAGGAGGTGAGGAGCACGAGCATGTTTCGATGGAGGCGGGTCGCGAGCGAGACGATCAGGTCGGCAAGCCGCGCCGCGTAACCGGGATCGTTCGGCGCGCTGCCGTCCCATACAGCCGAGAACACCTGGCGCTCGAGCGGGAAGGGAGACGGCAGGATTGCCGTGCGGACTCCGCTATCGGCGAGGCCGATCGCTTGAAGGAGCGGCTCGAAATCATCCCCCACGCCGAGCGTCGCCGAGGTGAGGAGCACCCGGTCGCACACCGAGAAGAGGGTGGCGCGAAGGGCGCCGCCCACGCGCACCGGACGGCGGTTCAGTCTCGGAACACCCCGGTCGTCGCGATCGACGAAGAAGGCGCATCCTTTCTCTTCGAGCGCGACGACGGAGCGAAGGGCGCGCTCGGCCTCGATCCAGGCGAGAGAACGGGCCCGCACTTCCTCGATGGCTTCGATCCCCTCGCGCTTGAGCGCCGCCTCTCCTTCCGTCTCGGCGGACAGGGCGAGGTCCTCGAGGGCGCGGGAGAGCGTCCCCAGCGCCGCCAAGAGTCCGTCGAGGGCGGACGGACTGAGCCGCGCCAGGTCCATCTCGCGCGTGATTCTCGCGGATGGCGCGCCGTCCGGAAGACAGCGCTCGAGGTCGCGCGAAAGCGCGGATGCGTTCGCGATCACCGGAGCGAGCGACGCTTCCGCCGCCCGGAGGCGCTCCGCGACGGCTTCGCCACGGCCCCGCCGGAGCGAGCGCTTCACGATGCGGAGGATTCCGGTCCGCGCGTCCGTTCGCCCCGCCAGTCTCAGGAAATCGTGGTAGCCCAGCGTCACGCCCAGCTGCTCGCGCGCGACCCGCTCCACGTGGTGCGCCTCGTCCAGCACGAGCGCGCCCGCCTCGGCCAGGAGCGTGGAGCGCAGTCCCGGGTCGGACAACAAGAGTGCATGGTTCACGAGGACCACGTCGGCGCGGAGCGCCTCGCGCCGCGCGCGCTTCGCGAAGCAGCCGGAGGCGGCGTCGCACACGGACGCGGAGCAGACCAGGGAGTCCGACGCGATCTCCGCGAGGAACGCGGATGGAAGCAGGAGCCCGAGCCCCAGCAGCTCATCCAGCTCTCCGGTCGTGGTCCGCTCCGCCCAGGCGCGAACCTGTTCCAGGACCGACTCCTCCAGCCCTGACGGAGCGAAGAGTGCGCGCTGGTTGAGGCGGCCCTCGGCGCGCCGGCGGCAGAGGTAATTGGAGCGCCCCTTCAGCGTGACCACGCGCAGGACCGAGCCGATCGCGCGGCACGCGAGCGGGACGTCGTGACGAAAGAGCTGCTCTTGAAGAGCCTTCGTGCAGGTGCTGACGACGACCGGCCCGGATCCCCTAACGCGGCGGATCAGGGCGGGAAGCAGGTAGGCGAGCGATTTCCCGATCCCGGTCGGAGCCTCGACCACGAGGGTGCCCCCCGACTCGAGCGTCTCGGACCAGAGGCGGGCCATCTCGCGCTGGCCGGGACGGTCTTCCCAGCCGCGCTCGCGGCGACCCAGCCGCTCGAGGGCCGAGTCCAGCAACTCATTGAAATGTCTCGCAGTAGTCGCCATGGGTAAGGTAAAGGTGCGGGTCCCAAACTACGGGACTTGGAGGGAGAAGTCAACGCGCGGCGGGACCGCAACGACCGCCCTTCTCAACGCGCGGCGGGCGCGACGCCTGCTTTCTTGAGAGCGGCCTTGAGACGCGACTCGTCCCAGACCTCGACCCCCAGGGCGCGCGCCTTGTCGAGCTTCGATCCCGGGTCCGAACCCGCCACCACGGCGCTCGTCTTCGCGCTGACCGAAGACGTCACCTTGCCCCCGGCCTCCTCGATGAGACGCGCCGCTTCCTCGCGCGAGAGATCCAGGAGCGCGCCCGTGAGCACGAACCTCTTCCCCGCGAAGGGTCCCGTCGTCGTGGCGCGGCGCGGCGCGCGCGCCTCGGGCTTCACGCCGGCCTTTCGCAGGCGCTCGATGAATTTCCCGCCTGCCTTCGACGAGAAGTACCCGGCCACACTCGCAGCGATCTCGGGACCGATGGTGTCGACCGTGAGCAGCGCGTCCTCATCCGCCTCGGCGAGCGCATCGAGAGATCCGAAGCTCTCGGCGAGGACCTGCGCGATGCGCGCTCCGACGTGGCGGATCCCGATCGCATGGAGCAATCGGTCGAGCGGCGCAACCTTGCTCCGCTCGATTCCCGCGAGGAGATTCGCCGCCGACTTCTCGCCCATGCCCTCGAGCTTGACCAGATCCTCCGCCCGAAGGTCGTACAGATCGGCCGGGTCGCTCACCAGCCCCGCGTCCGCGAGCCAGTCGACCGTCTTCCACCCGAGTCCCTCGATGTCGAGCGCGCCCCGGCTCGCGTAGTGGACGATGCGCCGCCTCACCTGGGCGGGGCAGAGGAGGTTTTCGCAGCGCACGGCCGCCTCTTCGGGGTCGCGCACGAGCGTGGATCCGCAGACCGGGCACTTCGGCGGCATGACGTACTTGGGTCCTCGCCGCCCGCCGGCCGGCACGACGCGCACGACCTTGGGGATGACGTCGCCCCCCTTCTCCACCACGACCCGGTCGCCGACGCGGAAGCCCTTCCGCTCGATCTCGTCCTGGTTGTGGAGCGTCGCGCGCGCGACGACGGTGCCGAGGAGCGTCACCGGCGTGAGATGCGCGACCGGCGTGACCACGCCGGTGCGGCCTACCTGTAATTCGATGCCGAGCAGCGTGGTCTCGGCCTCTTG
>JBGPHU010000068.1:0-14208 GCA_041484545.1 Candidatus Eiseniibacteriota bacterium | reverse complement strand
CGTCCGCTCCAGCTACCGCGTCCCCCCCGGTTTCCCTGGTCCCGCGCGCCTTCGTTTCCGCGGTTCCTGGTCTCGACCCTCCGGTCCCCTTCCTTCGGCTTCCACCACTTGCCTTGATCGGCTTGGGCGAGAAGAGGAGTTCCCAGGAGAATCGTGATGCCGAGAGCGCTCACGAGCGCGCCGCGCATTCTCAATAGGTGTGGTCGAACCATGAGAACAGCTCCTTTCGGTGTTGGGGAGTCCTGCCCCGGACTTCTCGCGGCAACAAGGTGCAAACGCCATGCCGTTACAGGGCCATGCCGGCAACCCACTTTGTTGCATGGTGTTGTAGGCAAGGCTCGCGGACTCGCCGACCGTCTTCCCCGTGACAATCCAGCCCCACGGTCGCGGGCGAGTCACACCTGCCGGCTCATGAGACCGGCGCGTCCTGCCGATGATTCAGCGGGCGCCGCAAGGGGCCGGCGCTCACGCATCAACCACAAGAGGGGGAATCCATGGCTTCCATGAACGAGAACGAACGCACCGAATATTCGATCCTCATGAGCCGGGGACGCGACGCCGAGCGCACGAGTCACTTCTGCTGGATCGCTTCGGGGATCGCGGCCACGATGCTCCTGTCCTGGGGCATGGCCGCCAAGAGCTCCGCCCTCATGCTGCCCGTCATTCTAGCCGTGGCCTACGGCTTCTACACGATGGTGCACGGCCGCCAGCAGACCCGGCTGATCGGCGGCTACGTGAAGGAGTTCTTCGAATGCGACTCGGGTCCGCAATGGTTCACGCGTCTCGGGCACCTCGAGATCGTGCCGGGATTCAGCGCGTCCACGACCGACTGGCTCTCCACCATGCTGGCGAACGCGGTCGTCGTCACCGCCGTGGTCTTCTCCTGGCTCTACTCCTCCGCGATGCCGCGGGGCGAGCTGTACGCCGGGATCGTGACCGGCTGCGGCATGGTGTTCGCGTTCCACTCGGTCACGGAGACCACCCGGTTGCGCCAGAGCGACGCCGCGGGCCTCTGGCGTCAGATCGGCATGGGCCCCATGGAGGAACGCCGGCCACAGCGCACGGCCAGCCGGTAACCGAATCGAAGCCTGGGCCCCGGACGGGTACCCCCTTCCGGGGCCTTTTCCCGCCTTCACAGACCTCTTGAAACCCACGACCCCCGGAAGTAGTCTCTAACGAGTCATCGACTCCCCCCTCCCGTCCTTTGACGTTCGCACACGGCCGCAAATGAAGGAGGGAATTCCCGCAAGCCGATTCTTCATTCCCCGGATTCAATCACGCCTCCAAGCCGGACCTCCCGGAGGTATCGACCATGAACCGGACCTTTCCCGCGCGCCTTTGGAACATCGCGCCGCTGCTGCTTCTCGCGGCGCTCCTCTACCCGGCCCCGTCCCGGGCTCAATATATGTACCTCGATACGAACGGTGACGGGGTTCACACCGACGCGGACATTCTGAACCCGACCGGGTCCACGCACGTGGCGGTGTGGCTCGACACCCAGCACGACCGCGACGGCTCGCTCCAGTCCTGCAACTCCCACACGGGCGCCCCGCACAGCTATGAAGGACTGCCGCCCGATCCGGGCTTGGACATTTTCAGCTACGACATCTACCTGGTCGTCACCCACGGCACTGTCGTGTGGGGCGAGTACGAGGATTCGATAGGCTTCAAGATACTTCCGAACGACGAATTCAATACCCACACCGACACTCAGATCCACATCACCCGTGCCGCCGATCTTGGCGAGGAGAGGGCCGCCGGCCGCTACAAACTGGGGACGATGACGGTATCCGTGGACGCGGGGACGCCTTCAATTCAGTTTGCTCCGATGGTGTCGTGGGACTTCAGCTCGTTCGGAACGGAGTGCAGCGCCTCGCAGGAATTTCCGAACTCGTACGTTTACGGGGTCGACTGGTTCGACGCCGACGGCATCCTGTACGGCGGGACCATCAATCACGAGCCCGTGTTCGGCCAATCGGCGTCCATTCGCGCGATCGTGGACCGGCCCGTGGATCAAGTGCTCACCGCCACGGACGAGGACGGCCAGGCGCTCCGCTTCTCGAAACTCTCGGGACCGGATTACGCGACGGTCACGACCCTGGACCCGGGCGCCGGACAGGGCTCGGGTTCGATTCACCTCGCCCCGACGAGCGCCGATGTGGGCTCCGCGAACGTCGTCGTTCGCGCCTCGGACGGAGTCTTCTGGGACGACCGGACGATCCCCATCACGGTTCAGCCCGAGATCGAGCTCTACTTCCAGCGCGACGTCACCGTGACCGCCGGCACGCCCTCCACGTGGGATCTGTATGCCGACAATCCGCTGGGACAGGATCTCTCCTTCTACCTCGCATCGGGACCCTCCTTCGTTACCGTCGAGCGCTACGCCTATGGAGCGCGCGCGCGCGTCTCTCCCGGCGCGCAGGATATCGGCGCCTGGACCGCTACCCTCGGCGTGACCAACGGGACGATCCGCAGCGAGAAGAGCTTCGCCGTCGTGGTGCAGCGCAACGGGGAGGACCATCGGCCCACGGTGGTGACCGGCGGCCCGATCCAGGGAATCGTGGGGCATGCCGTCCGCTTCGACGGATCGCGGTCCTCGGACCCGGACGGAGACCGGCTCACCTTCGCCTGGGTCTTCGGAGACGGAAGCCCCGGCCTGGCCGGCGCTCAAGTGGAGCATCGTTACTCAAGCGAAGGCGATTACACGGTGGATCTGATGGTCCGGGATCCGAGCCTTTTCACGGTGGGCAGCACGACCGCGCACATCGTTCCCGTCGCGCCGGCCCGGGCTTACCTGGCCGGTGGCCCGGCGGCGATCCTGGCCGGCGCCGAGCATGATGTCTCAGTCCGGATCGAGCCCCGCGACGGCCTCTTCGAAGGCGGCGACGTCGACGCGTCCACCATCTCGCTCGCGCTCCCCGACGCCGCGTCCGCCGCGCCGGCCTTGCGATCCATCCCGGCGACCGGGTTCGATTCCGGCTCCGAGACGGACGGCGACCGGAACGGGTTCGCGGACCGCGGCGTCGTCTTTTCGGGGCACGACTTCGCGGCGCTGCTGGGTGGGGTTCACGGGCGTGGCAGAATCGAGCTGACCATCCAGGGCGGGCTCGTCGGGGGAGGGCGCTTCAGCGCTCCCGTCGAGGTCACGGTCGTACGGCGCGGCGGCAGCCTCTCGGCGGGGATCTCGCCCAATCCCATGAATCCGGCCGGACACCTATCGTTCGTCACGGGTCGTCCCGGCGCCGCGGACGTGAAGATCTTCGACGTATCCGGAAGGCTCGCGCATCACCCGATCGATCACGCCGTGCTCCCGGCCGGATACCACGAAGTGACGGTCGGCCACGGGGCCGCCGGCGAAGGGCTGCCGTCGGGGATCTACTACTACCGGATCGAGACCGCGGAGGCGGTAGCGCGCGGGAGATTCGCTGTTGTGAGGTAAACTCCTCCGCGACCCGGAGGAGCGCGTGATTGGACGCAACGCGCGATAGGAGCCGCGGTCTATGCGGCTCCGCGCGCGGCCCGTGCCGCGAGCTGCCTTCCGCTGACCGCGGCCAAGGCGAGAGCCAGCACCGGCAGGATCTGGACTGCCTGGAGCGCCAGCCCCGCGACGAGCGCCTCATGCGGGCGCACTCCGAAGGGCAGGAGCGCGACGATCATCGCAGCCTGCGTCACCCCGACGTTGCCTGGTGAGAGGCGGAAGAGGCCGCTCAGATTCGTCAGAATGAGCGCGGTGAAGGACGCCGCGAGCGGCACACCAATTCCGAATGCCGAGAGCACGAGCTGATAGGTCGCCCAGAGTGCGACCCAGTTCACCAGCGCGAGGAGAAGCGCCGGGACGAACGTTCGCATGGATCCGGTTTCCGTCACGCTCGTCAGGACCGCGCGCACCTTGGCCGGAATCCGCTCGAGGAGCCGGGCGCGGCGTCCCGACCATGCCGCGGCGACCAGCGCCAGCACGAGAGCGCCGCCCGTGATCTGGAGCCCGTGCAGGAGCGGAGGCAGGGGCAGGGCCGCCGGCGCGAGAAGCATGAAGCCGGCGAGCGCCAGGGCTTCCACGGCGCGAACCCTCACGACCGAAGCGGCCACGGCGCCGATGGGGATCCCCTCGCGGATCGCCAGGTCCTGGACGCGCGCGGTTTCGCCCAGGACGGTGACGGAAATCGTGTTCATGGCCGCGCCGATCAGGTTCGCCTCCTGGGCCGTTCGCCAGCGGCACTTCGCGGCGGGTTGAAGCAGGAACCACCACGCCCAGCCCTTCGCGACGAGCGAACCGAGATTGACCACGAGGGCCAGTCCGAGGATCGCGAGATTCGCCCTGGCCAGGACGGCCGGCACTTCGCGCCAGGGAAAACGCCCGAGGAAGAGCGCGAGGGCGGCGGCGCCGCAGGCCAGGAAGGCGAGCCTGAGCGCCGGCCCCCGTTTCAGCACGGAAGGACCTCAGGCGAGGGCTCGCGTGTCATCAGCTCGCGGAGCGGCCGGAACTCATAGCCCTCGTCGCGGGCGTCCCGGATGATCCCGTCGAGCGCCTCGGCTGTCTGGGCGCGATCCCCTTCGGCCGCGTAGCCGTCGCCGTCGTGGAGCAGGATGATTGCCCCTGGGCGCAACCCCCGGCGAACGCGACGGCGGATCTCCTCGGCGCCCGGCCGGTCCGAATCCCAGACGCCCAGCGTCCAGCCGAACACGTCGTAGCGGAGCTCCCGAGCCACCGCGTGGACGGCGGGATTCCGGTATCCGTGAGGCGCCCGGAAGGCGCGCGGCGCCCTGCCGACGACGTCCTGAATGGAAGCGTGGGCCGCGCGAAGCTCTCCCTCGATGAAGCGGCGCCCCTTCAGATGGAGCTTGGCGTGGCGCTGCGTGTGGTTTCCGACCTCGTGGTCCGTGCGCGCGATGCGCGACGAGATATGCGGGTACATGCGGACGTGGCGGCCCAGGGCGAAGAAGGCGGCCGGGACCCGGTGCGCCTCGAGGGTGTTCAGGATCCGCTCCGTCGCCGAGGGGCTCGGCCCGTCGTCGAACGTCAGGTAGAGCGAGTTGCCTTCGCGGGGGCCGCGTCCGATGACTCGGCCGAAGAGGGTGCTGTTGGGAGCGAGCATGCCATAGGAGCACGCCCCCAGCGCCGCGGTCACGGCGGCCGAGCCGGCGCCCCAGATTGCCACGCCCGGAACCCACGCCATCACCGCGCCGTCCTTTCGCGCGGGGCGCGGGACATCACCGCGCCGTCCTCCGGTAGACCGCGAGCACGCGCGCCGCGACGTCGACCCACGAATACCCTGCCGCCTTCTCCAGCCCCCAGGCGCTCATCTCGGCTCTCCGCGCCGGGTCCTGGATGAGGTCGATCACCGCGTCGGCCCACGCGCGCGGATCGTCCGGGGAAACGAGGCGCGATTCTCCGTCCGCGACCAGCTCGCGGAAGCCGCAGATATCGGAGCCGACGATCGGCGTTCCGCACGCCATCGCCTCGAGCAGCGTGATTCCGAACGACGCCTTGTTGGTGGGGCAGAGGTAGAGATCCGCGGCGCCATAGAGGGCGGGCCGATCGTCGTAGACGCGCCCCACGAAGCGGACGCTCCCGCCTAAGGCCCGCGCGCGGCGCTCGTAGATTCTCCGGAGCGGGCCGTCGCCGGCCACGACCAGCTCCGTGCGCGGGAACGCTGCCAGGATGCGCGGCATCGCCGTCAGGACCTGGTCCAACCCATTTCGCGGATCGAGACGCCCCAGGAAGAGAAGCCGGGGCGCGGCCTTCACCGCATCCGGGGCTCTCCGACCATTGGGATGGAAGAACCCCACGTCGACGCCGTTCGGGATGATCTCCCATGTGGAATGAAAGTACCGGGCGTGGGCCTCGACGGCGGGAACGCTCACCGCGATCCTCGCGGCAAAGCGCGAAAGACGCTTTTGCAGCGGCGCGCGGAAGATCGAGTAGGCCAGGGAGCGGCGAAACCAGGAATGAAATGTGGCAACGACGGGGATCCCCAGCTCGTGGGCCGCGTCCGGCGCCACCAATCCCAAGGTCGGAGTGAGCGGCCCGTGGAGATGCACGATGTCGATCCGCTCCTCGCGCAGGATATCCCTGATGGCTTCCTTGAGTCGGAAGCCAACGGTGATCCTTGCGAAGGAGCCGTTGCTGAGAAGGACGACGCTCCTTCCGATCCGGTAAACCCCTGGGAGATCACAGGTATGCCCGGGCACGCGCGATGTGATCACCACCGCCGCATGCCCCGATGCTCGTAGATGGACGGCCAGATTCTGGACGTGTTCGGTGACGCCGCCGAAGTGCGGGTAGTAATATTCGGTGACGAGCGCGACGCGCAGCGCCCGCCTCGTTTCCATGGCCGCGTCAGACTTTGTCTTCGTCAGAATCACAATGTGTCTCCCTCCGGAGCTTCCCTCCGGAGTACCATACGTAGCGCCTCGCCAAATCGGACCGACCGCGCATGGCCACGATCAGAGTAGAGTATAGACCTCGGAAGGGAAAGGGAGCCTCGGCTGGAAGGGATGCCCGCTCGCAAGGAATGCTGAAAAGCAGGTTGGGAGACGTTGCGCTGGCGATCATCCTCAGTGTCGCGTTCGTCGCGGGGATGGGTAACCTCCGCTCGACGAGGGAGCATCACGCGCGGAACCGGCATCCGCATTCGGTCCTGGCGCCACGTCACGGGCAGGCGCCCAAGCCCGGCATTCGAACGGCGGGACGGGATGAAACCGCCTTGGCGCGAGGCGGAACGGGAGCGCCCCCGGCGGCAGGATCGGGCATCGTTCACCCCCCCAGGCAATCCTTTCGAGGCCGGTCCGGGTCGAACGTGAGAACGCGTGGGCCTCCGCCGCGGCGCCCGGTAGAACTGTCTTCCCGCTCCGACTCCTCGTATCACTCCGATTCCCGTTCTGTAGCCGCACCCCGGCCCGACATTTCTTCCTCGACGGATCCATGCCCATGGAGTACACCACCGCGTCTTTCGAGACGCGGTTCCGCCGGCTGCGTGGAGGGCGCACCGGCGTGCCGTATCCCACCCCTCGCAGGAGGAGTTTCATGAATCGTCTGTTCGCATGTGGCGCCGCCTCACTCTTCGTTCTCTGCCTCACCGCAGCTCCCGCCGTGCACGCGCAGAACACGGCGGCCGCGGACACCGGCAGCGTGAAGAGCACTCCGCCCGCAGAAGCCCCGCATGAGAACATGCAGGGGATGACCCACGAGTCGCCGAAGAGCGAGGCGTCGAAGAGCACGACGCACAAGGCTCACGCCACGAAGAAGGCGGCGCCTAGGGTGGACCTCAATTCGGCGAGCAAGGAAGACCTGACGAAGCTGCCGGGTGTCGGCGAAGACATCGCGGAAAAGATCGTGAACGGACGCCCCTACAAGACGAAGGGCGAGCTTCTCACGAAGAAGATGCTCACGCGCGCCCAGTACGCCAAGATCCGGAACATGGTGATCGCGAAACAGGCGGCGCCGGCAAAGTAGGCGAGGCGGTCCGCGCCGAAGCGGGCGCGGCCGCGAATGCGCCAAGAGCGGGGGGCCCGGTCCGTCAGGGCCGGGTCCTCTATCTTCCCAGCAGATCTCCCAGACCGGGGATCGCGGGCTTCATCACCATGAGGACCGCCGCGAGCGCGGGCGTCGCGAGAGCCACCGCGCCCCAGATTTCCCATCGATGCGAGAGGGCCCGGTAGCCCGCCCAGTCCAGGGTCCCGCCCGACTGCCGCACAAAGGCGAGCATCTTCCGCTGCAACGGCACGACCTGCGCCATGAAGGCGATCCCCGAGATCGTGAAGAGGACGATCGACCAGAAGATCCATCCGGTCCGGAGCATCGGCAGGTTTCCGGTGATGGCGGCCCCGATGCCTCCGATCAGGATGAAGAGGATGGGCGGCATGGTGAAGAGCCGGTCGGCCCGGATGATCCCTTCCAGCATGTTCCCGATCACCAGCGGATTTCGCGTCCGGTCGGCGTTCGCTTTCCAGAAGATGCCGGTCGTGATGTTGCCGAGAAACAGAGAGACGGCCAGCACGTGGATCAGCTTGAGACCGAGGTATGTATGACCGCTCATGGCTTCACTCCGTTTCTCTCCCTCTCAAGGAGTCAGGCCCAGTTTGCTGAACTCGGGAAACCCGTGATGCCAGACACCCCAGAAGGCGAAGAGCAGGACGGAGACGAGCGCGCCCAGCGTGTAGAAGCGCCGCACCGGCGGGAAGGGGCGGCCGCGCAGCGTGGACCAGGCGAGGTAAGCGGCGCAAAAGGGGAGGAGGAGCCCGACCGTCTGACCCTCGACGCCCTCGGCGAAGTAGATGAATCCGTACGCCGCGGCGCCCAGAAGGAGAAGCCCGCGGCCCGGGTTCGAGCCGGCGCCCGCAGTCGCGCCCCTTCTGCCCTCGAGCACGGTCAGGCCCACGCAGATGGCCGCCTTCGATCCGTGGATCACGGCATGCGAGACGCGCTCGTCCCACCAGTTGGCGAGTCCCATCGGATCCGCGATTCCCGCTCGGTCGATCGCATCGTGGATGGAATTGGCCGCGACGTGCATCCCGTATCCCAGGACGAGCCCGAATCCCGCGAGCGTGATGAGGAGACGCGGGCCCGGACCGTGTCTCCGCATCGCGGGCGTGGATCCCGCGGCGGGGGGGATCACGGCGAGTGCGCGGAGAACCAGCGCGTAGAGGGACACGAGGATCAACGGCGAGGCGACGTCGATCGCGTCGCCCCAGGTGACCCCCGGCCGGAACGCCGGGGCCTTGATGTAGACCGAGCCCAAGTCCAGCGCCGCGGAGGCGATCCCGAGCCATCCAAGCCGGATCGCAAGCGGCGGCGGGGCCGTCCGCCAGGAGGGGATGGGGGAGAGCCGCGGCGCTAGGGGTTCAGGATCTTCGATACCCATCCTCGCCCTTCGCGCGTGTACAGCACGCGATGGTGGAGCCTGTGGGGGCGCGCTTCCCAGAACTCGATCCGCCGGGGCTCGATCCTGAATCCGCTCCAGTAAGGAGGGCGCGGCACCTTGGGCGGCAGGCTCTTCTCAAGCTCGACGAACCGTTGCGTCAACTCGTCGCGGCCGCCCCGAAGCTCGGCGCTCTGCCTCGAGGCCCAGGCGCCCACCTGCGACTCGCGTTCTCGTGTCGCCCAGTACGCGTCCGCCTCGGCATCCGATACGGACGTTGCCCGGCCTTCCACGCGCACCTGTTTCGTGAGCGCCGGCCACCAGAAGCAGAGCGCGACGGGCGCGCCTCCTTCGAGCTCGCTCCCTTTCCGGCTCTCGAGATTCGTGTAGAAGACGAAGCCGCGCTCGTCGGCCGAGCGGACGAGTACCATGCGCGCCGAAGGGTTCCCTTCGGAGTCCACGGTCGCGAGCGTGGCCGCGTCGGGCTCGACGATCTCGGAGCGGGCGGCAAGCGCCGCCCATTCCCGGAACAGCACGATCGGATCCGGCGCTTGGCTCACAGGCTGGGGGCCGTCTTCCCGGTCTTGCCTTCGGGCTGGACGGGCCGGTACTTCACCCCCAAGCGATCGAAGAGGAACATCATCACGTCCGCCATCTGCTGGTCGCGCTCGGAGAGCGCCGTCCCGATTCCGTGCCCCGAGTCGTAGCTCACGCGCATGAGGACGGGATTCTTGGAGCCCGAGGCCTGAAGACGCGCCACCATCTTGAAGGTCTCCCATGCGGGCACGCGCGGATCGTTCACGCCCGTGAGCGCGAGGATGGAGGGGTAGGTCTTCCCATCCTGCACGTGGTGATAGGGAGAGTAGCCGTACATGCCCCGGAACTGGACGGAGTCCTTTACCGTGCCGAATTCGGTCGTGTTGAACTCGCCGTTCGGAGCCAGCTCCGTGCGGAGCACGTCGCCGTAGCCCACGTGCGCGACCGCCGCCTGCATGAAGTCCGGATAGTGGACCAGCGTTCCGTAAACCAGGAGTCCGCCCGCGCTGCCTCCCTCGATCGCGAGGCGCTCCTTGCTCGTGTAGCCCTTCTCGACCAGGTACCGCGCGCAGGAGGCGAAGTCGTCCATAGAGACCTTCTTGGTTCCGAGCCGCGCGGCCTGGTGCCACGCGTCTCCGTACTCGCCGCCTCCCCGGATGCTCGCGTCGACGTAGATGCCGCCCTGCTCGATCCATAGCTTGATGTCGGGCTGGAAGTACGGCTGCTCGCTCAACCCGTAGCTGCCGTACCCGTACAGGATCGTCGGGGCCTGCCCGTCGAGCTTGGTTCCCTTGCGCATGATGATGTTCACCGGGAGCTTCGTCCCGTCCGGCGCCTCGGCGAACTCGCGGCGCACCTCGCAGTCGCTGAAATCGGCGGGCGAGGTCTGGGCGAGCGCCGTCTCTTGTAACGCGGTGCGGTCCGGACCGTAGCGGTAATACGCGGGCGGGTGCGTGTAGCTCTGGCTCCGCACCAGCACCTCGTCCCCCGTGGTGCGCACCGCTTCGCTCATGATCGAGATCTCCGACATCGTGACGAGCGCCTGCTCGTGGCCGTGAAGATCGTAGACCCGCATCTGGGTTGGCCCCCCCACCATCTCCGTCACGTAGAGCCGGCTCTCCGTCGGCGTGAAGGATTCGAGCGCGTTCTCCCCCTGGGGCACGATCACCGCGGCGTGGTGAAGATCGGGAGTCCGGAGCGGGAGGCGGAGGATCTTCTTTCGCGGAGCGTCTTCCCGCGAGAGCAGGTAAAGGGCCATGTCCTCACCGAACCTCGCCTCGATGATCTTGTCCTCGAAGCGCGCGAACTGGATCCAGGCGCCGTCCGGGGACAGGAGCCAGTAGCCGTGCTCTCCTCCGTCGCCGTTGCTCACGTCGGCCAGCACGTACCGGCCGTCGGGGCTCGTGCTCAGCGCGACCTCCGCGATCTTGGGGAACTCCTTGCCGAGCACGTAGGTGTCCTGCGCGATCGGGGTCCCGAGCTTGTGGAAATAGATCTGCTGATAGAAGGCGAGGTCCTCGGCCGGGCGTTCACCCGCGTGCGGGTAGCGCGTGTAGTAGACCCCGCTCGCGTCCTGGTTCCAGGTCGCGCTTCCGCCTGCCGTCCCGCCGTTCACTCCGGGGATCACGTCGGGAAGCGGCGCTCCGCTCGCGGTCTGGTAGAGATGGAGGGTCCCGTCCTCCGTGCCGTTTTTCGAGAGCGAGACCGCGACGTATCGTCCGTCGAGCGAGGGCGCGTAGAAGTCGATCGAGGTTCCGCCGGAGGAGTCGATCACGTTGGGATCCACCACCGCCCGCTCGGATTTCACGTCCGATACCTCGTTCATCGCGACGAGGAAGGGTTGCTGCTTGGGCGGCTGCTCCTTCATGAAGAAGTACGTGCCGTTCCGGTAGGCGCCGCCATAGTAATCGGGGGAGTCAGAATGCGTCAGCGCCACGACCCGATCGAGCACCGCCTTCCGCTCGGGATGATGGTCCAGCCAGGAGCGGGTGTAGCGATCCTGGCCCTTCGCCCACGTCATCACGCTCGGGTTCTTCACATTCTCCATGTACTGGTAGTCGTCCGGCACCTTCACGCCCCAGTACGTGTCCGTCACCGGGCGCTTGGGCGCCTTTGGCTTCACGGGCAGCTTGGAACCGGTGGCCGCCATCGAGGGAGAAGCGAGAAGGAGGGTTAGCGCGGCGGCGAGAATGCGGCGATGCATCGTGTGGACCTCCGGGTCGGGCGAACGCGATCGATGCGGCCGAGACGAGCCGCCCGAGCATATTACATCAGGCACAACGGCGCCGCGCCGGGGTATACTCACGCCGGGCCGGCGCTTCGGGTCCTCTTGGCATCTTGCCTAGTTCGCCCGGGCCCGTCTGCGTCCGGCCCTAACTTATTGCCCCATAGCGGGCTCTGGATGTGAGGACTTTTCGGCTCCATGGAACAGCTTCCCCTCTGGGGTGGAAAGCCTACCGTCACCCCCCGACACTCGATTCCGCTCCTATCCAAATCGCGTTTCATGGCCGGCCTCCAGTGTCAGAAGCGCCTATTCTTGGAATGTTACGAGGGCCGGCTTCGGGATCCCCTCAATCCCTCGACGAAAGCGCTTTTCGAGGCGGGGTCGCGGGTTGGGGTGGTCGCCCGCGGGCTCTTCGCGGGGGGCGTGGGGATCGGCGACGACTACCAAAGCCATGACGACGCGGTCCGGAAGACCCACCTCGCCCTCGAGCAGCCGCGCGCGCGGGCCATTTACGAAGCGGCGTTCAACCACGACAACATTCGCGTTCGCGTCGACATCCTCGCTCCGGCGGGGAACGGCGCGTGGGATTTGATCGAGGTCAAGTCCAGCTCCGGATACAAGGAAGAGTACCTGTCCGACATCGGGATCCAGCTTTACGTCCTCGAGGGCGCGGGCGTCCCCATACGCAAGGCCTGTCTCGTCCACGTGAACAATCAGTATGTGTACGAGGGAGGGCCCTACGTTCTGGAGCGCCTCTTCACGGTGAGGGAGCTGACGGCCCAGGCTCGCGAGGCGCTTCCGAAGCTCCAGCTGGCACTCGAGGAGATGCGCTCCCCGCTCTGGGCCTTGGAGGCGCCGGACATCTCCATCGGCCCGCAGTGCAAGCGCCCGTACCTCTGTCCCTTCTATACCCACTGCCACTTGAACGGCCCGGAGCACCCGATCGAGCGTCTCCCCAGGATGAATCCACAGCTCATCCGCGCGTTTCGCGACGCCGAGATCGACGACATTCGGGACATCCCCGAGGACTTCGACGGGCTGAGCGATCTCCACAGGCGGATCCGGGCGTCGGTGATCACGGGCCGCGTGCACTCCGACCCCGAGCTTCGGGAGAAGCTCCAGGCCTTGCGTCCGCCGATCCATTTTCTCGATTTCGAGACCTGCAACCCGGCGCTCCCTCGTTTTGCCGGGACCCGCCCGTTCCAACAGGTGCCGTTCCAGTGGTCGGACCACGTGCTTCAGAGGGACGGCACGCTTGAGCATCGCGGATATCTGCACCTAGAGGACACGGACCCTCGGGAGCCCCTGGTCGAGTCGCTCGTGCGTTCCCTCGGCAAGGAAGGGCCGATCGTGGTCTATTCGGGATTCGAGGAGCGGATCATCCGCTCGCTGGCCGAGGACCTCGGCGAGTGGCGGGAGGACCTGCTCGCGATCGTGGAGTCCCGGATCGTCGACCTTCTCGAGCTGATCCGATCGCACTACTATCACCCCCAGTTCCGGGGGTCGTTTTCCATCAAGGACGTACTCCCGGCTCTGATCGAGGACCTCGACTATCAGGACCTCGAGATCCGGGAGGGCGTCCAGGCGGCGACGGCGTTCGTCGAGATGATCGATCCGGAGACGGCGAAGGCTCGAAGCATCGCGCTCCAGAACGCGCTGAGCGCGTATTGCTACCGCGACACCGAAGCCATGGTGAGGCTCTTCCAGAAACTCAGGGAGGATGGATGATAGGAATCGGCGGGAATGGAACGGATGGACGCGCGAGGGTCGCGCTTTCGGTGGCTCTGGCGCTCGCGCTGGGAATGGCCGCCCCCGGCGCGTGCCGTGCCGCGAAGGAGCGGACGGCGCCCTCGGGGAAGACGTACACGTGGAGCTTCCAGGCGGACACGCTGGGACAGAAGCCCGCTCACTCGATGACCTTCGGCGGGACGTGGCAGGTCGTCGAGGACTCGACGGCGGCGCCAGTCCGTCGATTCCTCTCTCAGTCCGAGAACGACGACGGCATTGCCTTTCACTACCTGACCTTCACCCGCCCCATGCTGGGCGACCTGGACGCGTCCGTCCGGTTCCGCGTCCGCTCGGGAGAGATCGATCCTTCCGCGGGCCTCATGTTCCAGATGGATCCAAAGGGAACGAGCGGGTATGTGGTCCGGGTCAGCGGAAAGACCGGCGAGCTGGCGTTTCACTACCTGCTCTACGGAAAGAAGCGCGACGTCAAGTTCGCCAAGATCGCTCCGCTCGGCGCGGGCGCCTGGCACACGCTCGCGGTCGCCCGGCGGCGGTCCCTTTTGCGGGTGCTCTACGACGGCAAGGAGTTGATGGCGGTGCGGGACGACCGGTTCTCGAGAGGGACGGTCGGCGTCTGGAGCGGGGACGACACCGTGGTGGATTTCGCGGATCTCACCGCGACGGCCCGCTAAAAATCGGACGGCGCGCTGAAAAGGGGGAGCGCCGCCACGGCCGTGCATGAATCGGGTGCCGGTGAGTACCGCGAAATCACACACGAACCGCCGTACGCGCCCCGTCTTCCATGACGTGGGCCCTGGCCAACGGCCATCCCTGGCCCTTTGCCCTTCTCTATTACTGATG
>JBGPHU010000067.1:0-14460 GCA_041484545.1 Candidatus Eiseniibacteriota bacterium | reverse complement strand
CGCACCCCGCGGCGCCCTGGCGCCAGCCGTCGCCCGAAGCCGACAGCTCCTCTATACTCCCCGACATGCCAACCCCCATCGACCCCGGCGTCGACATCGGCCACGTGCATCTTCGCGTGGCGGATCTGGACCGCGCCATCCGCTTCTACCGCGACGTGCTGGGCTTCGAGGTGAAGTCGCGCCTGCCCGGCGCGGCTTTTCTGTCGGCGGGCGGATACCACCACCACATCGGCCTCAACACCTGGGAGAGCCGCGGCGGCTCGCCGCCCCCACGCGGCACGACGGGGCTCTATCACTTCGCGATCCGATATCCCACGCGCCGCGCGCTGGCGGACGCGCTCCGCCGGCTGGCCGAAGCCAAGGTGCAACTGGAAGGGGCCTCGGATCACGGCGTGAGCGAGGCGCTCTATCTCCACGACACCGAGGGGAACGGGCTCGAGCTTTACTGGGATCGCCCGCGCGAGAAGTGGCCGCAGGCCGCGGACGGCTCGATCGAGATGATCACGGCGCCGCTGGATCTCGACGCGCTGATCGCGGAGCTGGGGTAGCACCGGCGGCGGAGCAGCGCTAGCCGCCCGGCGGCGCCGGGCGGGCCAGTCGGGCGCCCCACGCCTCGCCTACCCCCCAAGCTCCCTCATGTACGTCGAATCCACGCTCGCGCCCATCTGCGCCGCGGCTCGCGCGTCGCTCAGCGCGCGCGCGCGCTCGTGCAATGCCCACCACTCCTGGCTCCGCCTCAGGTAATAGCCGCTCAGGCGCTGGCGCTCCGTCCGGGGCGCGGCATCGATCGCCTCGCTGTAGGCGGCCACGGCCTCCTGCGCGCGGCCGAGCTGCTGCAGCGCCAGGGCGATCGATCCCATCTGCACGTAGTTCGTGGGATTCTTGGGGTCCAGCTCGATGACGCGGCGCCGGTCGGCCACAGCATTCTCGAACGCTCCCATCTTGAAATAGACGAGCGCGCGGTTGTTGTACGCGTCGCGGAACGTGGGCCGGAGCGCGATCGCGCGCGTGAAGTCGTCGACCGCGCCGGCGAGGTCGCCCTGTCTCGATCGGATGCCGCCCCGGTTGCTCAAGGCCTCGGGGTAGTCGGGCTTCAGCTCGATCGCTCGCGCGAAGCAGACAGCGGCGGAGTCGTTCATGTTCTGCTCCGCGAACACGGTTCCCTTGTTGACCCAGACGCGCGCCACCTTGGGATTGAGCACGATGGCCTCGTTGAAATCGGCGAGCGCCTCGGGGTAGCGGCTCTTGGCGATGTAGTAGTAGCCGCGATTGTTGTAGGCGTCCACGACCTGCCCGGGATATTTCGCGATCGCGTCGTTCCAGAGCGTGCCGGAGTTCTGCCACACGTCGCATCGGCGCCAGGTCTGGACGAGCGAGACGATCGCCAGCGCCACGAACACTACAGCCAACCCTCGCCGAACCGGCACCCCCGCAAGCCGTGGCCCGGGGCCCTCGTCCATCCACCACGCGAGCGCGAAGAAGAGCCCGATGTAGGGGAGATACGTGTAGCGATCCGCCATGACGGCCTGTCCGACGCTGAAGAACTGGAGCACCAGGACGATGTTGATGAAGAAAAACGCGAGTCCGAACAACACGGCGCGGTTGCGGCGGAAGAGGAACAACACCGCGGGCAGCAAGACCACAACCGCGGCGAACGCGATGTAGTACTGCGGGCCGAGGGGAGCGCCTTCGGCTGTGGGGTAGGGGTATATGGCCGAGAGCCGGAAGGGGAGGAAAAGCTTCACCACGTACATCGCCGTACCATAGGTGGCGAACAGGATCTTCTGAAGCACCGTCCACTGTTGCGGCGCCGCGACGGCGCCCGCCGCCTTCTGGCCTACGACCGTCAGCGCGCCGACCGCGGCGGAGACCACCAGAAAGGGGACTTTCTCCAGCCAGACCCGTGGCCGGAAGGGACGCCGCTTGAAGTAGTCGATCGCGAGGAGCGTGAGCGGGAGCACGACCGCGGCGGGCTTGGACGCGGCCGACAGGACGAACGCGATCCAGGTCGCCACGAGCCACGCGAGCCGCTTCTTCTCGAGATAGCGCAGGTACGTAAGCAGCGCGGTCAGGTAAAAGAGCGCATAGAGCACGTCCTTCCTCTCAGAGATCCACGCGACCGATTCGACGTGCATGGGGTGGATGCCGAAGAAGAGCGAGGTGACGACGGCGGTCCACAAACGCCCGCCCGAGAGCTTCCGCACGAACAGGAACACCAGCGCGGTGTTCGCCACGTGGAGCAGGAGATTCAGCCAGTGGTAGGAAAACGGCTTCGGTCCCGAGAGCGCGTAGTTCAGGGCCAGGGAAGCCATGGTGAGCGGGTGATAGTTCCCGCCGAGCGGCGTCGTCATCAATGTCTGCAGCGTGGGGTGGGCCACGACGGCGTTTTCCGTGACGTAGTAGTTGTCGTCCCAGTTCGTGAAATCGTTGTCGAGGCTGGGCATGTAAACGAGGTAGGTGACGAAGAGAATGGCTCCAAGCCAGAGGAGCCGTCTCGCGTCGCGGGACGATCGAGCGAGCTGCGGGCTTCTTCGCGGAGCTTTCTTGACTTTAGTTTTCGCCATGCGGACCTGGGTCGGACTCGGGAGCCGTCAGTCTAGCCCAGCGGGGCGGGTCACGTCGGCGATTATACGTAGGGGAAGAAAGAGGGCAAGGTCGTTCGGCCGGCCATGTAAGGGCTGGCGTCGAGCCGCGCGATGCACTAGATTACCGTTGCGCGACCGGTTGTCGGTCTACCCGCTCCCGGAGGCCCGATGGTCGAACCTGCTCGGCGACGATGGCCCTTCTTCGCGATCTCGGTGTTCGGACTCGCTGTCGGCGTTGCCGGCGCGCTCCGCGCCAGACTTGACCCGCAGCCCTCCGGATTCCACCTCGCGGTCCTCCTCCTCGAGGGGCTGATCTTCCTCGCCGTGAACCTGGTCGTTTTCGCGCCTCGCGTGGATCGCGGACCGGTGCGGGATCTCTACTGGTGCACGCTCCTCTACGGGATGGCGGTGATGCTCGGCGCGGGCGACCTCGGGCGCGTCTTCGGCGCGGGCGATCTCGCGGGCGACCTCGGGCCCGACTTCTCAGGCTCCCGCAGGTGGATCGAGTGGGTCTTTCCCGCGATCCGGATCGCGTGTCTCACGGCGCTGCCGGTCCTCTTCTTCCGCATGACCCAAACCTTCCCGAGACCGCGCAGACTCCTGGGGCGGCGGCCGAGGCTCATGCGCGGGCTCTGGATCGCCGCCGGAATTCTCGCGCTGTGGCAGGTGTCCACGGTGTTCCGATATTTCCTCGATCCGAGGCCGGGCGTGCTGCAGGCCATCGCCCTGCCGCGCTTCGTCGCGGACGTCTTCCTGATCACGGCGGTCGGTCTCGGATGTCTCACGCTCTATCGGAGCGGACGCAAGCTGGAACTGGCCCGCGAGCGCGATCAGGTCAAGTGGCTCCTCTGGGGATTCGGCGTTGGCGCCATCCCCGCTGTGCTCCTGCGCTCACTCCCTTGGCTCGCCGGCGTAAGGGCCATTCCGCCCGACCTGGACCGCCTCTTCGAGCTGGCGATCCCCGTCGCCTTCGCCTCCGCGGTCGTTCGGTTCCGTTTTCTCGACATCGACATCATCATCCGGCGGAGCCTCATCTACGGGGCCCTCTCGGCTGCGCTCGCCTCGATCTATCTCCTCGTCGGCGGAGTCGTGGCGCGGCGCATCATGGAGCGCTCGCCTCAATACGCCGCATTCATCCAGGTGCTGGCGGTGGCCGTTCCGGTGATTCTCTACGCGCCGGCGCGGCGCTGGATCGGGACGTGGGTGGATGGCACGTTTTTCAAGATCCAGCACGACTACGCCCAGGCGCTTCTCGCGTTTCAGGACCCGGTTCGTGGGGCCTCGAGCCAGGAGGAGATCGCGGATCTGTGCCAGACCTTCCTCGTGGATCGGCTCGGGCTCCAGCGCGCGGTCGTCCTCGCGCGCAGGGGGGATATCCTCGACGTCGCGGGGGAGCTGACGGGCGCGGATCCGGAGTCCATCCTCGATACGGTGGAGGGGCAAGGGAATCCTCGGCGGCTTCTCGCCACGCCCGGGAGCACCAGCCGCCCCGACCTCGAGACGGAGGACTTCCCGGAGGCGCTCTCGAAGGAAGGGTTCCAACTGGCGCTCGCCATCTGCGCGGATGAGAAGGGCCTCGGCGCCATCCTCCTCGGCGAGAAGAGATCGCAGGCGAAATTCATCGAAGAGGACTTGAAGCTCCTTCACGCGGTTCGCGCGGAGGCGGCGTCCGCCCTCGAGCGCGTGGCGCTCGTGCAGCTCGCAGCGAAGGAGGCGTTCTTTCACGAGCACGCGGAGGATCTGGAGGGGCAGAAGGATTTTCTCTTCGCGACGCTCGCCGAAGATCTCCGCAGGCCGCTCACGGTCGTCCGCTGGACGGTCGAGACGCTCCTGGAGCGCATGGGGCACACCTCGTCCCCGCAGCATTTCGCCGAGCTTCAAGCCATTCAGGCCGCCTCGAGCGAGCTGGACCGCCTGGTGAAGAACCTTCACGATCTCAACCGACCTGGGTCCGGTGGTACGAGGGAAGCGGTCCGCATCGACCTTCTTCCTCTCGTTCAGGAAGCGATGGCGTCCGTGACAGCCGCTGCCAAGGCGCGGAATATCCACTTCGAGCTGAGCGTCGCGCCGGACTTGATCCCGGTGAAGGGCCATCGGGACCTGCTCGTGGAGGTCGTGCTCAATCTCCTCGAGAACGCCACCCGCTACTCGCCGGACGGAAAAGCGGTCGAGATCGCGCTCGACCGCGACGGCGAGGATGGCAGGCTGATCGTTCGGGATCACGGCCCTGGCCTTCCCGCCATCCACAGGCCCGACCGGATCTTCAATCGCTTCGAGCAGGGGAGCCCCAGCCCCTACTCGGGGGAGCGCGGATTCGGACTCGGGCTCTACATCGCGAAGTCCTACCTCGAGAGAATGCGCGGCACGATCCAGGCGGGGAATCATCCCGATGGCGGAGCGCGCTTCGTGTGCACGTTGCCGGAGTGGAGGGAGGCCCCGCGCGAGGCGCAGATCGGCATCGGATTGACCCTGGACGGACAATCCGGCTAAGTTAGGGCCAATGCGCGAGCGGAGGAGGCTTCCCAAAGGGCGGAAGGAACTGCCCGAACACCTGAGCGCCAACCCGCACGCTCCGATCGATCACGAGAGGATCGGCCCGCTCAGGCCCCCGCGCCCCGCGATCGGCCTCAAGGTGCTACCCGATGGCCGCACCGCGCTTCCCGAGGGAAATCCGTGCGAGGGGTGCGACCATTGCTGCCGGTACGTCTCCATCCAGATCGACCGGCCTCGGAGCAGGCGGGACTTCGACAACATCCGCTGGTACATCCTGCACAAGAATGTCTCGGTGATGATCGACTACGAGGGGGATTGGCTGATTCAGTTCGACACGCCCTGCGAGTGGCTGATCGACGGGCGGTGCGGCCACTACACGCTGCGGCCGGAGATCTGCCGCGATTACGACCCGGCCGACTGCGAGCGCTACGCGGGCCCCGCCGAGAAGGTGCTGCTCCGCACCCCGGACGACCTGGATCGGTATCTCGAGGGGAAGAAGAAGCAGCAGCGGAAGGGGTGACGCGCCCCCGTGCTCCATCCCCTACGGCCTCGTATGAATCTCCTTCACGAACTCCATCGGGTCGTTGACCCGGAGCGGCGAGGTCGAGAGGAAGGACTGCGCGTGCTTGGCGCCGATGGGCCACCCGTGCGTCTGCGATAGGGTGCCGATGTAGTCGCCGATCTCGGGGAGAGGCGTCGTGGGCTTGGGCTTCTCGGGGTTGTGGAACTGCGTCTTGTGGACCGCGAGAGCCTCCATCCACTTCTTGAAGTACTTCGACACATCGACGGTGAACGTCGGCCTCATCCCCGGCGGGATGAAGTAGTAGTAGACCGCCTTCGCCTGGAACGGCTCTCCCTCGACCGGCGCCTTCGCGAGGTGGGCGAGATTGAACGCCTGCGAAACCAGGATCCCGGTCTTCCAGTGATCGTTGTGCCCTAGGCCGCGCCCGATGGGGAGATCGTAATAGGGAGCGAACAGAAGCTCCGGGCGGTATTTCCGGATCGCGGCGGCCACGGTGCACCGGTTCTCGAAGGTGTCCTCGATGCGGTTGTCGCCCAGGTCCAGGTTCACGCGGACGTCTAGTTTCAAGATCTTAGCGGCCTCCATGCATTCCTGGTCCCGCTCCTCGGGCGTGCCCCAGCCCATGTCGCCGCGGGTCATGTCCACGATCCCGGTCGCGTAGCCGAGATCCTTCATCTTGAGCAGAAGGCCCCCGCAGCCGATCTCGGCGTCGTCGGGGTGAGGTCCGAACACCAGCACGTTGAGCTTCATTCCTTGTCGGGCTCCTTGGGTTTGAAGAGCTGATCCAGCTTCGAGCGCGCCGTGGACGCGCGGTCCTTGGCTGTGCCGCCCGTGCCGGCGCCGGTGCCGCCGGCCGCGCCACTCTTGCCGGGGTTCGAGTTCAGGGAGAAATAGTCGCAGAAGTTCCGGCGGTCGCGGTCCGTGACCCACTCCGCCTGGGACTCGCGGCACATGTTGTGCGCGTTCCGGTCGAAGTGCCGGCACTGGAGGCAGGCGTGGAGGTCCCGTCCGCACGACGGACACTCGGTGTCGCGCACGATCCGCAGCTTCACATCGATCGTGGTCCCGCAGAAATGGCAGGCGCTCATGGTCCCCTCCGACGGCCGGTGGTACGCCCGGTCATGATAGGGATCGCCGCCGCCGCGCGGCCAGCCATTTCTAATCCCGCCCTTGACTTGCCGGGAGTTGAGCGGGAATATCCTCAACGTCCCACTGTCTCGCCCCAACGGAGGTATCGCCCCTTGAGCATGCGCTTTGGAAGATGGATCGCTCTGTCGCTCGTCGCATCGCTCTTCGCCGTCGGCTGCATGTCGACGAAGAAGCCGGTTCCCGCGGGGATCGCCTGGAACAAGGCGTTCGACGTGGCGCTGGCCGACGCGAAGGCGAACCACCGGCCCATACTCCTCGACATGTACACGGACTGGTGCGAGTGGTGTACGGCTCTGGACGACACCACCTACACCGACGCCAAGTTCATCGAGTACAGCAAGCGCTTCACCATGGCCCGCATGAACGCCGAGGTGGATACGGTCACGGCCGCGCACTATCGCGTCCAGAACTATCCCACCGTCCTCGTGCTGAACGAGAAGGGCGAGGAGCTGGACCGGGTCGTGGGTTATTGCCGCGCGCCCGAGTTCATCGCGCAGGTGGAAGACTACCTCGCGGGAAAGAACACGCTGGCCTCGGTGGTCGCCCAGGAGCCTGCCAAGAAGAACGATCCCGAATTCATCTACAAGCTCGCGGATCGCTTCGCGGATCATGGCCTCTTCGAGGATTCGCGGAAGCGCTTCCTCGTGTTCGTGACCATGGATCCCAAGAACAAGTCCGGCAATGTGGACGACGCCTATTATCGGCTGGCCCGCATGGCGCGCAAGGAACACGACTACGCGAACGATCGGAAATACGCGCAGATGATCCTCGACCGCTATCCCGACAGCGACATGATGAGGCCCGCGTTCCTCGAGGTCGGCCAGGGATTCAGGAAGGACGGCCAGCTCGCGAAGGCGCGGAAGATCTTCATCGACTACGCCAAGCGCTTTCCGGACGACGAAGACGCGTCCTGGGCGCGCGAGCAGGCCGACTCGCTCGGCGTTCAGCTCGCAACGCGACCCGGCGCCTGACTCCGCGCCCGCGCCTCACTCCACGCCCGCGCCTGACGCCGCACACTCGGCCTAGCTCATGAAGATCGGGATCCTGGGGCTTCCCCAGGCAGGAAAGACCACGCTGTTCCAGGCGCTCACGCGCGGCCAGGCACAACCGACCTCCTCCCGCGGCGAAAAGGTCCATCTCGGCTCGGTCCAGGTTCCGGACCGCCGGCTGGACCGCCTCGGGGAGATGTACAAGCCGAAGAAATTCACTCCCGCCAAGGTGGACTATGTCGACGCGCCGGCCCTGGAAACCACGGGCAGGGAGCGCGGCGCGCTGGCGGCGCTCACCGCCCTCCGCGACGTGGATGCCTACGCGCTGGTGGCCCGCGCGTTTTCCGATCCCTCGGTGGCTCACTCCATGGAGACCGTGGATCCCGTGCGCGACGCGGGGTGGCTGGTGGGGGAGCTTCTGCTCGAGGACCTCGCGGTCGTGGAGAAGCGGGCCGACAAGATCGAGAAGTCGCTCAAGATCGGGAGAAAACCAGAGGACCCGAACGAATACGACGCGCTGAAGCTGGCGCTCGCGGCGCTGGAGTCGGAGAAGCCGGTGATCGCCGCCGGGCTGAGCCCCGCGCAGGAGCGAAGTCTCCGGGGATTCCAGCTCTTCTCCGCGCGGCCCTGGATCTTCGTCGTGAACGCGGACGACGAGCAGATGAAAGCGGGCGAAGCGGGGCAGACCGGCCCGATCACGAAGCGCTTCCCCTCGCTCCGCGCCATCGCGCTCTCGGCGAAGACCGAGGCGGAACTGGCCTCGCTCTCCGACGAGGAGGCGCGCGAGTTCATGGGCGTCCTGGGCATCGAGGAGCCAGGGCTCACGCGCATGATCCGGATCTGCTACGAGGCGCTGGGGCTCATCTCCTTTTTCACCGTGGGTCCCGACGAGGTGCGCGCCTGGACCATCCGCGATGGCTCGACCGCTCCGCAGGCGGCCGGCGCGATCCACAGCGACCTGGAGCGCGGGTTCATCCGCGCGGAGGTCATCTCCTACGACGACCTGGCCAGGCTCGAAACCATGGCCAAAGCCCGAGAGCAGGGTCTCTTGCGGACGGAAGGGCGAGACTATAAAGTGCGGGACGGCGACATCCTGAACATCCGCTTCAGCGTGTAACGAGGAAACTTACCCTCCCCTGGAGACGTATGGAAACTGGGGCTGAAACCCGATCCGTACCGCCGAGGAGGGAATCCATGAACGTGCTCACGAACAGGTTCGCCCGTGTGGGTCTGGGGCTCTTTCTTGCCGTCTCGGTGTGTGGCTCGCTTCCGGGAGCCGCCCGCAGGGCCGGAGCGGCCGAAGTGCGCCGTGTCGCCGAGCGGCTCATCCCGTTCGCGCCCGGCGGCGAGGTGAGAATCGGGGACAAGAACGGACGCCTTGTCGTGGAGGCGTGGCCGCGCAACGAGGTTCGCATCCAGATCACGCGCGTCGTTCGCGCGGAGAGCCAGACCAAGGCCGAGGAATTGATGAAGGGCCTGACGGCCTCGGTCGAGGTCCGGAAGGACCGAATCGACATCCAGAGCCAGTTCCCCAAGCGCCGCGAGTCGATCGGACTCTGGGACATCCTGGGGCGGAAGGTCGCGTCGCTCCAGATCAACTACTACGTCCAGGTCCCCAGCAGATCCGACCTCGTGCTCGAGACCACCAACGGCGAGGTGCGCGCGCACGGCACCGACGGCCGCGTCGAAGCGACGACGACGAACGGCGACATTGTCGTGGAGGACGCCCGAGGGAACATCGTGCTGTCGACCACCAACGGCGAAGTCCACCTCACGAACGTCTCCGGAGATGCATCGGCGCATACCACGAACGGAAGCGTGGTCGCCGAGATCCACAACCTGCCGGCGCAGGGCAGGGTGGACCTGGAAACCACCAATGGGAACGTGGAGGCGTACTTCGCCAACGATCTCAAGGCCACCCTGGAAGCCGTGACGACCAATGGGCGGGTTTCGATCGCCTTCCCGATTGTTCGGGAGGGGGTCATGACGTCCAGGGCGATTCGCGGCACCATCCAGGGAGGGGGTGCTAAGATAACGATCGAGACCACCAACGGCAACGTGGAGGTGCGCAGGCTCGGCGACCGCCGGCCCTAGCATCCCCCAGGAGGAGCGGCGTGAGCACAGCGGTACCCCCATCGACGATCCGGATTTCCGGCCCCATGACGCGCGGCGATTTCCTCCTCCTGCTCTACTGGTTCGCCGACACGTGCGCGGTGCCGGAGGTTGTCGGGATCGCGGGGCTCTCCCGCATCACCCGCCTTTCGTTGATCCTGGGCGAGGAGTTGGGGCTCAAAGGCACCATCCAGCCGTTCTTCGAATACCACCGCACGCCGTCGGGCGGCATCGCCAGCGCCGAGGTCTGGAGCGAGCTTCTGGCGCTCCGCGACTATCAGGTGCTGAAGGCGCTCCCCGCGGACGATCCGCTTCCTCCCGCGGAGATCGAGGATCGCCGATATCTCCTCGAGCACCACATTCCGCCCCATGA
Source organism: Candidatus Eiseniibacteriota bacterium (assembly GCA_041484545.1). Lineage (GTDB taxonomy): Bacteria > Eisenbacteria > RBG-16-71-46 > SZUA-252 > SZUA-252 > WS-7. The sequence goes on along the minus strand of JBGPHU010000067.1, from coordinate 4,236 downwards.
GCGCGCGCACTATCCCCTGCCCACGTTCCTGGAGCGCGACGTGCTGACCAACAAGGGAACCTTCTTCGCGGCCAAGCGCGAGGACCAGACCATCCAGCGCTGGATCGCCACGTTCAAGACGGTCGCGGAGCTGAACCGCCTTCCTCTTGCCGATCTCACCGCGCGCGCGATCCCACTCCTTGGAGCCCACGCGGCGCGCTGAGCCGGCGGGCGCCGGTCAGGGCGCGTGGACACATCCCATGCTCGGACTCCTTCTCCGCATCGTGCTCATGTTCGTCACCCTGCGCTTCGTAGGCGGTCTCCTGAGAGCCATCTCGGGCGGCGACGCTCGTCCGCCCGCCCAGGAGCCCAAGGCGCCGCCTCCGAAGCCCCTCGTCGATCGCGCCTCCGCGATCGACGTCCCGTTCACCGAGGAGCGCACGGAGCCCTGATGCGCACGGAGCCCTGACATGGCCGCGGTCCGCTATCTGGTCGAAGACGGTTGCGGCAATGTCGTGGAGCTGTTCGAGCCCGCCTGAACTTCGGAGTATCCATGCGCACGCACATCCTCACGCTTCAGACACGCTCGCGCACCGAGTTCGTCCCGCTCAGCAGGCGGATCGCGACGGAGGCCGCTGCCGTGCTCGCGGGCTCGGGCTCGGGGGCGCTCTTCGTGTACGTGCCGCACACGACCGCCGGCGTCTGCGTGAACGAGGGCTACGATCCCGACGTGGTCGGGGACCTGACGCGCGTCCTGGACCGCCTGGTCCCGTGGCAGGCGGACTACCGCCACGCCGAGGGAAACACCGCCGCGCACATGAAGGCGGCGCTGATGGGAACTTCCGTCACGGTGCCGGTGCGGGAATCGAAGCTCCGCCTGGGCCGGTGGCAGGAAATCTTCTTCTGCGAGTTCGACGGGCCTCGGAGCCGGACCGTCGAGCTGCAATTCCTCCCCGGCTAGCCCCGAGAGCGCCCCATGGCCGAGCCCCTGGATCTTTTCCCGGAAGAACGAAAGCGCCGCGCGCCCCGAGCGCCGCTGGCCGAGCGCATGCGCCCGCGCGCGTTCGAGGAATTCATGGGACAGGCGGACCTCCTGAGACCGGGGAGCCTCCTTCGAAGCGCCGTGGAGCGCGGTGAGCTGCCGTCGTTGATCTTCTGGGGGCCTCCCGGCTCGGGAAAGACAACGCTGGCGCGGCTGCTCGCGCACGCGAGCGGGAGCCGCTTCGCGGCCTTCAGCGCCGTCACCTCCGGCGTCAAGGAGGTGCGCGAGGTGATCGAGCGCGCCCGCGTGGAGCGGAAGGCGCTCGGGGTGCCCACGCTTCTCTTCGTCGACGAGATCCATCGCTTCAACAAGGCGCAGCAGGACGCGTTTCTCCCGCATGTCGAGGACGGCACGATCGTCCTGATGGGCGCGACCACCGAGAACCCATCCTTCGAGGTGAACAACGCGCTCCTTTCGCGCATGCAGGTGATCGTGCTGCCCATGCTCGGGGACGAGGCGATTATCGAAATACTCCGTAAGGCGGTATCGGATCCGGAGCGCGGCCTGGGCGCGAGGCCGCCCGAGGTCTCCGAGGACACCATGAAGCTGATCGCGCGGCTCTCGAGCGGCGACGCCAGGATCGCGCTCAACATCCTCGAGGGCGCGGCGATGATCGCGGCCGGTACGGGGGCCGGGGCTGGCGCGGGGGCGGGGGCTGGCGCCGACGCCGCGAAGCCGCGCGTCGTCACCGACACCGAAGTCCGCGAGGCAGCGCAGCGGAAGATGCTGCCCTACGATCGAGCCGGCGAAGAGCACTTCAACATCATCTCCGCGCTCCACAAGTGCCTTCGCGGGAGCGATCCGGACGCGGGACTCTACTGGCTCGCCCGGATGCTCGAGGCCGGGGAGGATCCGCTCTACGTGGCCCGGCGGCTCATCCGGTTCGCGTCCGAGGACGTGGGTCTCGCGGATCCCGAGGCGCTCAGGCTCGCCGTCGCGGTCAAGGACGCGGTCCATTTCCTCGGCATGCCCGAGGGCAACACGGCTCTGGCGCAGCTCGTGATCTATCTCGCGCTCGCCCCCAAGAGCAATTCGGTCTACGCCGCCTATCAGCGCGCCTCGAAGGACGCGCTCGAGAAACCTCCATATCCCGTGCCGCTCCACATCCGGAACGCCCCCACGCCGCTCATGAAGAAGATCGGATACGGCGAGGGGTACGAGTACGCCCACAACTACGACGACGCGATCGTGGGGCAGCGGTTCCTGCCCGAAGAGCTTCAGGGGATTCGATACTGGCAGGGCGTCGCGCGTGGGCAGGAGGCGGAGCTGGTGGAGCGCCTCGAGCGTCTGAACGCGGAGAAGGCCAAGCGTCGCGAGGCCGCCGGCTCCGAATGATCCTGGTCCGCCTGGATCGTGTGACGCATGGCTTCGGGGCGCGCATGCTCTTCGAGGACCTCTCCTTTCGCGCCGGAGACGATACGCGGGTGGGCCTCGTCGGAAGGAACGGCACCGGCAAGACGACGCTGCTGCGCCTTCTCGCCGGCTCGGTCCAGCCGGAGCGGGGCGGCCTGTGGGTCGCCCCCCGCGTGCGCGTCGGAATGCTCGACCAGCAGATCGAGCCCGATGGCGAGGAGACCGCGTTCGAGTACGCGCGGGACGCCTTTCGGGACCTGCTCCTACTGATGGAGCGCGAGGAGACGGTGCGCGAGGAGCTGGTCCGCCGCGGCGACGCTCCTCCCGAGGAGCTGTTGGCGCTCGCTCACGAGCTGGGACATATACACGACCATTTCGCCCGCATGGGCGGACACTCGATCGAGAGCCGCGTGGAGGAGACGCTCGAGGGCCTCGGCGTGGGTCGCGCGCTCTGGACGCAGCCGCTCCGGACGCTGAGCGGCGGGGAGAAGGGGCGTGTGGCGATCGCGCGGCTCATCCTGTCCGCTCCGGACCTCCTCCTCCTCGACGAGCCCACGAACCACCTCGACATGGCCGCCACCGAATGGCTCGAGAACTTCCTCTCGCGCTCCAGCGAGCCCTTCGTGCTCGTCTCCCACGACCGCACGCTTCTCGACCGCGTGTGCACCTCGATCGCCGAGATCGAGCACGGCGGTCTGGAGCAGTACTCGGGAAACTACAGCGAGTTCGCGAGAAAGAAGCGCGCGCGCATGGAGCAGGAGCAGAAACGTTACGCGCTGGACGTCAAGGAGCGCGAGCGCCAGGAGGATTTCATCCGGAGGAACCTCGCCGGCCAGAACACCAAGCAGGCGCAGAGCCGGAGGAAGAAACTCCAGCGCGAAGGGCCGATCGAGCGACCGAAGGGGGAGATGGAAGCCGTCGCGACCTTCGACCGGCTCCGGTCGTCCCGCTCCGGCTCGCACGTGGTCGCGGCGCGCGGGATCACGATGGGATATGGATCGCGCATCCTCTTCCACGGGGTCTCGATCGATCTCATGCGCGGCGACCGGCTGGGCATCGTGGGCGGGAACGGCGCGGGGAAGACGACGCTCCTGCGCATCCTCACCGGCGAACTCGCGCCGCGCGAGGGAACGGTGGAATGGGGAGCGGGGGTGAAGCAGGCGGGGCTGGACCAGGAAGGCGGCGACCTGCATCCGGGGGTCACGATCCTCGACACGCTCTGGAACATGCGGCCCACGACGGACGAGGTGGACGTTAGGAACTTCCTCGGCGGGTTCCTCTTCCGCGGGGACGATGTCCATCGCAAGGTGGGCACTCTTAGCGGAGGCGAGCGCACGCGGCTTGGGCTCGCGCGCCTCATCTGGTCCGGTCCCAACCTGATCTTCCTGGACGAGCCGACCAACCACCTGGACATCGCCTCGCGCGAGTCGCTGGAGGCGGCGCTCACGGCCTACGACGGAACGTTGGTCGTCGTCTCGCACGATCGCTACTTCTTGGACGCGGTCGCGACGCAGATCCTCTGGGTCGACGCGGGGGAGGCCCGCGCCTACCGCGGCACTTTCTCCGAGGCCCGCGCCAAGCGATCGTCAGAGGCTCTCCGGGCTTCGGCGCCGCGCGCGGCGGCGCCTGCGGCGGTTACGACCCGTGCGCCGGCGGCCACATCCGCCCGCGCGGCGTCTGCGGCTCCTCCGCCTCCTGCCACCAAGGAGGGGCGCGCGAGGGAACGGGGAGAGCGCGACCGGGCGGAGCGGGAGCAGCGAAAGCGGGCCAAGGCGAAGAAGACACTGGAATCCGAGATCGCGGCGCTCGAGAAACACCTCGCCGAGCTGACCGCGGCGATGGAGGACGATTCGGCGAAAGGG
>JBGPHU010000066.1:0-14744 GCA_041484545.1 Candidatus Eiseniibacteriota bacterium | reverse complement strand
CGATCGCAACGGATAGGGGAAGGTTCCCCGTCTCAAAGTCTGTTTTGGCCCCAAAGGTCCCGTCGCCGTTCCCGAGCAGCACCGACAAAGTGTCTGAATTATGGTTGGCCACCGCGAGATCGGGCTTCCCGTCCGCGTTCAGATTCCCGATCGCCACGGAATAGGGGCCCGCATCCGTCGCAAATTCTGTATTGGGCAGGAAGGTCCCATCGCCGTTCCCGAGCAGGACCGACAGGCTGTTGGAACCATAGTTCGTCGCCGCGAGATCGGGCTTCCCGTCCGCATTCAAGTCCCCGATAGCTACTGAAGTGGGGTTAGCTCCCGTCCCAAAGTCCGTCCTGGCCCCGAAGGTCCCATCGCCGTTCCCGAGCATGACCGACACCGTGCTGGTGGTGAAGTTCGCCACCGCGAGGTCGGAGATCCCGTCCGCGTTCAGATCCCCGATCGCAACGGAGATAGCCCCATCCTCTGTATCATATGAGAGAAAGGGAGCCGCAAAGAGCGGGCTTGCAGACGACTCTGCAAACGTCGCGAGCAGGAGCAATGCCGAGACGACAACGGTTACGTAGCCCCAGGCCGCTGGGAGATTCCGGCCTGGTTCGTGGTTCCTAGAACATGGAACGCTCCGGCCCCTGAACTTGGTGCCGACTGGCAGATATCGCGCGCGTAGCATTAGTGTCTCCGAGGCCCGGCGTTTGCTCATGTCTAGGAGGATAGGCTCGTAGCCTACTCTTCCGTCGCTCGGCGCGCCACTGCGGTGAATCGCGCTCGGCGTGGGCCGTCCGCCGCGCCGGCAGCCGGTCCCAGCCCCGAACTGAATTTGTGGCAATGGGATGTGCGATGCCATAGGCTAGCTCCAATGACCGTCTCCGGAGTTCTCGAAATCCTCGATCGCGGTGGCGGGTTCCTCCGCGACCCCGCCCGCTCCTTCGCGCCCAGCCGGCAGGACGTCTTCGTCCCCGCGGGGCTCATCAGCCGCTTCCAATTGATCTCCGGCGCCCTTGTGGCCGGCACCGCCAAGCCGGAGAAGCAGGGCCTGCGGCTGGACGACGTCGAATTGGTCTGTGGCCTGGCGCCCGAGAGCTTTCGCGAGCGGGCGCCGTTCGACAAGCTGACGGCCACGAATCCCGACCGGCGTTTCCACCTGGGAACCGGCGGGAACGCCTCGATGCGCATCATCGACCTCTTCGCCCCCATCGGCCGTGGCACGCGCGGGCTCATCGTCTCGCCTCCCAAAGCCGGAAAGACCCAGTTGCTGGAGGAGTTCGCCGTCGCGATCCTTGCCGACGCGCCGGATACCAGCGTGGTCGTCCTGCTCGTCGATGAGCGGCCGGAGGAAGTGACCCACTTCCGGCGCAAAGTTTCGGCCGAGGTGCTCGCGAGCAGCAGCGACCAATCCTTGGAGGATCACGTTCAGCTCGCGACCATGTGCATGGCCAACGTGCGCTGCGAGCTGACGTGCGGGCGCCACGTGGTGGTCCTGGTGGACAGCCTCACGCGCATGGGCCGCGCGTTCAATTCGTACGGCGCCGACTCGGGCCGCACCATGAGCGGCGGATTGGATTCACGCGCGCTCGAGATCCCGCGCAAGTTCTTCGGAATGGCGCGGAACGTCGAGAACGGCGGATCGATTACCGTCCTCGCGACCGCCTTGATCGAGACCGGCTCGCGCATGGACGACATGATCTTCGAGGAATTCAAGGGCACGGGGAACAGCGAGATCGTGCTCGACCGCGCCCTTGCCGACCAACGGATTTTCCCCGCCATCAACATCGCCAAGAGCGGAACGCGGCATGACGAGCTTCTCTACTCCAAAGCGGAGAACGACGCGATCAACCGGCTCCGCCGGCAGGCCCTGAGCCTCCCGCCCAAGGAGGCCATCGTGCAGTTGAGGAAGGGGCTGGAGCAGTGGCCGACCAACGAGGAGCTGCTGAAGAACGTGGGGTGACCACGTTCGCGGCCGCGTGATGGCAGTCGCCGCGATTGCCTATGGCCTCGCGGTTCTGATCCTGAGTCAGAATCCACGGCCGACCACCTGGGGCCTCGACGCCGCGGGATACCTGCCTCCACTCTTGCGCCTGCTGATTCTCGCGATTGTCGGAGTCGGGATCGTATTGGTTCTGACCACGGTCTTCGCGACCGCCGGAAAGCGGGGCGACCGCTCGGTCCGTCAGCCTCGCGAGCGCAGGGACCGCCTTCCGGCTTGGGCCCTGCCCGTTTTTCTCATTGCGGTCGCCATACCTCTTTGGCTTCTTCGTGTGCGCAGCTTCTTCCTCGGCGACCAGATGGTCTGGCTCCAGAATTTCGGAGCAGGTCAGTTCCCCCTCTACAGCGAGCCTCTCGCCGCCCTCGGCTGGCGCGGGTTCGTGGCTCTGCTCCATGCGCTCGGGATCCCGATCGGCGAACCGTCCTTGATCCTGCTCCCCGTCCTCTGCGGACTCGCGGCCCTGGTGCTGGCCTGGAAGATCTCCCGATACATCGCAACGGATCCGATCGCGCGCCTCACGGGCTTCGGCCTGATTGCCACGCTGGGAACGACCCAACTCTTCTGCGGCTACATCGAGAGCTATCCCATGGTCGCCGTCGCGGTCCTCCTCTACCTCCTTGCCGCGATTCGCTTCGCTCGCGGAGAGGGCGGCGCAGCATGGGTGGGCATCGCATTGCTTCTCGCGGTCGCGACACACTTGATCGCGCTCTTCCTGATTCCTTCGTACGTCGCCCTGGTTCTGCGCTCCCCGATGCGCGTTCTTCGCCGCGTTCTCCTGTTGCTCGTACCGGTCGCCACGGCCGTTGGCGTCGGTTGGGTCCTCGCGCTGGACCCCGCCGACCTGATGCGTCCGTTCCACATTCTCCGCGTCGCGTTGGAATCCTCGACGCGCGGCGCGACACGGCCCGGGCCGCTGGCGCTCCTCGTCGCGCGGCCTCTTGTCGAACTCGGCAATCTGCTCCTGCTCGTCATGCCGGTTCCCGCGCTAATGATCGCCTCACACGCGTTCGGCCGGGCCGGGCAGCCGTCCCCGGAGGCCCGGCCCTCCCGCCGCGACCTGTCGTTTCTAACATGGGCGGGGGTCCCGGGGATCCTGGCTGCCGCGGTTCTGGTGCTGCCTGGCTCCCCTGCCCAGGACTGGGACCTCCTCGCCATCGCCGTGTTGCCCGCCGCGGTGCTCGGCCTTTTCTTGGGGCTTGGCTCTGAGGCGCCGCTCTCGCGCCGCCTCGCGTTGGGACTCATGGCGCTCGCAGCGGGGCCGTTGCTCGCGTTCGTTCTCGTCAACGCGGATGAGACCGCGGGCACGCGGCGGTTCAAGACGATCATCGCTCCATCCACGACGATGTCCACCCATGAGCGCGCCTATGCGAACGAGAAGCTCGTGAAGTACTACACGGCGAGGAAGGACTTCGACTCGGTATACGTCTACGCGCAGCGCGCCCAAGCGGCAGAACCCGGGAATACACGCTACTGGGGGAACATTGGAACGGCCCTCTACAACCTTCATCGATACGATGAGGCGACTCGTTACTTCGAGGAGGCGCTCCGCCGAGGTTCGGACCGGGTCGAGGTGTACTACAACCTGGGCCTGTGCTACATGCGCACGCAGCACTATTCCCAGGCATTGCAAGACTTCCGCACTGCGCTCGAGCTTGGCGGAGAGCAACCCAAGTATCTCAACAGCCTGGGGATGGCCCTCCTGGCGACAGGGGATTCCGCGGCGGCCCGGGCCACTTGGCTGTACGTGAGAAAGCAGTGGCCCGATTTCGAGCCGGCCGCGCGCGCGCTGGATACCTACTTTGGCCCGGATGGGAGAGCCCGGTGAGGTGCCGAGATTGCGGCTCCCCGAGGTACTTGGTGTAAGCTGTGGTCATGTCCCCCACGAATCGGGTCTCGGCAGCTCCACTCCTTTTCTGCGCGTTTCTCCTCGCGGGCTCGCTAGCGCCTGCGGCAGCGGGGGCGGCTACCAAGCCCGCACCGGCGACCGAATCCACCCCCGCGGCCAACGCGAGCGATCGGATCGCGCAAGCGCTTCTCTCCGCGATGAAGGCGCAGGACTTCGCCGGAGCGTATGAAATGTTCGATTCGAACATGAGAGCCGCCGTGTCCGAGGAGAAGCTCAAGGCGGTGTGGTCAGCCCAGGTGGGCACCTTGGGGCCGCTGGTATCGTGGACGATCACGCAGCGCACCCAGGTCCAGGGGCTGGATGTCCGCATCGCGCTTCTCAAGTTCGACCACGGCGAGCTCCAGGCGAGCGTCGCCGTCCATCCCGACGAACAGAACGTGGCCGGATTTGTCATCAGACCCGCGCCCTCGTCCGGGAAGCCCATGCCGCCGGCGCCCTATGTCAATCCTGCGAATTTTCGCTCTGTGGAGATTTCGGTGGGCACGGCGCCCTTTGTCCTGGGCGGAACGCTCACGGTGCCGGTGGGACTCGGTCCCTTCCCCGGCGTGGTGCTCGTGCACGGATCGGGGCCGCAAGATAGGGACGAGACGGTCGGGGCGAACAAGGTGTTCAAGGATCTGGCCGAAGGGCTCGCGTCCCGCGGAATCGAAGCGCTTCGCTACGACAAGCGAACCTTCGTGTACGGCGGCAAGGTCGGCGACACCATTTCGGTGGATGACGAGGTCATGGTGGACGCCATTGCCGCGGTCGTAGCACTTCGAGCGCGCCCGGAGATCGACCCCAAACACATTCTCGTGATCGGCCACAGTATGGGGGCTCTCCTGGCGCCCGAGATCGGGCTGCGATCCGCGCCCGTCGCCGGGGTCGCGCTTCTGGCGCCCCCGGGTCGACCGCCGTGGGACCTCGTTCTATCCCAGATGCCCTATGTCGGCGCGTCTCCCAAGGACATCGCGGAGATGGAGCAGAAGGTGGCGAGACTGAGGGCCGGCACCCTCGGATCGGAGCGCCTTCTCGGGGCGCCGCAGAGCTACTGGAAGGACCTGGCGGCCCACGACGGTATCGGAATGGCCAAGAAGCTCGGAGCGCCCGTGCTCGTGCTCCGAGGGGATCGCGACTATCAGGTCATCGAGGTGGACGTGGATGCCTGGCGGAAAGGTTTGGCCGGCGTGCCGAACGTGGACATCGTGACCCTGCCCGGCCTGAACCATCTCTTCGTCGCGGGCAGTGGAAAGCCTGGGCCTGCCGAATACGAAAAGCCGGGCCATGTGGACGCCCGTGTCATCGACAAGCTCGCCGCGTTCATCGCACCGACGAAGGGGCAGTAATCACGGTCCCCGGGCCACCCACGCTGGGTACGCGTCTGAGTGCCTGAACCGGGGCGCGAGCCAAGGATCACCGGTGAGGCGATCCTGTATCGACTGTTCGACGTCGGCTACGAAATAGATCTTGACCGAGCCTACGGCCTCCTCGCCGCACGCGCTCCGGAGCGCGCGAAGCCCGTCCGCGGCGAGGCCCACGCGATCCAGATCCCCAACCCCCCGGTCACGGCGTCGCTGGGCATCGAGTCCGTCGGGATCGGCGATCGATCCCTTCAGATCGAGGTCTCGGCGCGGATCTTCGATTTCGGCGTTGTGTCCCTCCGGGCACGCCTGCCCGCCCCGCCGATGCCCTGGAGTGAGTTCGTCGCATTCGGAATCGCGGCCGGGGCGAGCAAAGCCTGGGGCGTCTTCGAGCCCTGCCGTGATCGTCTGCTGGAGAAGATCCTGCCCGCGATCGAGCGACCTGATCTTTCGGCGGTGACCGAGGAATACACCGTGCACCGAATTCACAAGATCCAGGGCCCGACGGGGGCGCCTCTCTCTCCCGCCATCCTCCCCGAGGATGACGTCGCGCGTCTTCTGGTCGGGGAGGCACGCGCCCTCTCGGCTCAAGCGCGCGCCGATCTGCTTTCCCACCGGTTCGCCTATTTCGACGACGATCTCACGATCGTAACGTGGACCGCGGCCCTCATCGTGGAATCGACGCCCGAGGACACGGACGTTCAGTACGTGCTCGAGTTCGCCAATGCCCAGCTCCTCGAGCTTCGCATGTACGATGCGCTTCTCGACGGCGAGATCCCCCGCACCTACGACGAGATCGCCGCCGCGCGAAGACAGATCCCCCTCTTCGGGCGCAGATTCAGCCGACTGCTGGCCCTGCTTCAGACCCGCGTTGCGGACGCGACCGAGGCGGTCGAGCGCGCCGAGAACTCCCTCAAGGTCACCGACGACGTCTTCCTGGCGCGTATCTACGGGGCGGCGCTGGAGATCTTCCGTGCCGTTGCGTGGCGCGCCGGCATCGATCGGAAGGTGGCGATCGTGCGGGAAACCTACGGCATGCTGAACGCCGAGGAGCAGACGCGCCGCGCCGAGGTGCTGGAGGTCATCATCATCCTGCTCATCGTCCTGGAGATCGTTCTCGCGCTCCTGCGACACTGACGCCGAGATCACATCTTGTGCGGGTAGGCCGCGGCAAGGCGCATCCAGTCTGCCGGCGTGACTTGCGCAACGATCCGGAACTTCCCCGCGCCGAGCGGCAGAATCACGAGCGCATCGCCTTCCCTCAGCTCGTCACGATGGAGCCCCGGGATGATCGGTATCATGGGATCCTGTTGCCCTACGAGCACTCGGTTCAGGCCCTGCGTCGGGGCTGTGCTCAACATCTGGGTCCTCACCTCGCGGTACTTGGCCCGGTCCTCCGTCGGCGTCAGCTTCCCAGCTTGGTATTCCGGAACCTTGCCGAAGAGCTCAATCCTGTTGTCGTAGTGACCGAACGCGATCTCTGCTGTGTCGCGGCAGCGCCACATCGGGCTCGTGAACACACTGTCGATTCCGATCGCGAGGTCCTTGAAGGCCTTGCCGATGGCTGCCGCATCCGCTTTCCCGGCTTCGCTCAGGTTCCGCTGTTGCGAACGATCTTCGAAATCCATGTACGAGCGGTCCCTTTCGGCCCAGTTGGTAGCCGCGTGACGGAAGAAGATGACGTAGCCGCCCTTGCGAAGACCGTCGATGAACTTGGGATCACTTACCCCGATGACGTCGGAAAGGCGTGGGATCCGCGGGTTCACGATCGTGGCCGGCCCTTTGGCCGGCGGCTGCTGCGCAGCCGATGGATGAACCGTCAATGTTAGCGTCACCACTGCGAGCGCCCCGAGCAGCTTCCAACTCTTGATCATGTCGGATCCTCCCGGATCTTGGTCGGACGGGTCGGACGGACGGGACAACGAGATCGTTCAGCCTAAGAGCGAAGGATGTGCTTCCAGGCCGTAGACGGATAGGGGTACCAAAGTAGCACGCCGCTGTAGGTAGAACTCCGCATGTCGGCGTCGGCCGCCCATGGCGCGCTTCCCTGTTGCCCCCTGCCACCCGCTGTTCGATAGTGATAGTGTAGGTGCTGGGTTTGTCCCATCTTCCCTCAGGAGAGGTGGAGAAATGAAGGTCCTGATCGGCGTAGATGACTCGTCACATTCCGACGCGGCAATCCGTTACATCACGGGAGCCGCCTGGCCGAAGGCGACGACGTTCCTCGTCCTCTCAGCCGTCGCTCCGATTTTCGTCGGTCCTGGCGAGGTCGCCGCGGCGGACACCATCGGTCGGCTCATGGAAGACCAGGAGAAGTATCACACGGAGATCGCAAAGCGCGCCGCTGCGCGGCTGACGAAGGCGGGTCTTACCGCCGACGCCCGGATGGTTGTCGGTGATCCGCGATCCGCGTTGATGGACGCGGCACACACGGAACACGCCGATCTCCTCGTCGTCGGATCACACGGCAGGACCGGGATCAAGAAGCTCCTCCTCGGGAGCGTCGCTTCGCACGTGGTGACACACGCGCCTTGCAGTGTTCTGGTGGTCAAGTAGGGTCCTGGACCTGAGGGCAGATGACGAGGGTCGCCGAGGGTCAGCCCGCGTTTTGGCGGTCCAGCCTCGAATCTCTTCAGACAGAGCTCCGCACGGATGGCTCGGGCCTTGACGAGGCCGAGGCCGCCCGACGCATCGTCGCATACGGCCCCAACGGTCTGAGACCCCGCCACGAGCGGGCGGTCGTGCTGCAGTTCCTCTCCCGCTTCGGCAATCCCCTCGTCATCCTCCTGCTTACGGCCGCCGCGATCTCCGCGTTCGTCGGAGACGTGGTTTCCTTCGTCATCATCGCCGTCGTGGTCGCGCTCAGCGTCACGCTCGACTTCGTTCAGGAACACCGCGCCGGGAAGGCCGCGGAGCTGCTCCAACGATCGGTCGCGCTTCGAGCCACGGTCGTGAGGGGAGGCCGGCCGGTTGAAATCCTGGCGGTCGAGATCGTTCCGGGCGACGCCATCCTGCTCAAGCCCGGCAACCTCGTCCCGGCGGATGGCCGCGTCCTCGAAGCCCACGATTTCTTCGTCAATCAGGCCCTGCTCACCGGCGAGCCCTTTCCCGTGGAGAAGCGTCCCGGGAACATTCCGGAAGGACCGTCGGATCTGAGCGCCGCCTCGAACGCCGTGTTCATGGGTACGTCGGTCGTCGGGGGAACGGCCAGGATGCTCGTCTGTCGAACCGGTGCGACGACGTCGCTCGGAGAGATCAGCGGCACGCTAGCGCTCAAGCCGCCGGCGACCGCGTTCGAGGCAGGAATCCGCAACTTCGGGATCCTGATTCTACGAATCGCGATTCTCATGGTGCTGTTCGTGATCCTGGTCAACGCGATGTTCCACAGGCCCTGGCTGCAGTCGTTTCTCTTTGCGACGGCCCTCGCCGTGGGACTCACGCCGGAGCTGCTACCGATGGTGGTGTCGATCACCCTGGCGCGCGGGGCTCTGCGCATGGCGAAAGAACGGGTGATCGTCAAGCGCCTCGCGGCCGTCCACGACCTCGGCAGCATGGACATCCTCTGTACGGACAAGACGGGAACCCTGACGGAGGCGAAGATCCGTCTCGAGAAGCATCTCGACTCTCTCGGGCGGGATTCCGCCCGAGTCCTGGAGCTCGCGGTCCTGAACAGCTCGATGGAGACCGGGCTCCGGACTCCCATGGACGAGGCCATTCTGCGCCACGGCGAAGTGGACGTCAGCCGCTGGACGAAAATCGATGAAGTGCCCTTCGACTTCGAACGGCGTTGCGTCTCGATTCTCGCGGACGATGGGAGCCGGCGGCTACTCGTGCACAAGGGGGCCTTCGAGGACGTGCTCCGGCACTGCACGCGCTACGAGGCGGACGTTCCTGGAACCCTGCTACCGCTCGAGGGTGACGCGCGCGACGCGGTCGAGCAGCGTTTCGAATCGCTCAGCCGGGACGGGTTCCGCGTCTTGGGGATCGCGTGGAAGGAAACGGCCCGGGACCACGTTCACGCGGTCGTGAACGATGAGACCGAGCTGGCGTTCGCAGGGTTCGCGGCATTCGAAGACCCGCCCAAGCCCAGCGCGGCCGATGCGGTCTTTGCCCTGGCCTCGAGCGGAGTCCAGGTCAAGATCGTGACCGGCGACAACGAGCTGGTGACCCAGCATCTATGCGCCGAGCTGGGGCTTCCGGTTACCGGAATTCTGAGCGGGGGCGAAATCGAGAAGATGACCGATCCGGCCTTGGCCGCCCGCGCCGAGGGCGTGAATCTCTTCTGCCGCGTCACGCCGCCCCAGAAGAACCGGGTGATCCAGGCGCTTCGGTTCCGCGGACACGTCGTCGGCTATTTGGGGGATGGAATCAACGACGCGCCGTCTCTTCATGCGGCCGACATCGGCATTTCCGTAGCCGACGCGGTCGACGTGGCGAGGGAGGCGGCGGACATGATCCTGCTCGACACGGACCTGGGAGTGGTCCACCGCGGGGCCCTGGAAGGTCGCCATACGTTTGCCAACATCATGAAGTACCTCATGATGGGAACGAGCTCCAACTTCGGGAACATGCTCAGCATGGCGCTGGGCACGCTCCTCCTGCCCTTTCTGCCGCTGCTTCCGACCCAGATCCTCGTCAACAATCTCCTCTACGATGTTTCGGAGATACCGATCCCACTCGATAACGTAGATCGCGAGTTCCTCGAACGGCCCCGGCGATGGAATCTGTCGGAGATCCGAAAGTTCATGCTCGTGATCGGACCCATCAGCTCCATCTTCGACTTCCTCACGTTCTACGTCATGCTGCGGGTGTTCCACGCCGGGGAAGCCCTGTTCCATACCGGATGGTTCGTGGAATCCCTCGCCTCCCAGGTGCTGGTCATCTTCGTGATCCGCACGCGCGGGAACCCGCTGAAGTCGAAACCTCGGGCGATCCTTGCGGCGACGTCGATGGCGGTGGTCGTGGCGGCTGTGCTGATTCCCTACACCCCGCTCGGTGCACGGCTCGGATTCGTGCCCGTGCCAGGCCTCTTCTTCTTGATCCTCGCGGGGATGGTTCTGATCTATCTCACGCTCGTGCAGGCCGCAAAGACGAGGTTCTACCGCCGGCTTGCGGCCGCGTGATCCCGGGAACTAGTTCACCTGCTCCAGCACCTCGCGTATGCGCTTGCTCACTTCTTCCGCAACCTCTCGGATCACGCTCCCGTCCACAATGTCCGCCATGACCTTCGGCTCCATCGCCGCCACGACTCGATGATCCCCCTCGTCCCACACCACGACGTTGCAGGGAAGCAGCACGCCGAGGTTGGGCTCGGCATCCAGTGCGCGGTGCGCGAAGCCCGGATTGCAGGCGCCGAGAATCTTGTAGGGTTTGTAGTCCAGTCCGAGCTTCTTCTTGAGTGTGGCCTGGACGTCGATCTCGGTGAGGACGCCGAATCCCCGCTCCGCGAGCAGCTCGGTGACGCGCCGGATGGTGTCCTCGAAGGTCCGGCGCGTGGTGACCTGGTTGGCGTACGTTCCGATGGCTTTCATGAAGGGACTCCTTCCGGACTAGACCGCGAAGTGCTTTCGAACCTTGGCCGCAATCTGGCGATCGGTCATCTTATCGGCTGCATCGACACCCTGGACGCGGGCGCCGAGGCCGCCGTGTTCCAGACGTGTCTTCAGCTCCACCTTCGCCTCACCGGGTCCAAAGATCCAGATTGCATCCGCATCACGCACATACGTGATCACTTCATCGTAATACTTGGCGAGTTGCCCCTCGAACCGTCTCTCCCGTGTATCCTCCCCGGCGCCCTCGCGTGACATGTGTGACGCGCCCGGCCGCGCACCGCCGGAGTATCGGACGCGCTTCTCCACACTTGCTTCCACCAAGGTCGTTGCGTCCTTCTCCCCGGAAGGAATCACAATGAGGGCCTTCTTGTGGTCGATCCATATGCCCGCGTTCTTCGTCATGGGTCCTTCCTTGATCGAGGCGTCCGGTCGGCCTCTCGCGGTCAGGCCCTCGGCTTGATGTTTTGGTTCATCCGGAACAGATTGGACGGATCGTATTTCGCCTTCAGCTTCGCCAGCCGCTCGTAGTTCGCGCCGTAGGCGCCCTTCGGCACGCGCTGGGCCTCGTCCTCGGGCATGAAGTTCACGTACACCCCACCGGTGGCGAACGGAGCCGCGGCGTCGAAGAGCCGCCGCGTCCATGCGATGCATTCCTGGTCCTGGGCCGGATCTCTCCACCGCGTGTGGATGTTCATGATGAAGTCCACGTCGCGGTGCGGATAAGCGGTGGCATTGGCCGGGATTCGATTGATCGCTCCACCCAGGTGTCCGATGAATACCTCGCACTCCGGGGTCGGAAGCCGGCCCACCGCGTCGAGCACGGCGGCGAGGAATCCGTCGTCGAGCTTCTTGAAGTCGTGCGATTTCCAGTAGTTCCTAGCGCCCGGCGCGAGGAGCGGATCGAAGGCCGTCTGCCACCCCGCGAAGGGGGTCGGTCCGACCACGTCGGCGATCGGCTTGCCCAACGCCCGGAGCGGCGCGACCGCCTTCTCCGCCTTCTGCCTGTCCCCGATGGCGCACACAGCGAACACCAGAACTTCCTTGCCGTGTACTTCGGGCGGAAGGAAAGGAAGGGGCGGGGCTTTCCGCAGCACCACCCACGCGGTGACCTCATCGGGGGCCGAGGCGACAAAGCGGCGGTAGCCCTCGAGAAGCTCCTTCGCCTGCGCGAACGGGTGCACGATCAGGCCGGCGATGACCTCCGGCCCCACCGGATGGAGCCGATACTCGAACGACGTCACCACTCCGAAGTTTCCGCCGCCGCCGCGCACCGCCCAGAACAGGTCGGCGTTCTCCTTTTCGCTCGCGTGCAGGAGCTTCCCGTCGGCGGTCACCACGTCCGCGGAAAGCAGGTTGTCCACCGTGAGCCCGAATTTGCGGCTGATCCATCCGAACCCGCCGCCGAGGGTGAAGCCGGCGACTCCGGTCGTCGAGTTGATTCCCAGCGGCGTGGCGAGACCGGAAGCCTGCGCCTCGCGGTCGAAGTCGGCCAGTGTCGCCCCCGGCTCGACGCGAGCCGTGCGGGCCTTGGGGTCGACACGCACCGACTTCATCTGCGACAGGTCGAGCATCAAGCCGCCGTCGCACACCGCGTTGCCCGCGATGTTGTGCCCGCCCGCGCGCACCGCCAGCAGCAGCTTGTGATCGCGCGCGAATCCGACGGCGCGAACCACGTCGTCCGCTCCGGCGGCGCGCACGATGGCCGCGGGCTTGCGGTCGATCATCGCGTTCCAGATCGTGCGGGCCTCTTCGTAGCCAGGCTCCCCGGGCAAGCACAGCGTGCCGCGCAGCCCCGCGCGCATTCCGTTGAGAGCGTCCACCGCGACGAGGTGCTGTCCTCCATCGAGGGTCTTGAGACCAATCTGCGTCATCCTGGAATCCTCCTCTGAGCAATGTGCCGGGCCAGCGCCCGATTCGTTCCTATGGCTCCGTGGCGCGATATTCTACTACATTGAGGGGGCTGCGAAAGCCCCGGTCCTGTCGGCGAGCCGCGGCCCGTTCGGGGATTGCGCGCCGGCGATCTCTCCTGTCACAATGCACCTCCCTTGATCTCGGCCTCTCCGCTCGTTCATGAACGTGGAACTCCGGAACGAATCCATGGGGCGTCCGCACTTAGCAGGTAGCGTCGGCCGGCGCCTCCTGGAGCTTGCCGTCCTGGTGCTCCTCCTGGGAGTCGCTCTCGCGATCGTGCGACTGACCGTGGGCCGACCCTGGGACACGGAAACCTACTGGTACGCAGCAACCGCGTTGAGCCAAGGTCTGAATCCCTACGATAAGGGTGATCTGGCGCTGGTGGCCAACCGGCCCGTCGGCATGGCGTTTCTCTACCCCCCGGCCACCCTGCCGCTCTTCGCGCCCCTCACGCTACTGCCGGTTCTCAAAGCGGCCGAGATGTGGGTCGTCATCAAGGTTGCCCTTCTGTTCCTCCTTGTCCAGTTATGGCGATCACGCTTCCTGACGCGGACGAACACCTTCTTTCTGGAGGCGGCGGCCGTCTTCGGCTACAACGCGGCAACGATCTGGGACCTGAAGACCGGCAACATTGCCATTCTGGAGCAGCTTCTCCTCTGGGCGGGCTTCGCCGCCTTCCTGAACGGCCGCCGCCGGGAGTTCGCCGCATGGATCGTGGCCGCTTCGGTGTTCAAACTCTTTCCCATCGTGTTTCTGCTTCTGTTGCTTCTTCCGTCACGCACAGGCAGCCGCGACTGGAAACTAGCCATCGGCGCCATCGGTGCTTGGGCCGCCGTGGTGTTTCTTCCGGCCCTTGTGGGACCCGCCTGGGCACGCGATTACCTGCACAGCGTCCCCTCGGAGCGTCCATGGGGCACCGCAAGCCCGTCCGCACTCGGCCTCATCGACATGCTCCTGGGTGAGCACACGACACCCTTGGTCGCACCCTCGTTCCGGGCCTTGTCCCTCTGGGTCTGCTACGCCGCGCTCTTGGTTGGCCTCAGCGCGCGAACAATCAAGCGAATGTGGGAGAGGGGTCAGCCCGTCGAGTGTCTTCTGGCCGCGGCGATCCTCTACTCCCTACTCAGCCCGCGGATGATGGCGTATTCCTATCTATTGGTGGTTGTACCCAGCCTCGCACTGTTCTCTCCCATCATGCAACGCATCGGGGGGGCAGCCGCGGTGACGGCCATTCTCATATCCCAGGCCGTGCTAGCGCCGGCGCTCTCGCTGGACTACGGCAGTCCGTGGCTGGCGAACCTTCCCTTCCTACTCCTGCTCGGTCTCTGGCTTGTTTACATCGTGCATCGGGGCAAGTGGCGGGGCCCGCGGACCGTGGGTGCGGGCGAAACCGGTGTTCTTGAGCTATAATGGGGCTCAATTCCCCCAGACACGTTCCTCTTCCCCGCCCGGGACTTGCTCCCATGACGACAGCCGGCGAGGGCATCTTCGTGAATGATCGACATTGCCTGCGTTGGGTCCCCCGTTTTCTGATTATCACAGCATGGATCTTCGCGGCTCCACCGGCGGCCGTTAGCGCGGCGTCCACACCCTCTCCAACCTGGGAGGCAGCGGGAGCCGCCTACCAGAAAGGCGATTGGAAAACGGCCGCCGACGCCTACGGCGCGATCACGAAGCGTGAGCCGGAGAATGGGCGCGCCTGGTACCGGCTCGGGGTGAGCCATGCGAAGCTCGGGAAGCCGAAGGACGCGATTTCCGCATACCTTCGTGCGGACGCCATCGGGCAGAGTCCGGTCGTCCGCTACGGTCTGGCGTGCGCCTACACGCAGCTCGGTGACAGCGCCCAGGCGTACGCGTGGCTCGAGAAGGCAATCGCGAGCGGCTTCCGCTCGGCGGAGCAGATGAAAAAGGACGAGGACCTGGCCCCTCTGCGAGGCTCGACGCACTTCAACGCCCTCGTCCAACGGGCGGAATGGAACCAGCGTCCTTGCGCGCACCTGTCGGAAAATCGCCAGTTCGATTTCTGGCTCGGTGACTGGCAGGTGAGG
>JBGPHU010000065.1:0-14791 GCA_041484545.1 Candidatus Eiseniibacteriota bacterium | reverse complement strand
TGTCATGCCGCCGACCTCGCGGATGATCGCGAACTGCCGGCCCGGTCCCCAATCGGCCTCGTGGACTCCCTCTTGAATCGAGCGGGGCGCCCCGCCTCCGAGCGGCATCCGCGCGAGCATTCCCGAGCGGATGAAGCCTCCCTTGTTGTGTCGCTTGAGGGAGACCGCCATTTCTCCCGTGGACGCGATGGCCAGGATCTCCGCGTCGGGATACCCGAGCGCCCTCGACTCCGGGTTCCCCGAGTGCGCCCAGAAGAGTTCCACCGGGCGCCCTTCCCAGGCCGCGCCGTAGTAGACCGACTGCCCGTCGGGCGCAAAGCGCGCGTCGTAGATGATGCCTTCGCGGTAGGTGAGGCGATGCAGCGTCGCGGCGCGGCGCGCGGGCGCGGCCGCGGAACCGGCCGTCACGGCCGCGGCGTCCGCGCGGGCGCCCGTGCGTTCCGTCACGAGCGAGAGCGCGAAGGACATCTCGCGCGCCGACTCGAAGCGGTCCTCGACGCGCTTCTCGATCGCGCGGCGGATGATCTTGCCGACCCCGGGGATTGCGTCCTCCACGGCGGCGGGAAGGTCGGCCGGCTCGGAGTGGAGGATCGCGGTCATGCGATCCATGGGCGTTTCGCCGTCGAACGCGCGCTTTCCCGTGAGCATCTCGTAGAGGATGCAGCCCAGGGAGAAGATGTCCGCGCGATGATCCGTCGGCTGCTCGCGGATCTGCTCAGGCGCCATGTAGCTCGCCGTGCCCATGATCGTGCCGGTCATCGTGAGGCTCGCCTGGATGGAACCCGTCTTGTCGTGCGCGGGGCCCGCGTCGCCCGCGGCGGAGGCGAGGCCCGTCGGGCGGAGCAGCTTCGCGAGCCCGAAATCGAGGATCTTGAGATGCCCGCCCGCGGAGACGAAGAGGTTCTCGGGCTTGAGATCGCGATGCGCAATGCCCTTGGCGTGCGCCGCGGTCAGCCCTGCCGCGATCTGGATCGCGTATTCGGCCGCCTTGCGCGGCGGGATCGGTCCGTTCGCCACAACGGCGCGGAGGTTCTGGCCCTCGAGCAGCTCGGTGACGATGTAGGGGACGCCGCCGTTCCCGTCGGCCGTTCCCAGATCGTAGATCGCCACGATGTTCGGATGGTTGAGCTGACCGGTCGCCCGCGCCTCCTGCTCGAAGCGCCGGAGCCGGTCTTTATCTCCCGCGAAGGCGTCCGGGAGAACTTTGACCGCGACGTCGCGGTGAAGACGGGAGTCGCGAGCGCTGTAGACCTCGCCCATCCCGCCCGTTCCGATCAGCGTCTGGATTTCGTAGTGCCCCAGGCGGGTGCCGGGGGCGATCTTGGTGCGCATGACTTCTTTGGGCCTGCCCTGGTTGAGTTGTCGGGGAAAGAGGGAGTATAGCAAATCTGAAACCCGCGGCGGGCGTCCGGCGGTCCAATCCTTCGAGCGCACCAGCAGCCAAGTGCCCGTCCACTCTCGGAGGTCACCCATGAAGGCTTCATGGCACTATAGATATCCTCCACTCGCCGTCCTCGCCCTCGCATTCCTTGTCGTCTTGTGCGGCGCCCGCGGCTCGCAGCAGGCGGACGTCAAGTTCGACGCGCGCGTGGCTCATCCCGCCTACCCCAAGTCGGGGCCCCGCGTCGTGATCGACGAGGCCCATCGCAATTTCCACACTGCATCCGGCCGCTACCGGCCGTTTGCGCAGCTGATCGGAAACGACGGCTACCGGGTGGTGCCGGGCGCCGGCGCGTTCACCGCGGCAGGTCTTCGGGGCGGCGACATCCTCGTGATCTCGAATGCCATGGGCCCCGACGGCCACGAGTGGGAGTCCGCGTTCACTCCCGAAGAGGTCGGCGCCGTGCATGGCTGGGTGGCCGGAGGTGGGAATCTCCTGCTCATCGCCGATCACTTCCCGATGGGAGGCGCCGCCGAGAAACTGTCGGAGGCGTTCGGCGTCGACATGGCCAAGGGTGTCACCGAGGACACGCTGAACTGCACCCCCGACGAGACGACGGCGATCGTCTACTCGCGCGAGAACGGGCTTCTCACGAGCCATCCCATCACCGACGGCCGGAGCGCCGACGAAGCCGTCGCGCGCGTCGTAGCGTTCACCGGGCAGTCGCTGAGTGTGCCGGAGGGGGCGGTCGCTTTCCTGAAGCTCGGTGCGACCGCGAGGGACTTCAAGGCGCTGGCACCGAAGATCGAGAAGACGGGCGACAACACGCGCATCATCCCGCAATACGGGGATCCGGTGCCGGCCGCCGGGCGCGCGCAGGGCGTCGCCCTCGAGGTCGGGAAGGGACGCGTGGTTGTCCTCGGGGAAGCGGCGATGATGACCGCCCAGATCTCCGGCGACGGCCATCCATTCGGCATGAACGTCCCCGGAAACGACAACCGCAAGCTCGCGCTCAACATCATGCACTGGCTGTCGCGGTTGGATTGACGACCCTGCCGGAAGTATGGTAAATATGCCATATATGAAACCGAAAACGCCAACGAACAGGAGAAAGGTTCGCGAAGGATCAGGTAACGTCTTTGCGGATCTCCGGGTGCCTGAGAGCAATGAGGCCCTCGCCAAGGCTGAGATCGCCGTCCAGATCGCGTCCGCCATCGGGCGACGGGGTCTCACGCAGGCAGCGGCCGCTGCGAAGCTCGGTGTTGATCAAGCGGATGTGTCGGACCTGGTTCGTGGAAAACTCAGGGGATTCTCGACGGATCGTTTGATCCGGTTCCTCAATGCTCTGGGGCAGGACGTCGACATCGTCATTCACACCAAGCCGCACCCGCGCCGTTCCGGAGATATTCGCATTCTCGAGATCGCGGAAGACTTCATGAGGCGCTACAAGAATGCCCTTCGGGAGTTGGCCAAGCGATGAGAACGGCGGGCGCAGAGGCACCAGCCACGGAAGCACCGAGATCCCGGCTCGGGCCGCTCGGAATCGCCATCGCGATCTTCGTCGTCATCTCACTCATCCTCTCGGCGCTGTTCTGCGCATTTCCGTGGGGGATGATGGTGCGTGCTAGGAATGCTTCGCGAGCCAGCCATCGATCAGGACAGCGAAGCGCCTGCATTCGCTGAGAAGTTCGCTTGCCTGTTCCGTGCTGATCTCGTCTCCCTCCTAGCTGATCACGTTTCGCTTGCGGCGGCAGAGATCGAGATACCGGTTCAGCTCCGAGCCCTCCTTCCCAAGCGCGACACCCGCTGCCTCGAAGATGAGTTGATGATGGCCGCCGCGCGACTTGACTCGGTACCCCGAGGCGAGCACCGCGAGAGTAGCGAGGTCGAGAGCTGCGGTGTAGGCGAGCTGAAAGCGCCCCTCGGGGGATAGCCCGCGCAGCCCGGCACCGGCCAGAGAGCGCTCAGCCGCGTGGAGATGGGCCTCGATTTCCTCGCGGACGGGCTTGTGCGCCTCGATTCGCCCGTCCCTGAGCCAAACGGTCCAGGTCATTCTGCGCTCCCAGGACGAAAAGCTTCTCCTTGCCCAACACATTGCGAAGGAAGCTGCCGCCGGAGGCGAGCCGCCCCGCGAATTCCCTTTCGCTGTAGATGCTCGCGTTAACCGGGCGGCGGAGCCGCCGCTCCACCGCACCAAGGGACGGAGCAAGGGTCTTCAGACCCACGCTTCCTACGATCATGAGATCGACGTCGCTCTCCGAACTCTCCGCGCCGCTGGGAATGGACCCGTACACGAACGCCACCTTGATGGCCTTCGCAGACGGAAGCAGCGCATTTCGAAGCTCGTCGACGAGTCCTACGGTCTTGGCGAGGAGGATTTGAAGCTCGGGGAAGATGGGGGAGTTCGTGTTTGCACGATAATAAGCGCGATTACCATCACGCTTGCTGAGCAGTATCTCGGCTTTCGTCAGCCGGGTCAACTCCCGCTGCAGGGTGGCGTGGTGAACTCCCAAGTGCCTGGCAAGATCGCTCTGGTACCACCAACGATCCGGCTCCATGAGCGTTGCCGCCAGGATCCCCTGGCGGGGACCCGTGAAGAGAGCGTCGAGCGTGGAGGGCCTGCGCATATGCAGCAGTATCGCTGCATATTGCAGCAAGGTCAAGAGCGGGGCAAGGCCTGGCCGACCCCAAGGTGCGCTCCGACGCCGCGGGAAAGACCGTGGCGCAGGTCATCATCGTGCCGGGGAGGCTTGTGAACGTCGTGGTGAAGTAGCCTCGCCGCCGCCCCGGTTTCCCTCAACTCGTCCCGGGACGAGTTGCAGTAACGCAATCCCAAGTAGCACCACTACTTAATTTCTAGTTTGTGGTTCCGAGCGGTCGGGCGCGGGTGCGGGGCTCAGCCGGGACACTTCCCACGTCGGAACAGAACATGCCCTGCCCGCCTCCACCGCCTGCGCCCCGCTGCCACGTCCCACCCGCCCCGTCACCTCCGCCAGAACAGCCGATCCAGCGACAGGACGTCCTCGGCCCTCGGCATCACGAGCAGGAAGAGCAGGAGCGCGAGCCGCGGAATGACGTGGGTGTGGAACTCGTAGAGGAAATCCTTCAGGAGGTGCCCGTAGGTCACGATCACGAGGATCGCGCCGAGGGCCAATAACGCGGGGCGGACCAGCAACCCTCCGAACAAGAGCCATCCCGCAGCGAACTCGACGTAGGGAATCGCGAGCCCCAGGCTCCACAGAAGCCACGCCGGGATCCAGCTCGAGGCGTAAGGATCCACGAAGTACCGATGGGCATGCACCGTCGCGCCCATCTGGAAGAGCTTTCCCCACCCTGCCATTCCAAAGATGAGTCCGAGAACGAGGCGCGCGAAGAAAATCGCCCATGCGCGGTCCGACACCGGCCCAATGTTCATGTCACCTCCTGGAAAGTCGCTGTCACCGCAGCAGCACGACCCTTGCGCGATCTTGCGAGTTCAGGCCGAACTGAACGAAGTAGATCCCCGACGCCAGCCGCCGGCCATGATCGTCCGTGCCATCCCATAAAGTCGTGACGGCGTTCCCCCCGCGGAGCAGCGGCGAACCCCAGCTTCGAACCAGCCGCCCGCGGATGTCATAGATCGTGATGTACCCGTGCAACGGCGTGAGGATCCTGATGGAGCGGCTGAACGGGTTCGGATATACCCTGAGGGAAACGCCGGGAGGCAGCACGTCATCGACTCCCGCCGCGGTCGGGAACACCTGAGCCGAAGCGCCCGCATTGTTCGTGAATGTGACCGGGGTCACGCTGGTTGCCGAAACTAGGCCGAAACGCGCGGCCGCATCCTCGCTCAGCGGGCAGAAGATCGCCGTGCCATCATCCACCGTGCGCACGAGGATCGTGGCGGCATCGGAAGGCAGCGCCGCGGCCGTCGTCGTCCCGTTCTTGGGCGTGGTCACGGAGCCGTAGGCTGTAGCGTTGATGAAGCATCCGGGCTTTTCGAAGGAGACCTGGCCCGTCCCCACGAGCAGGCCCGGCTTGATGACAAGGTCGGGCGTGATCCCGAACGTCGCCGCGAAATTGGGCGTCGCGCAGAGGATGAATCGCCCGGCGATCCCCGTCGGGACCGACGCGGCGAACGATCCCAGTGAATCCATCTGGGCGCCGGCGGCGTCATATACCTTTATCGAAACGCCGGTGACGAGATTCTCGCCGCTCGCGAGCATCTTCAGCTCCACGGCCTGAATCGTGGTGTTCCCGTTGAGCCCCACCATCACCTTGGTGATTTCGTTCAGGTGGAACGCTGCGCCCGCGGGGAGGGCGCCGAGCATCAGCAAAGCGACCGTGGAAAGGAGCGAGAGTACGACTGCGGGGCGCAAGTTCGCGGGGCGTGAGTTCATGGCGGGCCTCCAAGGTGTGCCCGGTCGCGCTCCACGTCGCCGACGGGGACATCGATCGGAAGCATACTACCGCCGGACCGCGTTGTCGCGTCCACGTCGCCGTGCTACCGTTCCCGGCATGCTGTTCCGGCAACTCGGGCTGCTCCCGTTCCTCGCAAGCTTGGCAATCCTCGTCGGATGCTCCGACATGGGCAATCCGATCCGGCCCAAAGCAGAACCCCTTCTCTCCGCCACCGCCCTCGATTTCGGCACCGTCGCGGTCAGCGGCGCCACCGCGCGGAACCTGACCGTTCGCAACTCCGGGAGCGCACCACTCATCGGGACCGCGGCCGTATCGTGCGACGGCTATCAGCTGATCGCGGGAGGCGGGCCTTTCTCCATTGCGCCGGGTCAGTCGCAGACGTTCGTCGTTCGGTTCTCGCCGGGCGCGATCGGATCGTTTCCGTGCACGCTCGATCTCGGCCCCAATGCTCCGCATGTCGCGATCACGGGGGCGGGCGCGCTTCAAGTGCCCGGGGCGCTCAGCCTCGTTACTCCGGATTCGCTCGATTTCGGAGTGGCGGCTGTGGGTCAGGTCAAGACGGGCGCGTTTCGGGTGTTCAGCGTCGGCACGGCTCCGCTCCTCGTGAACGTAGTCTCGACGAGCCCTGATTACTCGATCGTGTCCGGCGGCGGCTTGGCCGATATCCCCGCCGGGGGCTTCATCAACGTGCTCGTGGCATTCAGCCCCCAGGGCGGTCTGAACCGCCCCGGCGGGATCAGCGTTGGGCCCGGCCTCTCGACCGTGGTGACGAAAGGATTCGGGACCACGGTATCGTACGCGAACGATATTCGCGCGATCTTCAACGCGAGCTGCGACCAAGCCTGCCATACGCATGTCTTCAGGGACCCCTTGACGGGATACGGGAACCTGATCAACTTCGGTTACGTCATTCCATCCGACCCGGACAACTCGACTCTCTACTACTACCTCGCCATCGACTTCATGCCGCAGGGCGGGCCGCCGCTCCCGCAAACTCAGAAGGACAAGGTCAGGAATTGGATCCTCGAAGGCGCGTTGGACAACTAGCGTGAGACGGACCACGGATCTCGTGCGGCCCTTCGCAAGAGCGGTCGGAGCGATTCTCGGGGTTCTCATCGCCTTGAGCGCATCCCAAGCCGGCGCGCTCCCGCGCTACAGCGCGCGGTACGGGCAGAAGTGCGCGCTCTGCCACGTGAATCCCTCCGGCGGTGGGCTCCGCACCGCGTACGCCAGCCAGAAGCTCGTGCCCGAGGAGATCGCGTGGTCGAGGACCAAGCCCCCCACGCTCGAGGACATCGATCCCATGATCGCGAAGCACATCATGATCGGGACCGACTTCAGGGAACTCTACGTGGGCGCCAACGACATCCAGGATCGCCTGAATTTCTTCCAGATGCAGGCGGACCTCTACTTTGCGTTCCAGCTCGATCCGCGAGTCACCCTCTACTACGACCGCGGACAGTCCAGCAGCTACGAGCTGTTCGGCCTGGACTACCTCCTGCCGACCCTCTACGTGAAGGCGGGGCGCTTCGTTCCTTCCTACGGGTGGAAATTCGACGACCACACGATGTTCGTGCGGAGCGAGCTGGGATTCATGCCGCCGGCGAATAGCGACGTCGGGTTGGAGGCGGGATGGTCGAAGGGATCGCTGGACGTGCAGGCCGGGCTCGTCAATGGAAACCGGGGCAGCACGCTCGACAACGATCTCAAGATGGCGGGCGTGATGAACGCGGTCTACCGCCGCCGTCTGGGTCCGGTGGGAGCGGCCGTGGGGCTTTCGGGATACCACCATCCGGGAACCCTGCGCGACTACGACGCGTGGGGCGCCTATGGATATCTCACGTGGAAGAGGGTGACCTGGCTGGGCGAGCTGGATCAGTTCCAGGGGAGACCGGCAGGATCGGGCGCCACGGTGGGATTCGTCGCGTCACACGAGGTGACGTACCTCGTGCGCCAGGGACTCGAGGTTGTCGGGACCTACGATTTCTTCGATCCGAACCGCGACCGCGGCGCCGGGGCCAAGTCGCGGTGGGGCGGAGGCGTCTTCGTGATGCCCCAGTCCTACATGGCTCTGGAGGCGCTCCTGCGCCGAACCCAGTTCGACAACGGCGTGGACTACTCGGGGCGCGACTTCACCGAGACCGTGTTGCAGCTCCATCTGCTTTATTGATCGCCGGGGAGTGACGACGTGACAACGATCGTGATGCGATTCCTTCTGGCATTCATGTTCCTCGCGGGCGCCTCCGGCCCCGCCAAGGCGGAGCCGTTTCTCGTGCGCGCGGGCAAGGAGAACAAGGTGGTCTTCGTCTCCAGGGCCTCGATGGAGAGCTTCGAGGGGAAGACGAACAGGCTGGAGGGGACCATCGACGTGAACCCCGCCAATCTGGGGGATTCCATCACGGTTCACCTCGAGGTGGACATGGCGAGCCTGGAGACCGGACTCCCGATGCGAAACAAGCACATGAGGGAGAACCATCTCGAGACCGCGAAGTATCCGAAGGCGATCTTCGAAGGGGCGGCCGTGCGGGGTCCGGCTGGAGCCGCGCTCGAGGCGGGGAAGACGAAGACGTTCGACGTGGAGGGGACGTTCACGCTCCACGGCGTGAGCCGCCGCCTTCGTATCCCTATCAGCGCGGCGTATGCCCCTCAGCCGAAGGGCGGCCGCATTTCATTCCAGACGACCTTCCCGGTCTTGCTGGCGGACTACCAGATCAGCCGGCCGCAATTCCTGTTCCTCAAGCTCGCCGAGTCGCAGGAGGTGCGGGTGAGCGGAGTCGCGACCGCCGCGCGGTAGCAGCGCGCCCCCCTCGCGGTCGCCGCGCGCCCCCCTCGCGGCAGCTCCGTCACTTCGCGTGCGCCGGCTGCACCATCAGCGCCGCGCGGAAGCCGAAGCGCAAGTACTCCGGCCTGACCACCACTTCCGGATCCTTCATCCGCGCGGTGATGCGAAAATCCTCCGTGTCATATTGCTGGCGCAAGCTCACAGGCAGCGAGAACGGCTTGAACAGCGTCCGCGGCATACCAAACTCGACGTCGCGGCGAATGAGGGTCCGCAGCCTCGCCAGCGCCGAGTCCGCATTCATGATCATGCCGCATCTCAATAACTTGTCCTGCTCGAGAAGCGCCGCCCGCACCTTGGACAGCGAGGCCGGCGTGAACTCGCACGGCACCGTGATCCGATCCCGGCGCATCACCGGCCGGCCCACGATGGTGGAACCGTCCGTGTCGAATCGGATGCGGGTCTGAAGCACGTGCGTGAACGGGAGCACCTCGCCGGTGAGCGTCTGCTGAAACCCGAATGCGCGGCATACGATCGCCACGAGAAAGTTCGGATCCCACTTCATGTCGAGCTTCACGCGGCCCGATCCCTGAAGAACGCGAATCGGCGCGGTGAGCTGAAGCCCGTCGGGCGGCAACAGCTTGAGTTTCGGATCTCCCTGCACGCTGAGCTGCCCGTGCAGATGGTTGATGAGCAGGTCGCCCACGATGTGACCGGCGCCGGACTTCCCGCCCAGGAGGTTGAACCGGATCTCCTGATCGAAATGCGTGCGGACCTTGGGATCGAAGTCGAGGTGCGCTCCCTGGACGTAATCCCGGGCGACCCGATTGCAGAGCGTCTGGAGCACGGGAAGGGGAACGATCGCGACCACGTCGCGGTCGGACGCCATGAGGCCCTGCCAGAGGCTGTCGCGCGCGGCGAGCGCCCGCACTTTATTGAGGAGCGCCCTCCGACCAAAATGGAGCAGACCCGCGCGGTAGAGACGGCGGAGTTCGTTTTCCGCCCGCTTCGGCTCCACCGGGTTCACGACCGTCCAAACCCGAACGCCGGCGCTATCACCCGAAGTCTTGCTTCGCCCGAGCGCCAGGCTGATGACGAGCCTGTCTTGCAACACCGTGAGCGCGGAAATGCCGACGACGAGCGGAATGCGGCAGGCGTCGACCGAGATGTCCCCATCGATGGCGGGAAGGGTGACCTCTTGCTCCACGCGGATCGGAAGGTCCAGGCTTGGGCGCTGCCTGTTCCAGTCCTCGACCTTGAGGCTGCCGAAGAAGCGAGCGGCGGGATCCGCGAGCGGGCCCCTCGCGTGGCCGCCGGTGCGGATCACATGCGCGGACGTGATCGCGAGTCCCGCGCGCAGGGTGCCAACGTCCGGACGGAACTCGACCACGTCGATGTGGGTCTGGAGTGTCAGGTCCGCCTCGAGCGGCGAGGCGTCCGGGCCGATCATGCGGCCGTGGCCGTGCAGCGTGATCGATGCGAGCCCGTCCCCCAGATCGAGGACCGCCTTGTCCAGACGCGCCTCATACTTCCCGCCTTCGAACTTCTCGCGAATGGGAAGCGAGCGGGTGAGGATGTCTTGCAGGAGCGATTCCCGGATGGCGAGCTGGGCGTCACCGGGGGGCAGAAACGATCCCAGCCGCTCGCGCGACGCGTAGCCCCGGAGATTGATGAGGCGCTGAGCTTCGACGCGGCGTTCGAAGCGGAGCAAGGGATAGGTCTCCTCGAGCCGCCGGTATGCCAGTGTCAGCGTGATCACAGCGAGCACGCCGATAAGTGCCCCGACCCAGTACCGCATCGCGGGAGAATACATCGGTGCGGGGCGGGACTAAAGCCTTGACCGCTGCCCGCCGATGGTTATAACATCTGTCATACGAAAGGAGGCGCCCATGGTTACGCTCAAGGTTCGAAAGGTAGGAAACTCGCTCGGTGTGACTCTATCGGCCGAGGTGGCGCAGACCCTGCGCGTCAGGGAAGGGGACCAGATCTATCTGACGGAAGCGCCCGGAGGGTTCCGCCTGACATCCTACGATCCGCTTTTCAAGGAAACCATGGAGCTGGCGGAGGACTTCATGAGGCGGTACAAGAACGCCCTTCGCGATCTTGCCAAGTGAAGAAGGAGCCCCGGTGGCTCTTGAAAGAAGCCATGCTTGCAATCCATGAGAGGCTCCTCGCGGAGCACTGTGGGGCGGCAGGAGTTCTCAACGAAGGAGTGCTGGAAGCTGTCCTCAGGGCCGCAAGGAACCGGTACTTGCATGACGACGCGGATATCTTCCAGCTCGCGGCAACCTACGCCCATGCGCTCACACGGAACCATCCGTTCAGCGATGGCAACAGGCGCGTGGCCATTACAGCGGCGGCAGTCTTTCTGGGGTTGAACGGGTACCGGCTGGAGGCGTCGGAGGCGGACGCTTCGGCTGCCACCTACGCTCTATCCGAGCGGAAGCTGGATGAAGCCGCCTTCGCAGCCTGGGTCGAAACGAGCAGTGTCCGAGTCCCCGTCAAACGAGCAAGAACCTCCGGCGCGCCGCCCGGCAAGAAGCGCCTCCCCCGAAAGAAAAGGCGCTAGGTCCGGCGCGGGCCGGATTACTCCCCCTTGCCCTTCGCCATGTAGGCGTTCGCGTCGGCGTGGGGGAGCGCGTCCGCCGCGTAGGTGAACGTTCCACGCTCCTTCACCTCACGCGCCGCCCGGATGAACGCGCCAAGGGCAGCGCGAGCGAACGTTCCCCCCACACTGATCCGCTTCACGCCGGCGGCCGCCAGCTCCTCGACGGAAAAGCTGGCGCCCTTGATCCCCATGACAACGTTGACCGGCTTTCCGACCGAGGCACAAACCTCGCGGATGGCCTCGAGGCTGGGGAGCCACGGCGCAAACAGGACGTCGGCGCCGGCCTTCTCGAAGGCCTGCAGGCGCCGGATCGTATCGCCGAGATCCGGGCGGCCGTGAAGGAAGTTCTCGGATCGCGCGGTAAGGACGAACCCCCATTTCCGAGCCGCTTCCGCCGCCGCGGCGACCCGCTCCACCGCGAGCCCGAACTCATAGATGGGATCGCGGGGGTCGTCCGTCGCGTCCTCGATCGACCCTCCGGCCAGCCCGACCCCCGCCGCGAGCCGCACCGTCTCGGCGCAGTCACGAGGCGTCCGGCCGAACATGTTCTGGAGATCTGCCGACACGGGGAGGTGGGTAGCCTCGACGATCGCCTTCGCGTTCGCCAGGATCCCTTCCCGCGTCAGCATTCCCACCTCGTCGGGGAGCCCGGCGGAGAAGGCGTAGCCCGCGCTGGTCGTCGCGAGCGCCTCGAAGCCGAGCGCCGTCAAAATTCGCGCCGACCCCGCGTCCCACGGATTCGGGATCACGAACGCGCCGGGCCGGGAATGCAAAGCGCGAAATGCCTCAACCTTCTCGTCGCGCGTCATCAAAACAGCCCCTCCACCGTGTACATCCGGCTCATGCGCTGATAGTAGCTGTAGGCGAGCGCCTTCCCGTCCGGCGTCATGCGCGCGGTCGCGATCCCTTCGACGCCCGTTGCGTCAAACGGGGAGATCTCGCGGAAGAGCGTGCGCGCGCCCGTCGCAAGCTCGATTCGCCACACTCTCGCCGGAAGCTCGCCCCGGTTGAACACGTAGACGGCGTCCCCTTTCGCCGACCACGCGACGGATCGCTCGAATTCAACAGCACCCGTGAGGGGACGCGAAGCGCCGCCGTCGACCGGGTAGATCGTGAGCTTCCGGCCCGGGTCGTGCGCCAACGCGAAGCGCCCGTCGGGAGAAACCAACGAATCGTAGTAGGTGATGCCCTCCTCGGAGAAGGGCTCCCGCTTCCCGGTCGCGAGGTCGATCTTGTACAGCCGCCTCGCGCGTCCCGACTCGCTCGCCAGGCAGCAGATCGAGCGACCATCCGGGAACCAGGACGCGTGGTCGACGCTCAGGTCTCCGGTCGGAATCGTCCTTGGCTCGCCGGCCCCGCACGGCACCAATTCGAGCCGGCTCCGCGCGAGGCCCACGCTCGCGAGCGCCCACGCTCCGTCCGGCGAGAAACTGAACGCGTTGCCGTCACCGAGCCGAATCGCGGGAGCGCCGTCCGTGCCGCGAATGTATACCGACCCCAGCTCACCACCTCCCTGGCCTGTCTCATCGAACAGGATTCGCGATCCATCGTCCGTGATCCCGCGCAGGAGCGTCCAGTCGAGCCAGGTCAGATCGCGCGCGTCTCCCTCCGTGGCGCCGATGAAATGCGTCCTCATTCGCTCGTTCTCGACCGCGAGAAGCGTGTCCCCCTGACGGGCGACGTCCTTGAGAGTCACGTTCGACGGGAACCCGAGTACCACCCGCGTCGCGCCGTCCAGATCGACCGCGTGGAGCGCGCGGCTCCCTTCGTTCGAGGCTGCGAACACTACTTCGCGACCGTCCGGAGACCAGGCGAGTCCCCGCGAGCTGGACCAGATCGCCGAGAGCCTCTTCACGTTCCCGTCCATATCGACCACGGCTGGGCAGCCGGAATCGCTTCCTCGCGCCGGGTGATCCAGGAACGCGATTCGCGATCCGTCGCGGGAAAAACGGATCGAGCTCACCCAGCCGGCCGTCTTGTAGAGGACGGTCCCGGCCGGAAACTCGATGCGCCCCATACCGCCTTCCTCCCGCGTGATCGCGAGCCGGCGTCCGTCGGGATGGAAATCCGCTTCCCAGACGTTGTCCATGATCTCTCTGGGGGCGCCGCCCCCGATCGGCATGCGCGCCAGCATCCCCGTGAAGAAGAATCCTCCCCGGGATTGGCGGCGGAGCGAGACGGCCATCTCGCCGGTCTGCGCGATGGAGAGGAGGTCCGTCCCCGGCCCGCCGAGCGCGCGCGATTCCGGGCTGCCCGGGTAAGTCCAGGTGATCTCGGCCTGCTGGCCTTCCCATACTCCGCCGTAGCACACCGCCTTGCCGTCCGGTGTGAATCGCGCTCCATGGACGGCGCCTTCGCGGAGGGTGATGCGGCGGTTGGGGAGGTCGCGGGGGACGGTGAGGGCGAAGGGTGCGGCGGCGGTTGCGGCGGCGCTGGGCGCGCCGCTCTGGGGCTTGGCGGCGCCGCGTCCCGCCACGAGGGTCAGTGCGAACGCGAGATCGCCCGCCGAGTCGAAGCGATCGGCGGGGGATTTCTCGAGCGTGTGAGCGATGATGGCGCTGATGCCCGGCGCCGCGTCTTCGGTCTCGGTGGAGAGCGGTGGCGGCTCGGTTGTGAGGATCGCAGTCATGCGGTCCGCGTGGGTAGGCCCATCGAAGGCGCGGCGGCCCGTCAGCATCTCGTAGAGGATGGCGCCCAGCGCGAAGATGTCGGTGCGATGATCCGTCGGCTGATCGCGGACCTGCTCCGGCGACATGTAGCTCGGCGTGCCGAGGATCGCGCCCGTCATGGTCAGCACGGTCGCGACCGGGCCCGTGTCGTCGTCGGGAGGGTGGCCCGCGGCGCCGGGGGCTGTTGGGTCCGGCCGGAGCAGCTTCGCCAGCCCGAAGTCGAGGATCTTCACGTGATCGCCCGCGAGGATCATGAGGTTTTCAGGCTTCAGGTCCCGGTGCGCGATGCCCTTCGCGTGCGCGGCCGCGAGGCCGCGCGCGACTTGGGTGGCGTAAGCGATCGCCTTGCGAGGCGGGATCGGGCCGGTGGCGAGTTTGGTGCGCAGGGGGACGCCCTCGAGCAGCTCGCAGACGATGTAGGGGAGGCCGGGGGCGGTGCCTGCGGGGCCTCCCGCGCCGGACCCATCGGTCGAGCCGATGTCGTAGACCGCCATGATGTTCGGATGATTGAGCTGCCCCGCAGCCCGCGCCTCACGCTCGAAGCGCTTCAGGCGGTCCTGATTCTGGGCCAGCGCCCGCGGCAGCACCTTGACCGCGACGTCCCGCTGCAGCCGCGAGTCCCGGGCGCGATACACCTCGCCCATCCCGCCCGCTCCGAGCAGGGACTGGATCTCATATGGGCCCAGGCGCGTGCCAGGGGAGATGGTGTGGAGCATGGCGGCGGGAGTTTACTACGGTTCTTCGGTCCGAAGCTTTCCCTTGCCAGCGTGAGGGCGGGGGTCGCATGTTTGGCCCGTGGGAGGCTAGGGGACCCTCCGAATCTGCCCGACCACCGCCTACCGCGCCTCCTGCGAAATCACGCTAAGGACAGCGGCCTTTTCAATGCCGAACAAGGAGCTCGATGGCAAGGACCACAACCAGGAACAGCGACACCAGCGCCAACCTCGGCTTCG
>JBGPHU010000064.1:0-14971 GCA_041484545.1 Candidatus Eiseniibacteriota bacterium | reverse complement strand
CGGAGAAATCCCGGATCGTTCCCGAGACGGTCGCCGTGCCGTGTTCGCAGGGTGTGGAGGCGATGCTACCGAGGGCGAGAAATAGGAGGAAGAATTCGTGGGGTTGACGCGGGTATCCCATGGACATCCTCAAACTCCGGCGCATCGCTGATTTTACATCAACTCAGGCAGACAGGGAAGGGTGAGTGAACTTGCGAGTAGTCTTCCACCTCGACATGGACGCGTTTTTCGCCTCGGTGGAGGAGAAGCTGAACCCGCGCCTGCGGGGACAGCCGATCCTGGTGGGCGGCACCGAGCGGCGCGGCGTGGTCGCCTCGGCAAACTACGCGGCGCGTCCGTTCGGAATCCACGCGGGAATGCCCATGGCGGAGGCGAAACGGCTCTGTCCGCACGCGGTCTTCGTCGAGGGTAATCCGCAGAAGTACATCCACACCTCGCTCCAGGTCCTCGACGTTCTGAAGTCGTTTACTCCGGCGGTCGAG
This sequence comes from Candidatus Eiseniibacteriota bacterium, assembly GCA_041484545.1. Classification (GTDB taxonomy): domain Bacteria; phylum Eisenbacteria; class RBG-16-71-46; order SZUA-252; family SZUA-252; genus WS-7. The sequence continues at coordinate 14,489 of JBGPHU010000064.1, read as the reverse complement.
CCGTTTTCCATCGACGAGGCGTTCATGGATCTGACGGCCGTGCCGTTCGCCGGGCGGGCGCCGGCGGAGGAGCGGGATCCGGCGCGGGTGTTGGACGCGGCGATCCCCGTGGCGCACGCGATCCAGCGCGCGGTGATGCGGCGCGTGGGGCTTACGGCAACGATCGGGATCGCTCCCTGCAAGTACGTGGCGAAGATGGCGAGCGGGGTGCAGAAGCCGCGCGGGCTCACGGTGCTGACGCAGGAGCGCTACCGCGAGCGGTTCTGGGAGCGCGGGGTCGAGGAGTTGTGGGGGATCGGCGAGAAGACGCGGGCGTCGCTGGCCAAGCTCGGCATCCGCACCATCGGGCAGCTCGCGAAATTCCCGCGCGAGTTCCTCACGTACCACTTCGGCCTGAACGGCGAGCACATGCAGGAGGCCGCCCTCGGCAACGACGCGACGCCGGTCGTTCCGTACTACGAGGGGATCCCGGTAAAATCGATGGGGCACGAGATCACGCTTTCGACGGATGTCTCGGACAAGGATGCGCTGGCGGCGCAGCTCCTGCGCCTGAGCGACATGGTAGGGCGGCGGCTCCGCGCGGATCACTACCTGGGAAGGATCGTCTCGGTGAAGATCCGCGACGCGAAATTCCGCACCACCATTCGCCAGCGCGCGCTCCCCTCGGTCATGGACGACGAGCACGAGATCTTTCAAACGGCGTCGTTACTGCTCGCGGAGCACTGGGATGGGCGGCCGCTGCGGTTGATCGGCGTGTCGGTCTCGGGGCTGGTGTCTGCGGAGGGTTACTACCAGCCGAGTTTGTTCGGCGAGGATGAGCATCGGCGGAAGATGCTCGAGGCGGTGGATTCGCTGCGGGATCGCTTCGGAGAGGGGGCGCTCGTGAAGGCGGGGGTGCTCTGGTGATGGCCGCGCGTGGGGGCGGCGGCGCGCGATTAGGGCCCGCGCGATGAGGGCGCGCTCGTGATCCTGCTCGGCACCTCGGGCTACTCCTACCCGGATTGGCACGGCGTCTTCTATCCCTCGGGCCTCGAGCGCTCGAAGATGCTCGACTACTACGTCAGGCAGTTCAACACGGTCGAGGTCAACTCCACATATTACCGGATCCCGCCGGCGTCGACCTTCGCCGCGATGGAGCGGAAGACGCCCGCGGATTTCGAGTTCGTGGTGAAAGCGCATCAGGATATGACCCACAAGCAAACCCACGACCCCGACGTGTACGAGGCGTTTCAGGCTGCGCTGGCGCCCTTGCGCGCGGCGCGGAAGCTGAGCGGCGTGCTAGCGCAATTCCCGCAGGCGTTCCATCGCTCGGACGACCACGAGAGGTTCTTGCTGGAAATGCAGGAGCGCCTGGAGGGCGCGCCGCTCTTCGTCGAGTTCCGGCACGACTCGTGGATGCACGAGGACGTGTTCGAGTTCCTCCAGCGCTCCAGCCTGGGCTACGTGAGCGTGGACGAGCCGGATCTGCCTGGCCTCTTACCGGGCGTCGCGCGCGCGACCGGGCCCCTGGCGTATGTGCGGTTTCATGGGCGGAACGCGAAGAGTTGGTACGCGGGGGATGATGGTGGCAAAGGCAAGGGTGCCGCGGGATCCGGCAAGGGCGCAGGGGCGCGGGATCGCAAGCCAGCCCAGGACCGCACGCCCGCCAGGCCCGCCCAGGACCGCACGCCCGCGCGCCCCGGCCGCGATCACCAGCTCATCCGCTACGACTACCTCTATTCCGAGGCGGAACTGAAGGAATGGGCCGACAAGATCCGCGAGCTGAACCAGAAAACGCAGAAGACCTTCGTCTTCTTCAACAACTGCCACGCGGGCCAGGCCGCGACCAGCGCCAAGCTCATGCGAAGGTTGCTGGATATGCCCGAGCCGAGCGTGACCGAGCAGACAGGACTCCTGTGATGACGGTGCGGCGTTACCATCCGCGTCTGCCGCGCCCCCCGGCCCCATGCGGCCGGCCCATCCACCGGCCTTGCGAACGCCGCCCCCTGCTTCCTCCGGCCAACCGCCCCGTTAAAGGTGATCCGATGCAAGACCATTCGTTGACCCATCTCAGTGATGCGGACCTCCTCCGGCAACTGACCGCGCTCGTCGCGAAGGATCGCGTCAACACGGCGATTCTCCTCGCGCATCTTGCGGAGGTGGACGCGCGGCGTCTTTACGCTCCGTCCGGATACCCGTCCATGCACGCCTTCTGCGTGGATCATCTGCGGTACTCGGACGACGCCGCGTTCAGGCGGATACGTGCCGCGCGCGCCGCCCGTCAGTTTCCCGCCCTCTTCCGCGCGGTGTCCGACGGGCGGCTGCATCTGGCGGCCGTCTCCTTGCTGAGCCCTCATCTCACCGTGGACAACGTCGAGACCCTGATCGCGGCCGCCACGCACAAGCGGAAGATCGAGATCGAGGAGTGGATTGCCGTGCGCTTCCCGTTGTCGGAGGCGCTCAGAAGCACCCTGGCTCAAGTGCGCGTCATCCCTCCACCGCTGCCTCCTGCCGGGTCGCCTCCGCTGTTTGCCATGGGGGATGACCAGCGCCGCACGGCTCAGCAGGGCGAAGGGTCGATATCGCCGCCGGATTTCTCGTGCGAGCTCCGGGGGGATGAACTCGTCCCGGGACGAGTTGGAGATGGGGAAGTCCAAGCAGCACCACGATTTCACTTTCAATTCGTGGTTCCGAGGAGCACTCACGACAAGCTGCGCCACGCGCAGGGGCTTCTCAGTCATTCCGTCCCGACGGGTGACCTGGCCCAGGTGTTCGACCGAGCCCTGGATGCCCTGATCTCACAACTCGAGGTGCGGAAGCTCGGTGCCAGCACTCGCGACCTGCGTCGCGAAGGTTCGGGCTCCGATGGCGGCGCGCCGTCCCGCTACATCCCCGCCGCGGTCCGACGTGCAGCCTGGGAGCGCGACGGAGGCCGCTGCACGTTCGTCAGCATCACCGGCGGGCGTTGCCGGTGTCGGATATTCCTGGAGTTCGATCACGTCGAACCGTTCGCTCGAGGCGGAAAGGCCACTCTGGACAACATCCGGCTGCGATGCCGCGCGCACAACCAGTACGAGGCGGAGCGCGCGTTCGGGAGGGACTTCATGAGACAAAAGCGCCAGGAGGTGAGGGTGGCGGCAGCCGAGCGACGCGACGTAGTTGGTCCAGAATGATCAGCAATCGCATTCATCCCGCCCGGCAGGCGGGCGGCCTCGGGGAGCTGTTCGAGCCTGAGCCGCGGCCCGCTGCGGCGGGTGTGGAGTCGGTCGAGGAATTCCGCGAGATGCTGCTTGCGCTGCAAGAGGGGACGGACCGCGGCGGCTCACCACGCGGCGGCCCCCGCGGGCGTACGGACCGCGTCCCTCGCGGCGCCCGCCCTCGCCCCGAGCCCGAGCTGGTCCACGCGGAGAGCCTCCCCGCGCGGCCCGCGCGCTACGCGGACCTGGCCGAGCCGCTCCCTCGCGCGCTCAAGCACGTCCTCGACGCGCAGGGCATCCTGCGCCTGTATTCGCACCAGGCGCAGGCGATCGATCTTGCGCGCGCGGGAAAGCACGTCGTCGTCGCGACCGGAACCGCATCGGGGAAATCGCTCGCGTACAACATCCCGGTGCTCGAGAGGCTCCTCCTCGAGCCGCAGGCCACCGCGCTCTATCTCTTCCCGACGAAGGCGCTGGCCCAGGACCAGCTCCGCGGGCTGCATCGATTCGCGGCCGGCTCGCACGACCTCGCGCGCGCGTTGACCACCGGCACCTACGACGGCGACACGCCGGGCTCCGCGCGACGCAAGCTGCGCGAGACCGGAAACGCCATCCTCACCAATCCCGACATGCTCCACCAGGGAATCCTCCCGTATCACGCGCGCTGGGGTCGGCTCTTCTCCAACCTTAGATATGTAGTCGTGGATGAAGTTCATACGTACCGCGGGATTTTCGGGTCTCATGTCGCGAATGTTCTACGGCGGCTGCGCCGTGTGGCGCGCCATTATGGCGCCGATCCGCAGTTCTTATGTTCATCCGCAACCCTTCGCAATCCACAAGAACTCGCGGAATTGCTCGTGGGAGACGATGTCGCCCTGGTGGACCAGGACGGCTCGCCGCGCGGCCCCAAGCTCTTCGTCTTCTGGAACCCGCGCCAATATGGGCCGGACTCCCCCGAGCGCAGGAGCGCCTCGGTCGACGCCGAGCGCATTCTCGTCGCGTTGCTCAAACGCGGCGTGCAATCCATCGTGTTCACGAAGGCGCGCGTCGTCGCCGAGCTGATCTATCGCTACGCGCGCGAGCGACTGGAGCGGGAATCGCGCGGGCTCGCCAATCTCCTCAGCCCCTATCGCGGCGGCTACCTTCCGGAGGAGCGCCGCGCCATCGAGCGCCGCCTCTTCGAGGGCGAGCTGCGCGGCGTGATCTCGACCAACGCGCTCGAGCTGGGGATCGACGTGGGCACCCTCGACGCCTCGATCCTGGTCGGCTTCCCGAACACCATCGCGAGCACGTGGCAGCAAGCCGGCCGCTCGGGCCGGAAGCTCAAGCCTTCGCTCGCGGTCGTGGTCGCGTACGAGGACCCGGTCGACCAGTACCTCATGCGACACCCACGCTACTTCTTCGGGCAGTCGCCCGAGAGCGCGGTGCTGGATCCCGAGAACCCCTACGTCCTCGCCGCGCAGCTTTCCTGCGCTGCCTACGAGCTGCCGCTGAGCGAGGAGGACGAGGCCATCTTCGGAAGCCGCGCGCCCGCGATCGCGTCCATCCTCGAGGAGGAGGGGTCGTTCAAGTCGCTCGACGGGCTTCGCTACTGGTCCTCGTCCGAGTATCCCGCCGGCGGCGTGAACCTTCGCACGATTTCCGACGACACGTTCACCATCCTCGACCAGACGCGCGAGAACGTAGTGCTCGGCACGGTGGATTCGATCAGCGCGCCCGAGCTTGTCTATCCCGAGGCAATCTACCTGCACGAGGGGGACACCTACTTCGTGCGCGAGCTGGATCTCAAGCAGAAGATCGCCTACGTGGAGCCGCGCGAGGTGGACTACTACACGCAGCCCGTGCTCGATACGCACTTGAAGCTGACCGAGACGCGCGAGTCGAAGAAGCTGGGTGACGAGACTGTGGGGCTCGGTCCTGCCGCGGTCTCCTGGGCGACGGTCGCGATGAAGAAAATACGTTTCCGGAGCCTCGACGCAATCGGCTACCACCCGCTCGATCTCCCGCGCCAGACGCTCGACACGGTCGCGCTCTGGATCCAGCCCAGCGAGGGCACGCGCAATCAGGTGAAGATCGCGGGACTCAATCCGCGCGAGGGGATGTCGGGATTGCGGAACCTCCTCATCACGGTGTTGCCGCTCCACGTCATGTGCGACCGGCCCGACATCGGAGGGATCCTCGACAGCGCGAACCTCGGCGAGCCCGCCATCTTTATGTACGACCGCTATCCGGGCGGGCTGGGGTACGCCGAGCGCGGGTACGCGATCGTCGGCGAGTTATTGGGCGCGGCGCTGCGGTTGGTCGAGGACTGCCCGTGCGAGCTGGGATGTCCCTCGTGCGTGGGGCTCCCTGTGCTGCGTCCCGCGCAGCAGCAGGACCCGGATTTGTATGGCGGCTGGCCGATCCCGAGCAAGGCGGCGACCGAGGCGTTGGTTCGGAGGATGCTGGGCCGGTGATCTCCTCGTCGCCGGCATCGGGGGCGCGGTGATCTCCTCGGGGCTGGTATCGGGGGCGCGGTGATCTCCTCGTCGCTTCGGAAGCGGATCGGGGACATGCTGCGCGGCGAGGCGCCGGCGGCCGACGCGGGGCTTGGACGCGGGGGTCTGGGCTTTGGCCACCCGCTCCTCAACCCCGCCGTGCGCCGCCCGCGGGAACCGCGCATCGTCCCCACCTCGATCGAGGACATCCTCCCGGGCGGCATCATGATCGGCCGCGAAGGTCCGATCTTCGTGCACGAGCGCCTCTACACGGACCTGAACGAGCGCCCGACGCAGCTCCTCAAGAAATACGCGCAGATCGGGCGCCAACCGCCCGACCCCGATGCGGCCGACGCGCCGCCCGCGCCACGCACGCTTCCCGAAGCCATCGAAGCGCTTGACCCGCCCGAGCGCGGCCTCTTCCGCAAATTCGGGCACCGCCGGATGCTCTTCCTCGACATCGAGACGTGCGGCCTCACTTCGGCGCCCGTGTTTCTTGTCGGCCTCTGCCACATAGGGGAGCGGAATCTCGTCCTGCGCCAACTCTTCGCGCGCGACTACGCCGAGGAGCGCGCGCTGCTCGCGGAAGTTGAGCGCATCCTGGGCGAGCACGATTTCCTGGTCACCTACAACGGGAAGACCTTCGACATCCCGTTCCTGCGACACCGCGCGGTGCATCACCGCATGCGCTTCGAGACCTCGATCCCACACCTCGATCTACTCTGGATGGTGAGGCGGCGGTGGCGCGATCGACTGCCGGACTGCAAACTCAAGACGGTCGAGTGGCGAGTGCTGCGCCGCCTGCGCGCGGGCGACATCGACGGCTCGGAAATACCCAGCTCGTACCACGAGTACGTTAAACACGGGCAGCCGCACCGGCTCCTTCCCGTGTTCCACCACAACCTGCTCGACGTGGTCGCCATGGCCGAGCTATTGCCGAAACTCTTCGAGCCGGATGAGGAGGCGGGAGGACGCTATGACTGACCTGACGATCGCCTTGGAGGACCGGCCCGGCGCGCTCGCCGACATGGGAGAGGCTTTGGGCCGCGCGGGAGTGAACATCGAGGTTCTCTACAGCGACCACGACCACCAACTGATGCTGGTGGTCGACGACCTCGCAAGAGGGAGGAAGGTTTCCGAAGCGTGGGCCCGAGATGCTACCAGGACGGAGGAGGGAACATGACGAGTCGAGCACTGTTCGTGGTTCTGTTTCTCGTGATCGCCCCAGTCGCCCATGGGGCGCCCCAATGGCCCGCAGCTCGCTCCCCGGTAATCCCGCAGGCGCACGGATTCGCTGTCATTCCGGATGCAGCGATTCCGGTATCCAGGATTCAGACGTACAAGGCGATCTTCGACGCCACGCGCGGGGCGGACAAGCCGACGCAGCTCGTGCCGGCGGTCAACATGCTCGGACTGGCGCTCAACGCGCTGGGTGCCAGCGGAGCCCCGTTGAAGAACGCAAGATTCGCGGTCGTCTTTCACGGGCCCGCCGTGGATGGTCTCTTGAGCGACAAGGCCTACATGGCGAAATTCGGGACGCCGAATCCTAACCTTGCCGTGCTTGGAGAGTTCAGGAGGGCGGGGGCCGAGCTATACGTCTGCGGCCAATACCTCGCCTCCGAGAACATTGATAGGGCCACGCTGTCTCCCGATGTCGCCGTGGCGAGCGGCGCCCTCATCGTCTTGATGACATATCAGAATCGGGGTTATGCGCTACTGAGCTTCTAGGGCCGCGGACGTCGTTGACGGCGTCGACACTCCGTCGCTTGCAAGGCAGCCCGTAGCCGCCTTAACCCCCTACAGGTACGCACTTCCCGCCGGCACACACATTGCCTAACACCGCCTCGTGCCGCGCCCGGAACGACCCTGCATGCGTGCCGCGCGCGGATCACGACCCGCTGGATGGGTTTGCCCTGAGACGGGCGGATATTGGGGGGAGAGTACCGGTGCGGGTGGAACCCGGCGCTGGAAGGCTCCCAGGGCGTGGTGGAGGGACCGCGCCCTTGCGTGGATGGGTACGTCCACGACAGCCCAGATCCACGCGGGGTTGATAGGAGACCAGAGGGGCCCGGCGCCTCGCAGCCCTGCCTGAGCCGGGCCCCCTGTCTTTCGGGGCTGCGTGCCGTGTACGCGCGGTCCCCGCCTGCGCGCTGGGGGCGCGACTGCAGCGAGCGTGGGGCGCGACTAGGGCGAGCGTGGAGCAGTTATTCGATAAACCAGACTCTCCTTGCCGCTTCCGTCGCGCCTCGATCCCGCGCGAACCGCGCCTATCTTCTCCACGGCCATCTGCGAACGCAAATTCTGCGGTCCAATGAGAAAGACCACGCTCTTCACGAACTTGAAGGCGTGTCGCAGCATGAGCCGCTTCATTTCCCGATTGTAGAGGCCGCCCCAGTGGGACCTGGTCAGGAACGTCCAACCGATCTCGATCTCGCTCTTCTCTTCGTCGTAACCGTGGAAGCGGGATGACCCGATCACGCGGTCATCCTTGGAATCGAGAGCGATCAACGCTCCGTCGGACTCCAGGGCCTCGCGAAAGAATTCCCGGAACACCTCTTCCTTGTGGCGATCGCTGCTCGGATGTTGTTCCCAGATGAGCGGGTCCGAAGCCACGGCGTAAAGCGCATCCCAATCCGCCGGCTGTAGCGGCCTGAGTCGGAGCAGCTCGCCCTCCAGTGTGGGCTGTAGATCGAAGGACATTCCTGATTCCGCCCTCTGGGGACCATCCGCCGCGCCCGACCTGCCCGCGCGCCGCGCCCGACTGCCCGCGCGCCGGCGCCCTAGTACACCCTCACCGGCAAGATCACCATCGGCAGGCCGTGGAACGCGAGCCGCCGCTGCAAGGCGGGGCAGGTTTGGTTGTGGAGCCACCTCACGATGGCCCCTTCCTTCTGGAACACGAGCTGCCCGCCGAACGTGACCGATCGCGGATAATCCTTGCTGGTCTGGACGCACAGCGCCTCCAGCTCATCCACGATGTCGGTGCCGATCGAGTAGCGGTACTCGGCGGGGATCCCGAGCTTCCGCGCGAAATCGACGTACTTCTGCAGCTCGGCCTCGGTGCTCTTGCGCAACGCCTCGATCTCGTCCGCGCCCTTGAACCTTCCGGAATCGATCGCGCCGACCGACACGAAGACGATCTGCTTGAACTGATTCGGGAAGATCCTGAACTGATTCAACAACGAGTGGATCCCGAGCCCGCCGAAATTCGTGACGGTCAGAATCGCGGTCTGCGCATTCCGCTGCATGGGCGCCGGCGTGGGCTCTTTCCTCGGCAGCGGCACGGACGTCAATGCGTCGTCCAGGCGGTTCAGGCTCAGCGCGGTCCGCATGTAATGGCGCCGGATGGCGACGCAGCAGAGCGCGATCAGGGTGGTGACGAGCAGCGTGGCCCAGCCCCCTTCGCTGAACTTGAACGCCACGGTCCCGATCAGGAGCGATCCCGTCACGATGAAGCCGAGCACGCTCACGAAGAGCGGATGCCGCCACGGCTTTCCTTCCTTACGCAGGATCTGCGCGTCGCGCATCATCCCGAGCTGCGCGAGCGAGAAGGTCAGGAATACGTTGATGCTGTAGAGCACGACGAGGATGTGCACGGCTCCGCCGGTGGCCCCGAGCACGACGGCCGCGGCGATGGACATGAACATGACGCCGTTGCTGCTGACGAGCCGCTCGGAGAGGTTCGCGAAGCGCGACGGAACCCAGCGGTCGAGCGCCATGTAGACGAGAACGCGCGGCCCCCCCAGGAAGCCCGTCTGCGCGGCGACGAACAGCAGCGCGCCCGCGGAGAGAAGGAGCACCGCGACGAGCACGCTGCCGACATGGCTTCCCGGCGGGAAGAGCTGCCCCGCCACCGCGTACCAGAGCACCGCGTTCAAGGTCTTGCCTGGAACGGGGTGCACCTCGTAGAGGAGGTACCCGAACAGGATCCCGCCGGCGATCAACGCGAGCGAGAAGGCCATGTAGCGCATGGTGACCTTGGCGGTCTCCACCTTGGGCTCGCGAAGCATCGGCACGCCGTTGCTCACCGCCTCGATGCCGGTGTACGTCCCCCCGCCGAGGGTGAACGCGCGGAAAAGGATCATGAGGAGCGGGATCCATCCAGTCGTCTGGACCGCCAGCGAGGACTGTTCACGCAAGTGATCCACCTCCAGCGGGACCTGATGGATGTTCAGGATGACCGCCGCGGCGATCGCGCCCACGTGGCTCACCACGAAGGCGATGAAGATGGGCGAGATGATGGTGACCGACTCGCGGACTCCGCGCAGGTTGAGGAGGGTGAGCGCGGCGAGGAGCATGAACGTGAACGGGATCCGAAACGGCTGGAGCCCGGGCGGGAAGAGGCTGAAGATCGACTCGGAGCAGCTCGCCAGCGAGATCGCGATCGTGAGCACGTAGTCCACGAGGAGCGCGCTCCCCGACATGAGCCCGGCGCCCGGTCCCAGGAGCTTGGTCGCGACCACGTAGCCGCCGCCGCCCGCGGGGAAGCGCTCGATGATGCGCATGTAGCTCGTGGCGATGACGACCACCGTTACCGCGGTCATGATGGCGAGCGGGATGGCGAGGAAGGTGTTTCCGCCGAGCGCGCGGAACGCGGCCTCGGGTCCGTACGCGGAGGACGACAGCCCGTCCGCGCCGAGTCCTACCCAGGCGAGGAATGCCGCGAGGGAGATCTTGTGGAAGAGTTGGGGATCGGTGATCCGCCGCGCCGGGCCGACGATGACCCGGAGCGTCCGCGCGAGGAATCGGAGAAAGCCAGCCTCCTCGGCAGGCCCGCCCGGATCCGGCGGCAGTTCCGGGATGTTGCTAGTGGGTCCTTCCGGCGACTGTTCGGTCATGCAAGCCGTCGACTATATATCGGATGGGAGGGAGTCGGCCGCCGAAAATATCAGCCCCAGCGGGCGAAACCCGCCGGGGCATCGAGTCATCGTCTATGGACGGGTTAGACGATGGTCACGTTGGCGGCCTGCTTGCCCTTCGGACCCTCGACGATTTCGAACTCCACCGCCTGTCCCTCGGCCAGGGTCTTGAACCCCTCCCCCTGGATAGCGGAGTAGTGCACGAACACGTCTTCGCCGCCCGCTTGCTGGATGAATCCGAATCCCTTCGACTCGTTGAACCACTTCACGGTGCCCTTCTTGCGCATTGAATCCTCACCCCCTGTTTCTTGTCTTGGAGATAGCTCGAAACCGATCGATGCTTTGAACCTTGCCGCGTGCCAGCGCTGAGGAGGCTGAGATCCAAGTGCGAGGCAACACCATTGCAGGTTTCCAAAGCGGATCCGGAATGGCCGATCCCGCCGGCCCGAGAGACAGCGGTACGTTATCGCCCGCCCTCCCGCGATGTCAACGCAAAGTTGCCCATTTTCCGCGCCCGCAACCTTGACCGCTTCCCACGCGCGCCGTAACGTGCGCTCCATACGCTTGTGCCGTCCAAGAGGTTCCACCCGGAGGCCGCATGCGCCTATTCCGTATCGCATTCGTAGTAGTACTGATGGCCGCGCTCACGCCCGCTGCCGCGCGCGCGGTCGTCGCGAAGCGCGCCGCGGGGCCTGCGGAGATCGTGATCTACAACAACGACCAGGCGCTGGTGCGCGAGCCGTACACGCTGAGCCTCGCGGGAGGACGGAACGAGGTGACGCTCGAGGGTGTGCCGCGCCGGATCGATTCCACGTCCGTGCGTCTCGAGGGCGAAGGATTCCGCGTGCTCCGGCAGAGCTTCGACTACGACCTCTGGAGCAGCGACCGCGTCTTTCGCAGATTCCTCGGTGACTCCATCCGCTACCGCTACGCCGGGCGGGTCTTTCGCGGCCGTCTCGTCGGGATCGAAGGCGAGGACCTTTTCATCGAGCGCCGCGATTCGGTCGGGGTCCTGACCATGATCAACCGCCGCCAGATCTCCGACCTGGAATTCCCCGCGCGCGAGGGCCTCGCCACGCGCCCGTCGCTTCGCTGGGAGCTGGAGAGCGCGAAAGCGGGCGACCGGTCGGCCGTCCTTTCCTACCTCACGTCGGGGATCGAGTGGACCGCCGAGTATGCCGCGGTGCTCGAACCCGGAGAGAAGGAGGTCGAGCTGACCGGCTGGGCCTCGATCGTGAACCGGACCGGGACCTCGTTCGACGAGGCGAATGTGGCGCTGGTCGCGGGCGAGCTTCATCGCGCCGGCGAAACCCCGGAGCGGGGCGCTGCTGCCGAGGAGACGCCTCCGAAGGCGGCGGCAACCGGCGCGCAGGACCTCTTTGCCTACCACCTCTATCCGCTCGCGGGCAGGATGGACCTCCGCCATCTCGAGACGACACAGGTGCCGATCGTGGGCCCCACGCGCGTGCCGGCGCGTCGCGCGTACGTGTACGACGCGGCGCGCGACGGCTCTCACGTGCGGGTCCGTCTCACGCTGGGAAACGAAAAGGCGCAGGGCCTCGGGGTGCCGCTTCCCCAAGGACGCGTGCGGGTCTACGAGACCGACCCGTCCGGCGCGCACACGCTCGTCGGCGAAGACGCCATCGGGCACACGCCGGCGGGCGAGAAGATCCAGATCCTGAGCGGCACCGCGTTCGATTTGGTCGGGGACCGGACGCGGGTCTCGCACACGCGGGTCTCGCGGAACGTCACCGAGGACGCGTACACGATCTCGATCCGAAACCGCGGGGACAAGCCCGCGACCGTCGCGGTCGTCGAGACGCTCTACGGCAACTGGGAGATCACCACGAAATCGATCGCGTACCGGAAAAAGGAAGCCGACACGATCGAGTTCGATCTCCCGGTGCCGGCGGGGCAATCGGCGGCGATGAACTACACGGCGCGGTTCACGTTCTAGTGACTCGATGACGCGCGTTGCGCTGGCGTTGATGGTCGGGATGGCACTCCTGTCGGGCATGGCGGCGGTCGCGCCGGTCGTGGAGGCCGCCGCTCCCGCCGCCTGGGTTTTCTTCCGCGACCGCGGAGATCTGGCGCGGCCGGGGCCCGCGCGCGACGCGGCGCTCGCGGAGGCGTCCCGGCGGATCACTCCACGCGCGTTGGCCCGGCGCGAGCGTGCTGCGCGCGATCGGGACCGCCAGGGGCTCGGGATCGCCGCGCCGGCCGCGCCCGCCGCGCCGGCTGCGCCGGCCGAGGCGGCGCTCCTCGACGATCGCGACCTGCCTCCCGACCCCGCCTACGTCTCTGCCGTCCTTGCCCGCGCGGGCGCCATCCGCACGCGTTCGAGCTGGCTCAACGCCGTGAGCGTCGCGGCGCCGCCCGAATCGCTCGCGCGGATCCAGGCGCTTCCGTTCGTGGCGGAGGTCCGGCCGGTGGCGGGGGAGTCGCGCGACGAGGCCGGCGCCGACACCCCCGCGCCCGGCGCCCCCGTCCCCGGCGCCGACTTCAACGCGGGCCCTTCGTTCCTCCAGATCGAGATGCTCCACATACCCGAAGTCCACGCGATGGGCGATCACGGCGAGGGCGTTCTCATCTGCGTCCTCGATTCGGGGTTCGAGCTGGATCATGAGTCGCTCCGGCAGCTCACGGTCCGCGGCCAGCGCGACTTCGTGAACGGAGACGACGATCCCTCCTACGATCCGCGCACCGACCTGCCGAGCCAGTCGATCCACGGCACCGCGGTGCTCTCCACGATCGCGGGTTTCGCGCCGGGGAAGCTCATCGGCCCCGCCTATCACGCCGAGTACCTCCTGGGCAAGACCGAGCGAATCTCCTCGGAGCTGCCGGTCGAGGAGGACTACTGGTGCGCGGGCGTCGAATGGGCCGAGGCCGAGGGCGCGGACATCGTGACCAGCTCGCTCACGTATCACGCGTGGTACCGGTGGAAGGACCTCGACGGCCGCACGGCGGTGGCGACGCGCGCGGCCAACCTCGCGCTCGAGCGCGGCGTTCTCGTCGTGAACGCGATCGGCAACGAGGGGCCGAAGGAAGGAAGCATCGGCGCTCCGGCGGACGCGGCCGGTGCGGTCACGGTGGGCGCGGTCAACAGCATCGGCAATCTCGCGGGATTCAGCTCGGTGGGCCCGACCTACGATCTGCGCGTGAAACCGGACGTCGTGGGTCCCGGGGTCGGTGTGGTCACGGCGAAGGCGCGCACGTACGACGGTTACGTCCGCCTGAGCGGAACGTCCTTCGCGGCGCCGCTCGTGGCCGGCTGTGCGGCGCTCGTGCTCTCGCGCCATCCGGACTGGGGACCCGAGGCGGTCCGCGACGCGCTCGCCATGAGCGCAAGCCGCGCCGAGCGACCGGACCCGAGATACGGCTGGGGCATCGCGAACGCCCGGGACGCGGTCCTCTACCCGCTGCTGGAAGGAACCGTCACGGATTCGATCACGCGCGAGCCTCTCTCGGGCGCGACGGTCGCGTGGGAGCGGACGGGGAACGCGGATTCTACCGACGTGTCGCCGGGGGATTCGCCGGCGCGGGGCTCAGTGGAGACCGATTCGACGGGCGCCTACGTGATCCCGAACCTGCCGCGGGGGACCTACACGATCCGTATCACGAAGCCGGGGTACCTCGAGGCCTCGCAGGGCCCATACGACGTTCCCCCCAACCTGGGCGACGTGAACGTCGCGCTGCGGTACCGGGGGAAGTAGCCACCGCCGCGCCGCCGCGCGCTGCGCCGCGCGCGCTCCGCCGCCCCTCGCGCCCGCCCCTCGCGCCCGCCCCTCGCGCGCCGCCCCTACCACGGCGAAAGCATGTCGCGGGTCGGGAGCCCGCCTTCCCACCGCATGCGGCCGCGCTTCTTGAACTCGTAGTCGGGGTGGCGGCGCAGGAACTCGATCGCCGCGTCGTGCGTGAAGATCTCTGTCGGGGTCGCCTTGCCGGCTTTCTCGAAGTGGACATCTCCGTCGCCTCCT
>JBGPHU010000063.1:0-15326 GCA_041484545.1 Candidatus Eiseniibacteriota bacterium | reverse complement strand
TGGCGACATCTCGCGCGAGGACCCGATCGCGAAGCGATCCCCCGCCACCAGGAAATTCTCCCCGGCGTGGACGCGCGCCCGGAAGCCGGGCATGAGATGGCGGAAGGCGCCCTCCTTCCAACGGGCGTCGAGCGTCGCGAGGCTCTCGGAGACGCAGTCCTGGGCGGGCGTGATCTGATCGGTGTCGATGGCGTCGCGCTTCTTCCCCGGATGCTTCGGGTCCCAGAAGATGAGCGCCTTGCCGCGGATGGGGGTCATGACGGGGATTGTATCGCCTGGTCGCCGGGTGCGCGGCGCGAATTCGACTATCGTCCGCCTCTCAGCTCGTCGAGCGCTCCTTCGAACGAGCTCTGAACGCCGTCCATGGGCTCGCCCGGGAGGGCGTCCTGGAGCGCGGCGACGGCGCGCGCGGACTTGAGCTTGGCCAGCGACCGCGCCGCCGCCGAGCGCACGCGGAACCAGGGATCGCGGAGCAGCTCGATGAGGCGGGACTCGGCCCGCTCGTCGGCGATTCCGAGCTTCCCAAGCGCCTTGGTCGCGGCTTCGCGCGCCTCGTTCCGGAAGGAAGGACGGGTGTGCTCCACCAGGACCGGGATGGCGCGAGGGTCCTTGAGCATCGCGAAGCCGTCGAAGACGAGCTGGCGCAGGATGTCGCGGTGGCTCTCGCGCGCCAGCTCGTCGCGGAGGATATCGAATGCGTCCGCGCGCTTGGTGCGGGCGATCCCGAGGAGCGCCATGCCCGCGTTGTACTTGCTCTCCTCCGTGGCCACCATGCGGCGCAGATGCTTCACCGTGGCGTCTCCGCCGATCCAGCCCAGCGCCCAGGCCACGGCCCGCCGCACTCGAGGCTTCTGGCCTTTCGCCAAATCCGCAATGCGGTCCACGAGGCCGGGATGGCGCGCGCCGATTTCTCCAAGCGACGAAAGCGCCGCGATGCGCACGCCCCAGAACCGGTCGCCGCGGGCGGCGCGCAGGAGCGCGGTCACGACCGCCTCGTGTCCGAACGCCGCCAGCTCGCGGGCGCAGCGGATCCGCTCGACGATGAAGTCCGATCGGGAGAGACCGTAGAGCAGCTCCTCGTCGGAGCGCGGGAATTCCATGAGCTTCATGAGATCGTGCTCGGGATCGAGCGCCACGTAGCGAGGCTTCGCGGGGAGCGGGATCTGGATCGTCTCCTTCCGCTGCTTGATCTCGATCGGCAGCCTCAGACGCTTCTCCCCCACGGCCAGCTCCAGCACCATGGGCATCCGGAAAGCCGCCGGCGTCACCTCGTCAGGCTCCTGGACCTGCTCCACCGTGAGGAGGAGCGCTCTGGAATCCGCGTCCCATTCGCGCGTCACCTTGATTTCCGGATGGCCGCCGCGGTACGCCCACTGATCGAAGAACCAGCCGAGGTTCCGTCCGGAAACCTCCTCGCAGGCGCGCCTCAAGTCGCCGGTCTCAACGCCGCCGAAGGCGTGCCGCTCGAGGTAGCGCTTCAGGCCCTTGCGCCAGACCGCGTCGCCGAGCGTGGCGCGGAGCATGTGGACGACCGTCGCGCCTTTCTCGTAGAGGTGGCGGTCAAAGATGTCGGACGGATAGCGAAAGCGCGTCTCCACGAGGGCGCGGCGATAATCTCCGTAGTCTTCCACGAGGTACGAGCACATCTGCTCCAGGCGGGCGAAATCGGCGGCGTCGCGGCCGTGCTCGGCCTCCCAGAACACGATCTCGGAGTAGGTGGCAAATCCTTCGTTGAGCCAGCCCTCCGACCAATCCCGGCACGTCACCAGGTCTCCCCACCACTGATGCGCCAACTCGTGGGAGATCAGAGTCTCGTAGGTCTGGTCGATCGCCTCCTCGGGCGTCTGGAGCGCGCGCATGGTGAGGGTCGTGGCGCCGGTATTCTCCATGCCGCCGAAGGTGAAATCGAACACCGTGGACTGGGCGTACTTGGGATAGGGGTAGGGATGCCCGAAAACCTTCGAGAACGTCTCGATCATGAAGGGCGTTCTCTTGAACAGCTCCCGCCCCTTGGCCTCGTTCCCCCGCGGCACGTATCCGACGACCGGCACGGAGCCCGCGCGGTCGCGCAGCTCGACGAATTTTCCGACGACGAGCGAGATGAGATAGGCCGGATGGGTCGTTTCCTGACGCCAGTGATACGTCACGGTCTTCCGGCGTGCGTTCACGCGCCGGGACACCAGGCGCCCGTTCCCGATCGCCCGGTACCCTTTCGGCACGGTGGCGATCATCTCCAGCGTCGCGCGGCTCTCGGTGCTCTCGAGACAGGGAATCCACCAGTGCGTGTCGTCGGCCTGGCCCTGAGACCAGCCGGCGGCGTGGCGGTCCGCCTCGGCCTCGGTGGGTCCGACGAAGAAGAATCCCTTGCGGGGCCGGGTGGAGTAGACGATCTCTATGGTCGCGCGCTGCCCGGTCCGGAGCGGCCGAGCCAGCTTCACGCGGAGTTTCTCCCCTTCAGACTCGTGGCGGGCGCGGCGTCCGCCGACCCGGACCGTCTCCACGCTCAGCTCCGCCGCGTCGAGGACCGCCTCGCGCAATCCGTCCCGGATCGCCTCGACGGTCAGCGCGGCGCGGCCCCTGAGCGAGCGACCCTCGAGGTCCACCTCGAGCGCCACCTTGTAGTGGCGAACGTGGAATTCGAGATCCCGCCGCGGACGGGGCTCTCCCTTCCAGGGTTTCCGGCCCGAAGGCGGAAACGGCTCGAAGGGGGGCGTCTCGGGAGCGGCCCGCCTTCCCAGGAAGAGAGGGTGATACAGGGGGTCATGCAACGGCATTCGCTTCCTCCGGCCAAGGGGACAAGCCTCGCATCCTCAACGACGCGGGGGATGCGTGTCAAGGACGAGCGAAGCGGGTAGAATGTGTGGATGCAGGCCCACGCCACGCTCGGATCGTTCGCCCGGGTCTTCCTCGATTCGGCGTTCGACATCGTCCCGCTCTTCCTGATCGCGCTGCTCCTGGGCGCGCTCATCGAAGAGTTCGTCTCGGAGCGCTTCATCGCGCGCTTTCTCACGGGGAACAATCCCGGCACGATGGCGCTCGCGGCCATCGTCGGAGCGTTGATTCCCCTCTGCACGTGCGGCATGGTGCCGCTCGCCGTCGCGCTTCGCCGCAGGGGCGGCGACCTGAAGCACATCTTCTGCTTCCTCACCGCCGGCGCCGCGGTCAGCATTCCGGTGCTGCTCCTGACGTGGGAGGTTCTCACGCTGCGGTGGGCATTGGTCCGGCTCCTCGCCTCCATCGCGCTGGGGCTTCTCACCGGCTATGCGAGTGTCGTGGCGCTTCGGGGCGGGGCCGTTCGGTCCACCGGAGCGCCATCCGCGCGTGACGTGGCCGAGACGGGCGATGAGGCCTTCGACATGGCCCCGATCGAGAGGCGCTCCCGGCTTCGCTCGGTATTGCGCCGCTTCGCGGGCCAGGTGAAAGAATACGCCCCGTGGGTGCTGGTGAGCCTCGTGCTGGCGGCGCTCGTGAACGTGCTCGTGCCCGGGCACTGGATCCACATGCTGTACGGCCAGAAGGCAACGGTGGGATCGCTCCTGGCCTCGATCAGCGGCGCGCCGTTCTACTTCTGCTCGGGCGCCGAGCTCCCGCTCCTGAAAGAGCTTCTCGCGAAGGGCATGGGATCCGGACCGGCCACCGCGATGATGCTCGCGGTGCCGATCGTGAACATCCCCACGTTCGGCGTCGTCGGCAAGTGGCTCGGACCCCGCGCCGCGCTGACGTATCTTGCGATGATCGTCGCCGGATCGACGCTGCTGGGCATCCTCGCCGGCCGGGCCTAGACGATCCGGGCCTCAGCCCTTCTTCGGCGGCTTCGAGGGACGAATCTCCACCGAGCTCGCCAGGGTCCTGGGATCCTGCGTGAGCAAATCCAGCACGATCCGGGCGATGTCCTGCGGCTGGATCTTCCAGGCGTCCTCGGGTCCGGGCGTGTGGCCGTTGAAGTGGGTGGACACGCTTCCCGGCATGAGATGGGTGACCTTGATCCCGTCGTGCCGGACCTCCTGCATCAGCGCGTCGCTCATTCCGTTCAGGCCGAACTTCGAGGCGTTGTAGGCCGTGGCCGAGGGAAATGCGTTCCGGCCCGCGAGGCTGGAGATGTTGATGATGTAGCCTCCCCCGCGCTTCCTCATGCGGGGGACCGCGGCGCGCGAGCAGAGAAAGACGCCGGTCAGGTTGGTCTCGATCACCGAGTTCCAATCCGTAAGCGACATCTCCTCGAGATTGCGGAAGAACCCGACGCCCGCGTTGTTGATCAGGATGTCCACGCCCCCGAACGCGCGCTCGGTCGCCTCGAAGAGCGCCGTCACGTCGGCCTCGCGCCGGACGTCGCACGGCCACCCGAGAACGCGTTTCGCGTGCGCGCGCTCCAGATCTTTCACCGCCGCGGCGACCTCCTTTTCGTTCCGCGCCGAGACGGCCACGCGCGCTCCCGCTTCCAGGAGCCCTTCCGCGATGGCGCGGCCGATGCCCTTCGTGCTGCCCGTCACGATGGCCGACTTGTCCTTGATCCCGCTTCCGTTCATAGAATCTCCTCCAGCGCCAGTTGCAGCTCGGCGAGTTTACCGGTGAAGAAATGGTCCGATCCCTGCACGATCTTCACCGTGACGGGCCCGAAGCGCTTCCATTGTTCCACGCACCGCTGGAGCGCTTCCGCGCCCCCGTATTGATCCCGCTCTCCCTGGACGATCGCGAGCGGCCAGGGGAGCCGGTCGAGAAAGTCGAACGCGTGGTTCCCCACGGGGACGCCGAGCGCCACGAACCGCTCGACGCCGGGATCGCCGAGCGCCCATTGAAGCCCGATCCAGGAACCGAAGGAGAACCCCGCGCCCCAGAGCGGCTTCGTTCCCGCCCGCTCCCTCGCGAAAGCGGCCGCGGCGGCGAAATCGCCCACCTCCTCGTTCCAGCCCGAGTACTGGCCCTGACTCCGGCCGACCCCTCGGAAGTTGAATCGGAGCGTCGGGTGCCCCGCGGCGTCCAGGACTCGATAGACGGTGTGCACGACCTTGCTGTGCATGGAGCCGCCGTACGCGGGATGGGGATGGCCGATCAAGGCGGCGGGAAGGCCTGTCCCGGGGTCAGACCAGAGTCCTTCCATCCTGCCGGATGGGCCCTGGAAATCGACTGCGCGGACACTGCGCGCTGCTGGGACGAAGGGTTCCATTGAACGAGTGTCTCCGCTATAATCGACCTGCTCAAGCACCAAATCCCGCTTCCAGGAGGTCTTCGCGTGGCAATCCGCGTCGAGAAGGAAACCATGCACGGTCTGAACCGCGCCGAGCTTCTGGACATGTATCGGCTGATCTATCTCTCGCGGAAGATGGACGACGAGGAGATCAAGCTGAAGAAGCAGAACCTGACCTTCTTCCAGATCTCGGGCGCGGGGCACGAGGCTGTGCTCGTGGCGGCGGGCAAGGCGCTGAAGAGCGGCTACGACTGGTTCTACCCCTACTACCGCGACCGGGCGCTGATGCTCACGCTCGGCATGACCCCCACCGAGATGCTCCTCCAGGCGGTGGCCGCCGCGGCGGACCCCAACTCGGGCGGGCGCCAGATGCCGGCGCACTGGGGCCTCAAGCGCGCGAATGTCGTCTCGCAGTCCAGCCCGACTGGCACGCAATTCCTCCAGGCCGTGGGCTGCTCCGAGGCCGGCCGGTTCCTCTCCGTCCTCAAAGATATCAAGAACCGCCCCGCGTTCCACGAGGACGAAGTGGTCTACGTCTCCTCGGGAGAGGGCACCACGAGTCAGGGTGAATTCTGGGAGGGGCTCACCACCGCCGCCACGAACAAGACGCCGGTGCTCTTCCTGATCACCGACAACCAATACGCGATCTCGGTCCCGGTCGAGGTGCAGACGCCCGGAAGCGACATCTCGCGCTGCCTGAGCGGCATCCCCGGCCTTCGCATCATGAAGGTGGACGGCACGGACCCGGTCGCCTCCTACCGCACCATGACCGAAGCGGTGGCTCACCTCCGCGCCCGACGCGGGCCCGTGATGGTGCACGCCTCCGTCGTGCGGCCGTACGGCCACTCGATGTCGGATGACGAGCTTTCCTACAAGCCGCCCGCCGAGCGCGAGGCGGAGGCGAAGCGCGACCCGCTCCACACCTTCCCGGCGTTCCTGATCCGCGAGGGCTTCGCGACTCCGGAGATGATCGAGGCGGTCCAGAAAGAGGTGATGGAGACGATCGCGAAGGCGGAGGCCGAGGCGCTGAAATCGCCGCAGCCTCTGCCCTCGACCGCGCTCCACCATATGTACTCCTCGACGGTGGACCCCACCTCGAGCGCGTTTGAGACCGAGCCCAAGCTCGAAGGCGGCCCCGAAACCATGGTCACGCTCATCAACCGCTGCCTGAGGGACGAAATGGCGCGCGATCCCAGCCTCGTGGTCTTCGGCGAGGACGTGGCCGACGCCACGCGCGAGGCGGCGCTCGCCGAGGTTTCCGGCAAGGGAGGCGTGTTCAAGGTTACGCACGGGCTGCAGAAACAGTTCGGCAAGGAACGCGTGTTCAATTCTCCGCTCGCGGAGGCCAACATCATCGGGCGCGCGATCGGGATGGCGACGCGCGGGATCAAGCCTGTGGTCGAGATCCAGTTCTTCGACTTCATCTGGCCCGCCATGATGCAGATCCGAAACGAAATGGCGATGCTCCGGTGGCGCTCGAACGGGGCTTTCTCCTGCCCGCTCGTGGTGCGCGTTCCGATCGGCGGGTATCTCCAGGGCGGCTCGATCTACCACAGCCAGAGCGGCGAGAGCATCTTCGCGCACAACCCGGGTCTCAGGGTCGTCTTCCCCTCGACCGCGGTGGACGCGAACGGCCTCCTGCGCACCGCCATCCGCTGCGACGATCCGGTCTTCTTCCTCGAGCACAAGCACATCTACCGCCAGCCCTTCGCCAAGGGCCAGTACCCGGGACCGGACTACATGATCCCCTTCGGGAAGGCGCGCGTCGCGCGCGAGGGCAAGCACATCACCGTCGTGACCTGGGGAGCGACCGTGAACCGCGCCCTTCTCGCGGCGCAGAGGCTCGAGGAGGGCGGGACGTCAGTCGAGGTCCTGGACATGCGCACCATCCTGCCCTTCGACATGGAGGCGGTCGCGCGCTCCGTGCGGAAAACCTCGCGGGTGCTGGTGCTCCACGAGGACGTGCTCACGGGCGGATGGGGCGGCGAGATCGCGGCCCGGATCGCCGAAGACCTCTTCGAATCGCTCGACGCTCCGGTGCGCCGGATCGGAGCGCTGGACACGCCTGTGGGCTATGCGCCCGCGCTGGAGGACGCGATCCTGCCGCAGGTGGATGGAATTGAGAAGGCGCTGCGGAGCCTCGCCGCGTACTAGCAGGCATCACTTCGCGAGCGTAACGCTTCCCGATTCTCTCCGAACTGTTCCCTCCTCTTCCAGCTTGATCAGGTGCGCCTCGAGCGTGCGCGCGGCGAGCGCCGCGACGGCGCCCGGCGTGTCCCTGTAGACCTCCTGGCGCAGCGCATCCTCCGTCATCGGCCCGCCCTCGAGGGCCAGCACGATGCGCGCCTCGCGCGCGCGACGGTGCTCGATCAGGGCCTGGAACAGATGGTCCACCCCGAGGCTCGGCGGTCCGTGTCCGGGGATGAGCACCGTGGCGTTCAAGCCGCGCGCGTGCTCGAGCGAGCGCATGTAGTCGCTCATGTTGCCGTCGGGCGGATTGATGACGACGGTGCCCAGGGTCGAGACCAGGTCGCCGGCGATGAGCGTGCGCGAGCGTTCCTCGAGGTATGCGATGTGGGAAGCGGCGTGCCCCGGCGTGGCGATCGCGAGCAGACGCCGCGGGTGGGGTCCATCGAGATCGATCAGCTCGCCGCCGGCCAGCGCCCGGTCGATGCGCGCCCGGTCCGCGATCGACGCGTGGCCCCAGACGGGCGCCTTGTAGCGCTCGCGAACCCTGTCGACGCCCAGCATGTGATCGCTGTGCCGGTGCGTAAGGAGGATCGCCTTCACCGTTCCGCCGCCCTGGATCGCCGCGTCCACCACCTCGTGGAGCGGGGCGAGGTCCTGGGGATCGGCGGTCCCCGGATCGACGATGACGACCTCCCGATCGCCGATCACGACGGCATTCGTGTGGGTCGCGGGCGGGAGCGCCTCCGTTCGGAGCGGGACCATGACGATGCCGGGGTGCAGGATCACGTGCCGCGAAGGAACACCGTTCGCTTCCGGTATGCCGCGGAGACGGGCCGCCAGATCCTCGGCGCCTCCCGCGATCACATGGATGGCGTAGAGCGTGGGCATGGCGAGCGCCACGCGGTCTTCCTCCCAGAGGCGGAGGGCCTCCTGCGGCTCGATCCATTCCCCGGATTGAAGCTCGCCGGGCCAGACGTCCGGCGCGGATGGATACTCGAGCTCGACCACGAAGAACATCGTATTGAAGCGCATGCGACTGAAGGGGGGCGTGATCCAGCGGCCCGCGTTCTCCAGCGCGGGCCGATCGAGGCTGAGCCCGAGCCGCTCGATCGAAGGCCAGAACTCGACGTTCCCGTTCAGCACCTCTTCCCGAAGCGAGCGCTGCGCGTCCAGGGCCGGCACGGCCCCCTTGATGCCCACGAAGATCCCGGTCTCCTCGAAGGTCTCGCGAACGGCGCACCGGACCATCGTCAGCTCCAGCGCATCCTCATCGGTCGGCCCGTCCTCGCCGGCCACGCGCCCGCCGGGAAACGAGTGGAACCCCCCGAGGAAGGGATTCGCCTCGGCCCGCTGCACCCAGAGGACGCGGAGATGTGGATTCCGCGAGACCAGGATGAGGCTCGCTGCGGGGCGGAGCGGCGGGAGCGACGACAACGTTACTCGACCAGGACCGGCGGGAGCGAGAGCCGGAGCGCGCGGATGTGGTCGGGGCCGGTCCCGCAGCAGCCGCCGACGATCTGCGCTCCGCGCGCGACCCACCCGGCCGCCGCCTCGGCGAAACGCTCCGGCGTCCACGCCGGATCGAAGCTCCACGTGCCCTCGGCCATGTTCGGCGCGCCGGCATTGGGATAGCACCCGAGCGGAAGCCGAGTCACGCGTGACATCTCGCCCAGACAATCGGCGACCGTCCCGGGCGGGACGCAATTCACGAGGATCGCGTCCGGCTTGAAGGGCTCGACCGCGCGGACCGCGTCCGCCAGAAGCTCGCCGTTCAAGATCTCGCGCGCGCTCTTGCAGATGAAGCTCACGAGAACGGGAACTCCCGCGGCCTTGGCGCCCCGCAGCGCTGCCTTGGCCTCCGCGATCGAGTTCATGGTCTCGATCAGGATGAGATCCACGCCCTGGCGCGCCAGCCGGACCGCCTGCTCGGCGTGTTCCCGCTCCGCCGCCGCGGGCTCGGGGGCGAGATCGGGACGGTAGCAGTCCTCGAGCGGCGCCAGGGCGCCCGCGACCAGGACCTCGCGCGCCCCGCGCGAGCGCTCCGCCGCCTCCCGCGCGAGCGCGACCGCGCGCTCCACCAGCCGCTCCGCCTCCCCGGCGCGCCCGGCCTTGGCCAGCGTTCGCGGAGTGGTGCGGAACGTATCGGCGGTTATGACGTCGGCGCCCGCGCGCACGTAGTCCTCGTGGATGGCCCGCACCGTGTCGGGCGCGTCCAGGAGCGCCTGCGCGCTCCAGAGCGGCAGAGGCGTCGGAATCCCCCGGCGCATGAGCTCGGTGCCCAGGGCCCCGTCGAGCAGGATCAGCTCCCCGCGATTCAGCCGGCTCTTAAGTGGATTATGGATCATTCAGCGACCGAAGCCTCGTCGGATCCGCTCAGCCCGTGGAACTGCATCAGCTCCTCGATGACCGCGCGGCGCCGCTTCAAGATCGAAGTCATGGACGTGTATCCGTAACGCAGGATCTGCTCCCGCTCCGCGTAGCTCATCGTGGGATGGAGGAACATCATGACCTCGGCCGAGGAGGGTTCGATGCGGTAGATCTTCACTTGCGGGAACTCCGCCTGCGCGCGCCGGATCTCACCGTCCAGCCGCACCCGCGTCTCGATCCGGGAAGCCTGGTCGTGGATGAACGACATGCCCTTCTCCGCGATCCGGGCGCACTTGCCGTCGCTCCCCGGAATGCAGACCGAGCTCCGGTCGTTCATGATGTTGAGCATCGGATTGATGATGAGGATCGTGTAGGCCCCGGCCTTGATGGCCACGTCGATGTGGGCGACTCGTCCCGTGGAGCCGTCGATGTAGTCGCGGCCCTGGATGCGCACCGGGCGGAAGAAGAGCGGGATGGCCGAGGAAGCGGCCACCGCGTTGGAGATCGGCACCTGATCGCCGTCCGCGTTGGAGAAGATCCGCCGGGTGCCCAGATCCAAGTCCGTCGCCGGGATGAAGAGCTCGCGGTTGAGCCCGTAGAAGGAATCCGTCTTTCCCAGAGACTCCATGAGCTGGGAGAAGAAGCGCTGGTAGTTGTCGAGAGCGAAGAGCCCCGGGGGCAGCCGCTCCTCGATGTGGTGCATGAATTCGAATGGGGACGGCCTCTGTCCGGTCCGGACGCTCTTGATGAAGAAGCTGGGGATGGATCCGATGCAGCCCAGCACCGACTTGGCGATCGCCCAGCGGTTCGCCATGTAGAAATCGCCGCGCTTGAACTCGAGGGATGGATCGGAACCGTGGAGCAGCCCCCAGTAGACCTTCCTCGCGGGGATTCCCTTGGCGAGGAGCGACGCGACGGAGGCGCCCGCGCTCACTCCCATATAGATGTGGAAGCCGGTGCTCGAGAAATCGAACCCGAGAAAGTCGTCGAGCGCGGCGAGGCATCCGATTTCGTAGAATGCGCCGGTCATCCCGCCGCCGGTCAAGCTGAGCGCGATTTTTCCGCCCTCCGTGGCGGATGGGATCACGCTTCCCTCCCGGGATAGCGGAAGAGGCGGTTTAGGATTCGGTCCGACAACCTCGGAGTGGCGACGTTCAGGAGTGCCAGCCATCGGTTCCGGCGCGGAACGTAGATCTCGGGCCTGGGCCGTTTGAGGGCCCCCACGATCGCCCGCGCCACCTCTTCGGGCGAGAGAACAGTTCCCGCCGGGCCCCATCCCAGGGCCCGGCCGCGATCGAGCCGGGCCAGGAACTCGGTTTCGACGGCCGCCGGCAGAACCAGCGCCACCCGGATTCCTTTCGGCCCCAGCTCCCTCCTCCACGCTTCCGTCATACCGACGAGCGCGAACTTGGAGGCGTTATAGAAAGAATAATACGGCACACCGACCCTTCCCGCGAAGCTCGCGACGTTCACGATGACGCCGGACCGGGACGCCAGCGCCGGAAGGGCCGCTCGCGTGACCCGGAATGTCCCGAGAACATTCACTTCGAGGAGGTCCTGCACCTCGCGGTCGGAGGCTTCGGCCAGGGAGGCGAGATAACCGATCCCCGCGTTGTTGACCACGGCGTCGAGTCCGCCGAAGCGGTGCACCGCCTCCGCCACGGCGCGCTCGGCGTCGGCGACGTTCCGCACGTCGCCGGCAACGGCGATCGCCGCGCCGCCTCGGGATTCGATGGTGGAGCGCAGGGATTCGAGCGGCGCCGGCCGGCGGGCGAAGAGGGTCACCTTCGCCCCCTCGCGCGCGAGAAGCTCGGCTACGGCGCGGCCGATCCCCCCCGAGGCGCCGGTCAGGAGGATCGAGCGGCCGCTAAGCTTCACTCACGTTGCTTTCGCCATGGCCGGCTCCGACGCCGCGGCGGCCCGTGCCGGCTTCGCCCCGGGCTTGGCCAGGTGCCGCACGAACCACTCACGCAGGAAATGAAGCCGCGCGAGTCTCCGGGAAGGTGTCCCCCCGCGGGAGAGCCCGTGGCTCTCGCCCGGGAAGAGGACCATCTCCACCTCGCGGCGCATGAGCTGGAGCGACGTGTAGAGCTGCTCCGCCTCCTCCACCGGACAGCGGTGGTCCTCGAGGCTGTGCAGAATGAGGAGCGGCGTACGAATATTCTCCACGTAGGTGATGGGCGACATCCTCCGGTAATCGGGCGAGTCCCGCCAGGGCTGATCGCCGAATTCGGGGACCGCATCATCGCTGAAATCGCCCGCGAGGAGGAGCGTCTTCAGATCCACGACGCTCCGCTGGGTTACCGCTGCCCGAAACCGGTCGGTGTGCCCGACCATCCAGTTCGTCATGTAGCCGC
The DNA here is from genome assembly GCA_041484545.1 of Candidatus Eiseniibacteriota bacterium. Taxonomy (GTDB): domain Bacteria; phylum Eisenbacteria; class RBG-16-71-46; order SZUA-252; family SZUA-252; genus WS-7. The sequence continues at coordinate 3,227 of JBGPHU010000063.1, read as the reverse complement.
CGTAGGAGCCCCCCGTGACGCCGAGACGCTCCGAGTCGATCTCCGGATAGCGGCGGAGCGCCTCGTCCACGACCCGCATGAGGTCTTCGTAGTCGGGGCCGCCCCAGTCGAACACGATGGCGCGCGTAAACGCCTCCCCGTAGCCCTGCGCCCCGCGCGGATTGGAAAAGAGCACGTAGAATCCCGCGCTCGCGAGCACCTGGAACTCATGGAAGAAGCAGGCGCCGTATTGGACCCGCGGCCCCCCGTGGATCTCGAGGATCATCGGGTGCTTTGTCGCGGGAGCGGCCGCCGGCGGCTTGAGCATCCAGCACTGCACGCGGTGCCCCTCGGGCATATCGACCCAGAATTCCTCGGGCTTCCCCACCGCGAGGGTATCGAAGAGAGCCTCGGTCGGACGCGCGAGCGGCGTGATGGCGCCGGTCGAGGGATCCAGACGCGCGACCGTTCCCGCGTCGGTGTGATCGCACCGGATGACCGCCAAGTCCCCGGCGGCCTTCACGCCGTCCACCGCGAGGAGCGCCAGGGCGCCCGAGGTGACGCGGCGCGGGCTTCCCCCCTTCGCGGGAACCGAATAGAGGTGCGTGGAGCCCTCTTCGCTCACTAGGTAATGGATGGTCGCGCCGTCAGGCGACCAGACCGGCGGCGCCGCCTCATGGAAATCGCGGAGATCGGTGGCCATGAGATCGAGCGCGCTGCGGTCGAAATCGGGAGTCAGATTGCGAGCCGGCCCGCCCGCGGGCGAGACCGTCCAGACGTGGATGTTCTTCACGCCCCAGGCGTCGCCTTCGTCCTCGTTCGCCATGAAGGCGATCGACGATCCGTCCGGAGACCACGCCGGAGCGAACGCGGCGCCGGGCTGGGGCGTCAGGTTCCGCGGCTCGCCCCCGGACGACGGGATGAGCCAGAGATCGCTGACCGTGGCGTGATGGTCCGCGTCGGGCATGCGGTTGGCCGGAACCACGATCCACGCGCCGTCGGGCGACCACACCGCGGTCCCATGATCCCACTCGCCGGTCGTGAGCGGACGAACCTCGCCGGTCGCCACCTCGAGCGCGTGGACGTGGAATCTCGCCTTCGGCAGGAAACCCTGGCCGTCCTCCTTGTAATGGAGCCGGGTCAGGTGCAGGAACGTCGGCGGCTTCCGATCTTTCTTCTCGGCCTTCGCGTCCACGGCGTTCTTCGCCGCGGCCGAGCCCGGGAGATGCCCGGTCTCCGGGGGATCGCTGGGGCGGTACGAGAAGGAGAGCCTCGACCCGTCCGGGGACCAGGCCAGCCCCGAAATCCGGCCGTCGAGGTCGGTCAGCCGCTGCGCTTCGCCGCCCTCGAGGGAGATCCGATAGACCTGCGCCTTCTTGTCGCGCCGGTCGGAAACGAACGCGATCCATTTCCCATCCGGGCTCCACGCCGCGCTCCCGTTCCTGTGCTCGCCGAAGGTCAGGCGGCGCGGGTCGCCACCCTGCATCGGGACCAGCCAGAGGTGCGACTCGTAGCAGTCCTTTTCCGGCTCGATGGAGCGAACCTGGTAGACGACGCGGGTTCCATCGGGCGAGAGCGCGACTGAGTCCACGAACTGAAGCTGGAAGAGATCCTCGGGTGTGACCGGTCTTCGATCGGGCATGGGTGTCTCCGGTTCTATTTGGCGCCGCTCTTGAAGCGGCTGATCTGGTCTTTAAGATACTGGTCGTTGGGAGAAAAGGAGAGCGCCTGGCTCTCCACCTCGACCGCCTTCGCCGCGTTGCCGCTACGGTAGTGGACCTCCGCGAGCGTGTCGAGTATCTCCGCGTTCTTGGGCTCGAGCGCCGCGGCCCGCTCGGCGGCCTGACGCGCCTCCTCGAGATGGACGCCGTTCGTGGCGCACGTCCACGCGAGCCCGTTCAGGGTGGAGGCATCCACGTCCTTGCGGGCGAGGGCGTGCGAAAGAGATTCCGCCACGCGCTCACGCTCGAGCTGCGCCAGGTCTTTCTTTCCGGCCTTCTCGTACGATTCGGCATATCGGATGTGGGCCTCCGCGAGGCGCTGGCCTTCGAGCAATCGGTACACGCGGATCAGCTCGTTGATCGGATCCTTGTGGTCCTCGACGCGGAGGTCGACGTACCGCGTCCGGTACTCGGGATACCGCTCGCTCGGACGAACGACGACGATGGCGGCGGATTCCATGCCGCGCTTGTCGCCTCCCGCCGCCTGCCCCGCCACGAGCGCAGCGAGGAGCCGTTCCGCCAGCTCTCCCTTGGTTTCGAGGTAGGCTCGCTCCATTCCCTTCACCACAGCCTCGCCGGCCAGGATGTTTCCCTGGATCGCGTACCCCGGCCCGGTGACTCCGCCCGCCCAATCCGAGCAGAGCGAGCCTGTGAAGTTGGCGCTCCGGCCGCGCGCGTCCACGACGCCGAGCTGGCGATGCGCGCTTCCGGAATCCGCGTCGAGCAAGGCGCGCATGACCTCCGGCGCGGGCCTTCCCGACCGGAGAAGGCTGAGGCCCGCGGGGCCGAAGGACTCGTTCGTCGCGGCCTGGGTGGCGATCCCGCCCACGCCCGCCTCGGCCCATGGGACCGCCATGCCGACGCTGAAGGCTCGCGACTGTACGGCGACCCCCAGCTCCTGCGTGACCGAATCGTATGCCACGATGGAGAAGGTGGCGAAAGCGGGCGGCGCGCCGCACCAGGCGAGGGCGAGGGCTGCCGTTGCGGCGATGAGGTTGAAACGGGATGTGGGTGTCTTCATCATGCGCTCGGCGCTACCCCCGGCTCGCGCTTCGGAAGCGCGCGATCTGATCTTTCAGGTACTGGCTCTTCGGATCGATGGTCGCCGCGCGCGACTCGACCTCGATCGCCTTCGTCGTGTTCCCTTGCCGGAAGTAGATCTCCGCGAGCGTGTCCAGGACGTCCACGTTCCTGGGCTCGATCGAGGCCGCGCGCTCCGCGGCCTTCGTCGCCTCCCCGAGGTAGAGGTCGTGGGTCGCGCAGGCCCACGCGAGACCGTTCAGCATCGAGGCGTCCCGCTCGTTTCGCGCCAGCGCCCGGCGCAGGATCTCGGCGACCCGCTCGCGCTCGCGCGCGGCGAGTTCGGTCCGGCCCGCCGCTTCGTATTCCTCGGCGTACGTGAAGTGGTTGTCCGCGCCGTGGAACCCTTCCTGAATCTGGAGCAGACGGCGCAGCTCCTGGATCGGCGTCTTGTGGTCCTCCACCCGGAGATCGATGTAGCGCTGCGCGAACTGGGGGCGCGTGGCG